>NZ_JBKQTQ010000067.1:0-13836 GCF_052143115.1 Mycobacterium sp.
GCGAAGGTGAAGCGCAGCGGACCATCGACAATCGCTTCCGCGTCGCCGAAGCGGTCCGCCGCGCTCAAGACCATCTCAGGGATGGTCTGCCAGTTTGGCCGGCCTGTCACACCGTGACGAGACGAGCGAGGTTGCCGCCCATGATCTTTGCCTGATCTTCGACCGGCAGGTGCGCCAGCGCGTTGATGTAGAAGGTCGGCTCCGCCAGCCCTTCTGGGTGCGGCCAGTCCGAGCCGTACAGCACCTGATCCACACCGACGAGGTTGACCAGATCGTCGATGCCGTCCTCGAAGAACGGGCTGACGTGGATTCGGTTCTTGATCATCTCGACGGGGTCGCTCGGGAAGGCTTCCGGGGCTTTCCGGTAGACCTCCGCCAGGCCGTCGAGCAGCGGCAACATCCACTTCGAACCGGCCTCGACGATCGCGACCTTCAGCTTGGGATGGCGGTAGAGCGCGCCGTGGATCACCCACGACCCCACCGAGTCCTGGATCGGCCGCCACTCGTTGAGGATGCCCATCGCATTGGTTTGGAATGGCAGCATCTCTTGGTCGGCACCGTCCCACTCGGAGGTGTACCGGGAGTAGCCGCTGTCGCTGGAGTGCATGCCAACCAGCAGGTCGTGCTCGACGACCCGCTCCCAGAACGGGTCGAACTCGGGCAGTGCGAACGACCGGGGACCGCGAAAGCCGGGAACCGGCGCCGGGCGGACCAGGATGCAACGCGCACCGCGCTTGACTGCCCACTCCAGCTCCTCGATCGCCTTCTCCACGATCGGCAGGGTGATGACCGGGGTGGTGAAGATCCGGTTCTGGTAGTTGAAGCCCCAGACCTCATCGAGCCACTGGTTCAGCCCATGGATCAGGACGTGGATGGCGACCGGGTCGTCGCGTAGCCGCTCCTCGAGCAGGCTGGCCAGGGTCGGGAACATCAGGGTGCGGTCCAGGCCCAGCTCGTTCATCTGCTCCAGACGCGGGCCGGGCTCGAAGAACGCCGGGATCGCGCGCATCGGTTCACCGAACAGCTCGCGCTTGGTCTTGCCGTCCGGGTTGCCGTACTTGAAGTATTCCTCCCACGCACCCGGCCGGGCGACGACCTCGAAGGTCGGGTTGGGAATGTAATTGCTGATCTGCCCGCGGATCGCGATCTTGGTGCGCCCGTTGACCTGAACGTACTGGACGAAGTCCTTGTACTCCTTGGGCAGGAACTTGGTCAGTGCCTCCGGCGGTTCGTAGAGGTGATTATCCGCGTCAAAGAGCGGGAACGGAACGTCCTCCCGATGCGACAACTGCCCCATGAAATCCTCCTTCGCAGTTTGTGAGAATAGTATTCTCACCCAGACGCTACCGCAATGCTCGCACGCACCAGACGCTTCTGTACTTTGCCGCTCGCCGTGCGCGGATAGTCGCTGACTTCGAGCAAAACTTCCGGCCACTTCTGACGAGCCACCCCCTGGCCGGCGAAATGCGCCCGAACCTCATCGTCGGTGGGCAACACATGCCCGGGTTTGAGCCGCAGCACGGCGGCGACCCGTTCGCCAAGGCCCGCATCGGGGGCAGCCACCACCACCGCCTCGGCGATTCCGGGCATCCCCAGCAGCACCTCTTCGACTTCGACGGCGCTGATGTTCTCGCCGCCCCGGATGATCACATCGGCCTTGCGGTCGGTGATGGTCAGGTAGCCATCGGCATCCAGCACGCCAACGTCACCGGTGCGATACCAGCCGTCGTCATCAAAGGCGGCCGCGGTCAGCGCATCGTCGGTGTAGCCGAGAAACAGGTCCGGGCCGCGGCTGAAAATCTCGCCGTCGGCGGCCAACCGGATCTCGACGCCGGGCATCGGACAGCCATCGGTGAACAGGCGTTTGTCCTCCGGCGCGTCCAGGGTTGAGCCGGTGATCGACGGGTGCTCGCTGCTGCCGTAGGACCGGAACACGATGATGCCCATATCCGAGAGGCGTCGGGTCACCGCCGCCAGCACCGTCGACCCGCCCAGCCCGAGGGTCTTGATCCGGGCCCGATGCGCGGGCGTGCAATCGGGGTGATCAAGCAGGCTGGTGACGAAGTAGGGCGGTCCGCCACCCAGCGTGAGGCCATCGCGGTCCATCAACGCCAGCACCTCGCCCGGGTCCCAGTTGTCGATCAGATGCACCGACCCGCCGTTGAGGACCGGGATCAGCAAAGCGGCAAGCATTCCGATGAAGTGGCCGACCGGTGTCGCGGTCAGCTGATTATCGCCGATCGACCGGATCTGGCCGGAGAGCTGACGCGCCTCGCAGACCAGGCTGCGATGGCTGTGGACGACGCCCTTGGGCGCGCTGGTCGTCCCAGAGGTGAAGGCGATCAAAGCGGGTCCCGCCGGGTCGGCGGCAACCGCGCCGGCCATCGGTTCGTCGGCGAGCAGATCGTCGAAGTCACGCCCGACCAGCCCGACGATCGGAACCTCCGAACACAGATCGGGCTGATAGGTCATCCGGCCGAACTCCTCGGCGGTGATGAACACGCGCGGTTTGGCGGAGGCCAGGATGTGCGCCAGCTCCTTGCGGCCGTAGAAGTGCACGATCGGCACCAGCTCCGCCCCCAGGAACGCCGCCGCCCAGAACGTCGCGGCGGCCTCCATCCAATTCGGCAACTGAAACGCCACCACGTCACCCGCGCCGACGCCGTGGGCGCGCAGCCCGGTCGCGAGCCGACGGGCCACTTGCTCGACGTCGCGGAACGTCCCCGACCATGGCCGCACGTCCGAATACACCCGAAACCGCGCGTCCGGCGCGGCGTGCAACCCAGCGGCCAGCACCTGCCCGAGGGTCTCGCGGGTCCACCAGCCCGCTTCCTCATATCGGGTGACCAGTTCAACGGGAATATTGCGCATTGGCTCAAGGCTCCGACCGGCAAACGTTAGGGTCATGCAAAAGGCTGTCGATTCAATGGGCGATGCTATTCTCCGCTGAGGAGAATGCCAATATCGCGCGATGGGAAGCGGCGCATGGTGGACGTCGAGTTCGACCAGGGTCTTGCCGTGCTGACCATCGACCGGCCGCACGCACGCAACGCCATCTCCCTGGACACTATGGACCAGTTGGAGAAGGCACTCGATGCGGCCGAGGGAGCCAGCGCTCTCGCCATCACCGGCGCCGGTGATCGGGCCTTCGTGTCTGGCGGAGACCTCAAAGAGCTCAGCGCGATCAGGACCCAGGAAGACGCGGCGGCGATGGCCTGGCGGATGCGATCGATCTGCGACCGGCTGGCGAGCTTTCCCGTGCCGGTGATCGCCGCGCTGAATGGTCACGCCCTGGGTGGTGGGGCCGAGGTCGCAGTGGCCGCCGACATCCGGTTGGCCGCCGACGACATCAAGATCGGCTTCAATCAGGTGGCCCTGGAGATCATGCCTGCCTGGGGCGGCGCCGAGCGGTTGGCCGCATTGGTCGGCAAGAGCAGGGCACTGCTGTTGGCCGGAACCGGCACCGTGCTCGATGCCGCAGATGCCGAACGAATCGGACTGATCGACCAGGTGCTGCCGCGATCCACCTTCGACGAGGACTGGCGACGGGTGGCGCGGGCACTTTCGGCCCGTCCCGCCGGCGAGATCAAGCGTGTCATCGACGGGGTCTCCCCCGAGGAAGCCGTGAAAGCGTTTGCGCGGTTATGGGTTGGCGACGCGCACTGGCGAGCCGCCGATCGGGTGATGAACCGTGCCACCAAGGTAGGAGGTGCGACGTGAAAACAGTCGGCAGGCCCATGCTGGCTGCAACGTTGGCGATGGTGGTGACCGCTAACGGCTTCGCCGCGCCGTCACGGGCGGATGACCCGGTCATGCATCCGGTCAGGTATGTCGTCACGTCAGCCAATCCCATCTATGCCGACATCTATTACCTGGATCAGCAGCCGCAAAAGTTCTCCGACTACAGCCACAACCCGTACCAGTTCACTCCCAACGTCCAAGCCGATATCGCGCCGGGCCACCCATGGGTCTCACCTGTGGTGATGCTGTCGGATCCCAACGACTACGCCATGGTCACAGTCAGCGTCGGCACCGAACCGGGCACGCCGCAGTTTCACTGTGCTCTCGTGGTCGACGGGGCGGTGGTCGTCTCGAACGATGGCGCCAAGGGCGTGCTCTGTTCGCTGCGTAGCTGGTGAGCCGGAAGACCCTCAGGGGCACCCTCCAGTCGGTAGAGGTAGCGCTCGACGAACTCGACGGTTTCGGCATGCCCGGCGGACATGCCGAGGGCCTGCTCGATTACCAGGACTCGGGAAACGCTCGTCATCAGCACCGACCACACCAGCGCGGGCACCTCGGCGGGGTCGATGCCGTAGCGCCGCAGAACCGTCGACAGCGCCTTTTGTTGCTCTTCGCGGAAACGCTCCGCGTAATAAGCAATCTCGGCTTTGAGCGCCTTGCGGTGGTTGGCCAGCGCGATGAATTCCATGGTGATCGCGGTTGCCGCCGGATCGGTGCTGAACCGCCACAGCGCCCACAATGGTTGCCGCGCCTGCAAAACCTGCGCTTGCACCTCAAGGCCTTCTTCGGCGCGGCGGCGGAACGCCGCCAAGAACAGATCGTCCATGGTGCGGAAGTAGTAGTGGACAAGCTGCGGCTTCAGCGCCGCCTTCTCCGCGACACGACGGGAAGTCACTGCGGCATAACCCTCTTCGAGCATCAACTGTTCGGCGGCGTCGAGCAGCACGCCGCGGTTCTTGGCGTCGGGTGCCCCGATTCTGCGCGCCGAAGTCATGCCTTGGCTCCCAACTCCTGCCGATCGTTTGCTGAACATGGAAGATCGTAGCGTCGCGCGACGCCGTGACCTTGACCACGAAGTTAGCGCCATGCTAAGCAGATGCTCAGCACTTTTATCGATCTTGAATCAGGACGTCGCCACGCCTCGCCCTGAAACCACGGGTAAATCAGCCTCGGGAGGCGCGTGACACCATGACCACCTTCGAAACCATCGACTTTTTCACCGACCCGTCCCTGGTTCCCGATCCGCACCCCTACTTCGACTACCTGCGCAGCCAAAACCCAGTGCTGCGGCTACCCCACCACAACGTCGTCGCGATCACCGGCTGGGAAGAGGCCAATGCGGTCTATAAAGACCCCGACACGTTTTCCAATTGTGTCGCGCTCGGGGGGCCGTTCCCGCCGCTGCCATTCGAGCCGGTGGGCGAGGACCTCACGCCGCTGATCGAGCAGCACCGCGGTCAGTTCCCGATGAACGAGCACATGGTCACCATGGATCCTCCGGACCACACTCGCGCACGCTCGATCCTGAGCCGGTTGCTGACACCCAGCCGGTTGAAGGAGAACGAGGAATTCATGTGGCAGCTGGCCGATCGCCAGATCGACGAGTTCCTCGGCAACGGCGAGTGCGAGTTCATCGCCGAGTATTCAAAGCCCTTCGCAACTTTGGTGATCGCCGACCTGCTTGGTGTCCCCGAAGAAGACCACAAGCAGTTCCGCTCTGTGCTAGGCGCGGACCGCCCCGGCGCGCGGGTGGGAGCGCTCGATCACGAGTCAGTCGGCGTCAACCCGCTGGAGTGGCTCGACGAGAAGTTCTGCTCCTACATCGAAGACCGGCGCAGCAGTCCCCGCGACGACGTGCTGACCTCGTTGGCGACGGCGAAGTACCCCGACGGATCCACGCCCGAGGTCATCGAAGTAAGTCGTTCAGCGACCTTTCTTTTCGCCGCCGGGCAGGAGACCACCGCCAAGCTGCTCTCCGCGGCGCTGCAGACACTCGGCGATCGACGCGATATCCAGCAGAAGCTGCGCAATGACCGCAGCCTGATTCCCAACTTCATTGAAGAATCGCTGCGCATGGAGAGTCCGGTCAAAAGTGACTCCCGGCTGGCCCGCAGGCCGGCCACCATCGGCGGGGTAGACATCCCCGTCGGCACCATCGTGATGGTGTTACCCGGTGCCGCCAACCGTGATCCACGCCGATTCGACAATCCACATGAGTTCCAGCTCGACCGCAAGAACGTCCGCGAACACATGGCGTTCGCCCGCGGAGTGCATTCCTGTCCAGGTGCACCGCTGGCCCGGGTCGAGGGCCGAGTCTCGATCGAGCGCCTCCTAGATCGGATGTCCGAAATCAACATCAGCGAGACCAAACACGGACCGGCCCGCGAACGTCGCTACAACTACGAGCCGACCTATATCTTGCGCGGACTGTCCGAATTGCACCTGAGCTTTACTGCGGCGACGTTAAGTACCGGCACCGACTGCGCCGCTGTCATGCGTTAGCCAGCCGTGCCGGGTAGGACGATCGTCATCACCGGCGCAAGCGGCGGCATCGGCGGCGCGGCAACCTGTCGCTTCGCGTTGAGAACACCCAACGCCGCCGACCTCGCAAGGCCTAGGCTCTCGCGAGGCTAGCAATCGTCTTGTTCACCATCGAATTACACCGGCGCTACCACGGTGTTGGGCTTCCAACTGACACAAGCGTAGGCGCGGATCGATCTCAGTCGCGATAGAAGATCCGGACGGCCGACATCAAGCAAGTGATCCTGGACGCACACTGCGAGGACGCGACGCAGTCCTAGTAACGCACCAGTGAGAAGGGATACGAGACGGTCCCGCCCGGTGCGCCGCCGCAGCCGGCGTCGAAAGTCGAGTCCACCGAGCCGTTCAGTGTCGCCGCGTCCCATGAATAGGTGTCGTGCGACGGCAGGAAGTACACGGTGCAGCGCACACCATCGGTCGTGTCGACGACCATTGTGTAGCGACCATTGGCGAGGTGTGCATCTCCGGTCCACGACACCGCTTGCCCGTTGGGCCTCGGTGTGGTGTTCACGTGGACGCAGTCCGGAGTCTCAACCTGGCACTTCCTGACCTCCCAGAGCCAGGAGTGACCCGGATCCCGCGTGGTCTCGACTTCGTAGTTGCCGATCAGCATCCCGGCTGCGGCGCTCGGCGCCAGAGCCAGCGCGGCTGCGGTGAGCGCTACGCCTACTGCCACGGTCTTCGGGGTCTTCACGGGTTGCCTCCGTTCCTCGCCGCCGGGCGGCTTGCGCCGACTATACGGTTCTGACGTCGCGCAGCGGGCTGGAATCAGCCCGGGACCTGGACCGCACGTACCGCTACCGACCCGGGCTGCTCATTGAGCACGCCGACCTCGGTATGTCCGCCCTTGGCCAGCAGGGCGGACCAGAAGATCGGCTCGTCAATGTGCGAACCCATCGGGAACGAGGACAACCATCCGCCGAGTGCCTCCTCCGATCCCGTCACAGTGATGCAGGGGACTTTGAAACGGCCCTCGTCGCACGGCGCGCCAGAGGCGTCGATGACCGCTTTGACCGATCCCTTGGACAGGCCGTCGACCGGTTGCGTCAGGTCTTCGAAGTACGTCTTCGGAAAACCTCGGGCAGCAGAAAGTCCATCAGGTAACCGATTTTGATTGGCTCGGCGCTGCTTTCGTACGACACTGCGTTCCCTTATCCGGTGACGACGGGCAAGCGTGCCCACCCGCGCACGCTCGCGGTGTGTGCGCGTTCGGCGTTGGCGTAGTCGACTTCCCAGTCCGGCCAGCGCTTGAGTACCTCTTCGAAGGCCACCCGAGCTTCCAACCGGGCCAGCGCCGAGCCGAGGCAGAAGTGCAGTCCCTGCCCGAAGCTCAGATGGCTGCCGCGACGGTGAATGTCGAAGCGGTCTGGATCTGGGAACTGATGTTCGTCTCGGTTGGCAGAAGCGTTGAGCAGCAACATGAACGACCCTTCCGGTACGACGCGGCCGTAATGCTCGGCATCCTGGGCGACGTAGCGGGCCTGCACCGGCGATGGCGGCTCGTAGCGCAGTGACTCCTCGACCGCGCCCGGGATCAGGGACGGGTCGGCCGCGAGCTCGCGGCGTTGATCCGGATGATCCGACAGCAGCTGGCCCATGAAACCGATGAGCCGGGTGGTCGTTTCGTTACCGGCACCGGCGATCATTGCGGTATACGCCAGCACCTCGGTCCGTGACAACGGCCGCCGCGTACCGTCGGGTTCGTCGATCTCGGCGGCCAGGAGCTCGGTCATCAGGTCGTCGGAGGGATGCTCGGCTCGCCATTCGATGAACTCGCCGAACATCATGATGGTTTCTTCGAATATCTTCTGACTGACTTCGTCAGGCTCGCGCCGTTTGGCTGTGTCGTTGAAGGCGCCGTTGCGATCTCGGATGCTCGCTTGATGTTCTTCGGGGATGCCCAACAGATAACCGATGGTCCGCATGGGCATCATCGCCCCCAGATCCGCGATGAAATCGAAGCCGTCGGCACCGACAAGCGGGTCCAGCTCCCCGGTACAGAATTCGCGTACCAGCGATTCGACGGCGAGCATGCGCCGGGGCGTGAAGACCCGGGACAGCAGGCGACGGTGCAGATCGTGCAGGGGCGGATCCTCGAAAAGCAGAATGCCGGGCGGCACCTCGATGTTGTTGAACAAGATGTCGGCGGTGGTGCCGCGGCCGGATCGGTACGTCTGCCAATTAGGCAGTTCGCGCGCCACGTCGTCGTAGCGACTCAGCGCGTAGAAGTTGTACTTTTCGTTGTAGTACAACGGCGCTTCTTCGCGCATCCGCTTCCACACCGGGTATGGGTTGTCGTCGATGTCGGGATCGTATGGGTCGTAATACAACTCGACCGCTTTGGCGCCTGTCATCTTCAGTCGGGTCCCTTCCAGTGCAGCGTTGGCTGTTCAGTCGTTGCGGTGCAGGAAGCCGTGCAGGATTGCCTGGATGAGTTCGTCAACGATCACCTCCCTCGACGGCGGCTTGGTGCCGAAGTAGGTCGACCGCAGCGCAGCCATGCCGGCGATCATCGCCACCGTTGAGTGCGCCGGCAGGTCGGGATGGTCGGACCGCAGCCCGCGTAGGTTCATGCCCTCGGCGCTGATTCGACCGAGGACCGTGAGTGCCCGCCTGACGTCGGCAATACCGGTATCAGCCAGTTCCTCTTCGCTCAGCGCCTCCGATGCCATCAGCGTCACCAGCAGACCCTGGTGTTTGACGAACACGTCGTAGAGCTGTCCTACGAATAGCCGGGTCAGCTCCTGCTCGTCGGTCTCCTCGGGGATGACGGACTGCCAGGTCCGGCCGAATTCGTCGACGAAGTTGGTGAACGGCAGGACGAGGGCTTCGCGGAACAGCGCCGCCTTCGAACCGAAGTTGCGGAACAGCAGATGTTCGGTGACGCCGGCCGCTTGGGCGATTTCACGAGTCGTGGTGCTGCGGTAGTCCCGGCGGCCGAATAGGGTTCGGGCGGCGTCGAGCAAGAGTCTGCGCGGCTCGCCACGCGGCCGGCGGATCGCCGTAGCCGGCATTTCTCCCGTGCTCTGCCTGGAAGCAGATCGCTGGGGCATAGACTTTAGGATAGTATGCACTATCCTAAACGTCGAGTGCGGATCGAAAGGAGTGCGGACATGGGCGCCGTGATCATTCTTGGCACGCTGTTCGGGCTGATCATTCTGATCTTCGGGCTGGTGTTGCGCTTCGACCCGGAAGCACGTCGAGGGCGTGACCAATGAGTGCTCAGATGACCCCGTTGATGCAGGCGGCCAGTGACTTCGCGCTCGTCGGGGGCATCACGTTCACCGCGATCGGCGTGTATCTGAGCGTTCGCCAGCGCCGCGTCCATCCCCTGCTACTGCTTTGCATTTCGGCCATCTCGTTCTCGTGGATCGAGGCGCCCTACGACTGGGCGATGTACGCGCAGTTCCCGCCCGCTATTCCCCGCATGCCGTCGTGGTGGCCGCTGAACATGACATGGGGTGGATTACCCCTGTTCGTCCCGGTCGGCTACATCTCCTACTTCGTGCTGCCGGCCGTGACAGGCGCCGGGCTGGGGCGATGGTTGAGCGCGAAGTTCGGTTGGCGCAGGCCCACAACACTATTGACCGTCGGCCTGCTCGTCGGCTTCTGCTGGGCGCTTCTTTTCAACGGGTTTGTCGGAGCCAAGCTCGGCGTCTTCTATTACGGCCGGGTGATTCCCGGCCTGGCGATACGTGAGGGAACGACTCACCAGTACCCGCTCTACGACTCGCTGGCGATGGGTATTCAGATGATGGTCTTCACCTATCTCCTCGGTCGCACCGACGCGCAAGGACGAAATGTCATCGAGATGTGGGCCGATAAGCGGTCGAAGAGTCGACTTGGATCGTCGATTCTGTCCATCGTCGCCGTCGTCGTCATCGGAAACGTTCTATACGGTGCCGTCTTTGCGCCCCATCTGGTTACGAAGTGGGGCGGTTGGGTGACCGCCGCGCCGCCGGGCCAGATGTTCCCAGGCGTGCCGAACCAGCCCAAGTAAGCACACTTCCGTGAACTGCTCAGTCAAAAGCGTTCCGCGGCAGGGTCATTGGGATGTCCAACGAGCTCAGCAGCCCAGGCGCCGCGTCGATGACATACGGGATCGCGTTGACGACGCGCATGGCCGTGGACGCCATGGCGGCCCGGCCCGCGCCGTGGCCTTCGGCCTCGCCGAGCGCCATCTCGCAGTGGATGTCAGGATCGCCGACGATGTCGACCCGGTAGGTCGCGTCGAACTCCGACTGCGGCCAGTCGGGTGCGACGTCGCGCGCCATCCGGATGACGTGTTCGATCACGATCGCTTCCCGGCCGTTGACCACGCCTGCGGCGCGGGTGCGGACGGCGCCGCAGGTGCCTGCCGGGATGGTGCCGAATGCCACCTCGATCTCGCGATCGGTCGGTTGCCGATCGAAGGAACTCCGCATCTCCTCCACCTCGACGCCGAGGCCTTGTGCCATCAGGTATATCGGTGCTTTCCAAGCCATCTCGATGAAACCCGGTGTCTTCATCATCGGTTCGAAGTCCATCGGCCGATCGAAGCCCAGTCCGTCCATCATCACGTCCGCGACCGGGTAGTGGTCATTCAGCGCGACCTCGCTGGCCGTGATGCTGCGAATGTTCTTCGACTGGGTGCTCATCAGCAGCGCAAGCTGGTCGGATGCGAAGCCGGGGAAGATGCCCGATACATACAACGACGCGTGGCCGGCGGCGGCGGCCGCCTCGAGTTGGTTTCGCCAATCCGGGGCGAAGTACGACGGCGGGTAGACCAGGCTGGTCGACGACGTCGACACGACGTTGATGCCGGCCTCCAGCAACCGCAGGTAGTCGCGCACCGCGGCCGCGTCCCGTTCGGGTCCGCTCGCGGCATAGACCACGCAGTCCGGCGCAAGCCCGATCAGCGCATCGGCGTCGTTGGTTGCGGCCACACCGATCGGTTCGCCACCGGCCAACTCGCCAGCGTCCTTACCAACTTTGTCCGGCGAATACACCCATACGCCAACCAGTTTCATATCGGGGCGGCGTCTGATCGCATCAATTGCGTGCGCACCGACTCCCCCGGTGGACCATACGACGGTACGAGCGGGTTCAGACACCGAAGACGGCACAGACGTTCTCCTCTACTCGGACCGCGCCCGCGCGGTCGCCGCGGCCGCAAGCTCCAGATGGTGCCACGCCGCCGCGGGCGGAATGCCGCCGCACAGCGGGTGCAATGGCAGCGGTCGCCCGCTGCGGATGTAGTCTGTTGCCTCATCCGGGGTGAATATCCGGTAGGGACCTTCCTCTTCCCGCAGGGCCGTCACGTTGTCGGCACGAGTGATGCTGCCCACCGAGTCGTCGTGCGGGCGGTACGACGCGGCGGTCACGGCGTCGTGCACCAGGTGCGGTCCCAGCACCTCCCACGCACGATCTACATCGTCGGCGACGAAAACCGTTGTGGGAGTGCCTGGTACCGGAAACTGAACGATGCCGGGCTCGTGCCCGGCGGCCCGGCATTGCGATTCGTAGTACTCCCGCAGATCCGGGGAATCGGTCTGCGAGATGAACCCGAGGCCGTGCGTGGCGGCGCGCCGAGCGGCCGCCTTGCTGCCGCCGGCGATCATCATCAGCGGTCCCGTCGCCGACCCGCACGACGGGGTGACGCGAACCCGGCGGCCGTGATACTCGACAGGTTCGCCTCGCACCAGACGGCCGAGCACGGCCAGCATCTCGTCGGCGACTCGGCCACGCCTGGTGATGTCCAAGCCGAAATGGTCGTACTCCTCGCTGCGATGACCGACACCAAAGACATACGACACGCGGCCTCTGCTGATGAGATCCAAGACCGTCATCTCCTCGGCCAGCCGTATCGGATCCCAGAGTGGAATCGGCACCGCGGCAAGGAGAATCGCCATCTGCTTGGTTCTGGCGGCGATCGCCGAGGCCAAGATCAGCGGGGTCGGCAGATGGCCGTCGTCGGCGCCATGGTGCTCGGACAGGACGGTGAGGATCGCACCACGGGTCTCCGCCCAGGCGCACATGTCGATGGCCGCGGCATACAGGTCGGTGGCGGGCGCGGCCCAATCGGGCGCTCGCATGTCGAACCTCAGCGTGAACATCGGTCACGTCTCCCGCATTGTTCTCGTGCCGGCCGGCGGTATGAGGACCGCCGCGTGTGGGCACCTTATCAACCTAATATTTGTTCTTTGGATCTTTTGTCCAGGTTCGCGATACCACATATCAATGTTTTCGGTAAGAAGGCGTCTGGCCCACCCACCCCGATCACGGACCAAAAATTAGGTAGCCTCAGCACTTAGTAAGAGAGGATCGAAATGGCGAACAGCCCTTTACGCGTGGTGGTCTGGGCGACGGGCGGCATCGGATCGATCGCCATCCACGCCATCCAACGTCGACCCGACATCGTGCTCGTCGGCGTGTGGGTGCACTCGGATGAGAAGGTCGGAAAGGACGCCGGCGAGCTCGCCAACGGTGAGCCGATCGGACTTGCCGCCACCAATGACGCGGATGCGCTGATCGGCCTGAAACCCGACTGCGTCATCTACGCCGCCAGCGGTCCCGAGCGCGACGCGCTGGCCATCCCGGACTACGTCAAGCTACTCGAGGCCGGGATCAATGTCGTCACGACAAGCACCACGCGGCTGGTCAATCCGCACGCCTACGAGCCCGCGCAGTGGCGCGATCAACTGGTAGCGGCGGCCAAACAGGGCCACGCTTCGCTTTATGCATCGGGAATCGAGCCGGGCTTCGCCGCCGACTACTTGCCTCTGGCGCTGTCGACTCAGTCGTCGTCGATCGAAAAGATTCACGCGTTCGAGATCGGGTTGTACGACGACTACGGAGTTCTCGACATCATGCGCAACGCGCTGGGCTTCGGTCAGCGCCCCGACTATCAACCATGGATCAGCTTTCCCGGCGCGATCGCCGGCGAATGGCAGGGGCAGATCCGATTGATCGCCGATGCGCTCGGGGTGGAAGTCCAAGAGGTACGCGAAAGCTTCGATCGCGCAATGACGAACCGGACGTTGAACGTCGCGATGGGTACCGTGGAGGCGGGCACGTGCGGGGCAATACGGATGCAGGCCATCGGCGTGGTGGACGGCCGCGAGGCCATCGTCATCGAACACGTCACCCGGCTGGCCCACGACGTCGCGCCCGATTGGCCCACCGGCATCGGCGATCTGTCCTACCGGGTCGTGATCGCGGGTGATCCCGACATCGAATGCACGCTCGCGGCGACGCTCAAGGATCCGCGCCGGGCCGGAGTCGCGGGGATGACCTCTGGGGCCGGTGCGATGGTCGCCACCGCGATGCGAGTTCTCAACGCGGTGCCGTATGTCGTTGCCGCAGAACCTGGACTGCTGAGTTCGGTCGACTTACCGTTAACAATTCCGCACAATGCTTTTGTCAGGCAATAACTTTTATGTGTCGCCCCGCGTCCAGAAGGTCTGGCCCGCCTGCGCTATGCAGACCAGGAATAGCCCGTCGGGCGACTGCGCAACGTAGTTCAGCCACAGCTTGCAGTCAGCGTTTTCTTCCTTGATGCCCGCCATCGGAGGT
>NZ_JBKQTQ010000068.1:0-22123 GCF_052143115.1 Mycobacterium sp.
GCGCTTGGCGGCGCCTCCCGGAACCCGTCGAAGGCGCCCATCAAAGATGTGCTGCGCGCGCCGCCGGGGAACTAGCCAGATATGCCACAGCCTGCGCCGTCGAGCCCATCTCCTCCGGTGAGAAGCCGGGCCGAAAGTACATCAAAGTGTTGGAGCCAAACAGTTTACGGAACGTCGGAAGCAGCCCATGCTTGGAATCCAGCGCCCGCAGCCACTGCATCTTCCACCAGCCGATGTCGATGTCGGGGTCGGCTTTCGTCAGGTACCAGGTGCCGCGCTGGAAAAAGACGAACACCATAGTCACCGCCATCAGCATCGACCGAATCCGGTCGGGATAGCTGTCGTGGAAATAGGCGGCGACGTCATGGGCGACGTTGCGATGTTCGACTTCCTCGCTGCCGTGCCAGCGGAACAAGTCGGCGATGGTGGGATCGGCGCCGTAATCCTCCCAGCGGCAATTGAGGACGAAGTCACCGAGCACCGCGGTGTAGTGCTCGATCGCGGCGATGAGCCACAGCCGGTCGCACAGGTGACTGAGCCGGCGTTTCGGGTCGGGAGAGGTGCTGGGCGCCAGCGTGCGGGAAAAGATGAAATCCACCTGGTCAAGCAGCGGCTTAGGGTCGACGCCGCGAGCCACCATCAGGTCGTGGAGCACCTGCTGGTGGACCTCGGCGTGCGTTGCCTCCTGACCGATGAATCCGCGCATGTCCTCGGCCAGTTTGGGATCGTTGACCAGTCGCAGCGCCTCGTTGAAAACCGCGACGAACCAGCGCTCGATCGGAGGCAGCACGATCTTGAGCAGGCTCGCGAAATTGGAGGCCACCGGATGCCCGGGAATCCAGTGCAGCGGGACATCGGAGACGTCGAAGTGGACTTTGCGCGCCTGGATCTGCACGGGGCCCGGGTCGTATTCCGGCTCGAACCGGCGTGGTCGCACCATGAGACCTCCTCCCCGGTTTGGGCTCAATTCTGATCACCAGTGGCGCAAAGGTCAAAGGAGGACGGACGGCGGTCGAGCAGTACCGTTCCTGCTTGGACGGGTGGGCATCTCCGCGAGTTAGGTTCCGTCGAAGAGGGTTGACGAATACCCATTCTGGCATCACACGATCCAAGTCATGCTCGCTACGCGACGGCCCGCAGCCTCCCATCACCCGCAGCGCCCTGCTAGGTTCCGCCAATGAAATTTGTGATGGCAGCCAATGGAAGTCGCGGCGATGTCGAGCCGTGCGCTGCCGTCGCCGTGGAGCTGCTGCGCCGCGGGCACGACGTACGCATGGCGGTCCCACCGGAGATGCTTGGCTTCATCGAATCGGCGGGCCTTAGTGGGATCGCCTGCGGGCCAGACTCGCGGAAGGAGATCAGCCCGACCTCGGATTTGGCCGGGAACGTGATGCCCGACATGCAGAGTCCGCTCAGCGCGATGATCGAAGTTGCCGAGCATTTCAGCCAGGTATGGGCCGAGCGCTCCACGACTCTCACGGCGCTCGCAGACGGGGCCGACCTGATGTTGACGGGCATCGCTGAGCAGGGTCTCGCCGCCAACGTCGCTGATTATTACGGCATTCCGCTGGCTGCGCTGCACTTCTACCCTCGAGAACATTCGCGCCCAGATGACTGGATCGGGCGGGTAACAAAGCAGGCGGAAGCCGCCCAACGTCGAGCACTCAGCTTGCCGGAAGCAACCGGACCTTCGACGGTATCCCTAGAGATCCAGGCCTACGACGAACTCTGCTTTCCCGGGGTGGCAGCGAAATGGGGGGAGCAGGCTGGGCGACGGCCCTTCGTCGGGGCGCTGATGCTGGAGTTGCCGACGGACGCCGACGATGCGGCCTTGTCGTGGATCACTGCGGGAACGCCGCCGATCTACTTCGGCTTTGGCAGCAACGTCTACCTCGCGCACCCGGCTCACACGGTCGCCATGATCGGCGCGGCCTGCACGCAGTTGGGCGAGCGGGCGTTGATTTGTTCCGGCGCGGGTGACCTCACTGACATCCCGCACGCCGACCACGTCAAGATTGTCGGCGCGGTCAACCACTCGGCGATCTTTCCCGCGTGCCGCGCGGTCGTCCATCACGGGGGCGCCGGCACCACGGCCGCAGCCCTGCGGGCCGGAATTGCCACGTTGGTCCTCTTTTCAGTCCTGCTCGAAGATCAGCCGATCTGGGCAGCCGTGGTCAAACAACTGGGAGTCGGCTTTGGCCGGAGCTTTTTGGAAAGCACCCTGAAAACACTGGTCGCTGACCTCCGCCACGTTCTGGCCCCGCGTTGCCTGACTCGAGCCCGCGAGGTGGCCGCCCAGATGACCAAACCGGCCGAAAGCCTTGCCAGCGCAGTTGATCTCCTGGAAGACAACGCGCGGCACGGGCGCTTTGGCTGACCACCGAACGGTTGCGCCTCGCAATCGAGAAGACCGTTGCCGTACGGTTGTGTGTCGAGCGGTGCCGACATGGCCCCTTTGCGCACTTGGACGTGTGGACATCACCACGAGTTAGGCTCCGCCGATGAAATTTGTGGTGGCCGGCTACGGCGGTCGCGGCGATGTCGAGCCCTGTGCCGCGGTCGGTCGGGAGTTGCTGCGCCGAGGTCACGACGTGCGCATGGCGGTCCCACCCAACATGCTTGGCTTCATCGAGTCGGCGGGGCTTGCTGGCGTCGCCTACGGGCCGGACTCGCGCGAGGAGATGAACCCGGGCTCGGGTTTGGTCCGCAATATAGCTCCGAAGATGCAAAATCCGATCAGCGTAGTGCCCGAAGTTATCGAGCATGTAACCCAGGTCAAGCTTGACAAGGGCGCGACGCTGACGTCGCTGGCAAATGGAGCCGACCTGGTCTTGGCGGGCTTCAACGAGCAGGGACTGGCCGCCAATGTAGCTGAGTACTACGGCATTCCCGCGGTTGCGCTGCACCCCTTCCCGGTGCGGTTTTGGTCATCGGACTGGCTGTTCTCGCGCATGACGAAGATCGCGGAAGACGCTCAACGCCAGGCACTGGGCTTGCCGGAGGCAGCCGCACCGTCGGTGCGATCACTGGACATCCAGGCCTACGACGAGCTCTGCTTGCCAGCGCCGGCAACCGAATTGGTGGAACAGGGTGGGCGACGGCCCTTCGTCGGGGCTCTCACATTGGAGTTGCCGGCGGAGGCCGACCAGGAGGTGATGTCCTGGATTGCTGCGGGAACGCCGCCGATTTACTTCGGCCTTGGCAGTACACCGATCAACTCTCCCGCTGGGACGATCGCCAAGGTCAGCGCGGCCTGCGCCCAGTTAGGCGAGCGATTGTTGATCTGCTCGGGGCCCAACGACTTCACCCACGTCGAGCATTTCGACCACGTCAAGGTTGTGCCCGCAGTCAACCACGAGGCCATCTTCCCGGCCTGCCGCGCGGTCGTTCACCACGGCGGCGCTGGCACCACGGCCGCAGGCCTGCGCGCGGGAATCCCCACCTTGATCCTGTGGCTCTGGCTCGATCAGCCGATGTGGGCAGCTGGCGTACAACGACTCGAAGCCGGCTTTGGACGGCCCTTTTCGCAAACCAGCCTGGAATCGCTGGTCGCGGATCTGCAGCTAATCCTCACTCCGCACTTCGCCACCCGAGCCCGCGAGGTCGCCACCTATATGACCAAACCCGCCGAAAGCCTGGCCAGGGCCGCCGAACTCTTGGAGCACACCGCCCGCCAGGGACGCGAAGCCTAACCGGCGCCTCACCCCGATGGCTCGTCGGACCGCACCCGGCGCACCGGGCGGGTCTCGATGGCGTTGATCGTCAACGTGCGGTGGGCGATCCGCCATCCGGCGTCGGTCCGCCGGTAGTCATCGTCGTAGCGCAAATGCCAAACCACATCGGTCAGCTGATCTCCGTGGTGGCTCCAGTGATGCGCCACGCAGGCGATGCGCCCGCAGGCACTGTCGGGTTGCGGGCCGGCGTCGAACACCTCGCCCACGATCGCGTGTTCGGTGCGGATGGTGGCGGCCACAGCGGCTATCGCCGTGCGGATCGCGGCACGACCGCAATGCCGGTGGACGGGGTTTAGCGCGGCAGGCGGTTCCGGCAGCATCAGCTCAGCCGTCTCCGTGAAAAGCTCTGCGACAGAATCGAATTGCCGGTCATCGACACCAGCGGCGTACCGGTGCACCAAATCGGTGAGAGCGGCTCGGTCCGTCGCGCCGAGCATCACGTCGACAGTGAAAGTCGTTGTGCGCAGGCCGACAGCACGTCCTTGGCCTGCTCGAGGTCGGTGATCGGAGGCATGGCCAGCACCAGCCGGTCGGCGCCCTGGGCTGCGAGCTTCTCGGCGCGTTCGACATCGACCTTGGTGACCGAATGTCCCAGCGAGACTTCGATATCGGCCGGGTCGCGTCCAGCCGCCGCAGCCTCGTCGCGCATCAGCCCCAGCAGGCCGTCCAGCTGAGCACCGGTCACCCCCAAAGGCTGAAAGCCGTCACCGAAGCGTCCGGCCCGTCGAGCGGCGGCCTTGCTGTGACCGGCGATGTGTACCGGAAGGTATTTACCAGCAACGGGTTTCGGGCTGCAGACGACGTTATCGAACTGAAAGAACTCGCCATGATGGGAGACGCCCTGTGGTCGGTCCTCCCAGAGCGCCCGCAGCACGGCCAACTGTTCGTCGGCGCGCCGTCCGCGACTTCCGAAGTCGGTGCCGCACGCCTCGATCTCTTCCCGCAGCCAGCCGACACCGACACACAGCCGAAGCCTGCCGCCCGACAGCACATCAACGGTCGCCGCTCGTTTGGCCAGTACGACCGGATGGTGGTTGGGCAACACCAGCACCCCGGTGGCCAACCCGAGCCGATCGGTATGGCCGGCCAAAAACGACAGCAGGTCAAGCGGATCGGGGACCGGGCAGTCGGCCGCTAATTCGACGCGCCCTGAGCTGTCATAGGGGTAGACGCTGTCGTACTGGGTGGCCAAAACGGCGTGCTCGACGACACTAACCGATTCGAAGCCGCACGCCTCGAGATGGCGTGCGAAAGCCGTCATCCAACGCGGGTCTGCGGTGACCCCGGCGGCAACCGGAGCGACCACGCCGTACTTCAAGACGCTCATCGCAGAAAGAAACTAACAGCTAGTCTCGGTGGGCGTGACGGCCGTCTCAGCGCGCATTGCCTCGGCCAGCGCGATTGCCTTCGGATCGCTGAACACGTCCTCGAGCATCACCGGCTGACCATCGGGGCCGCTCAACGGAATCCGCCAGTTGGGATACTCGTCGGTGGTGCCCGGCTGGTTCTGGGTGCGCCGATCTCCGACCGCGTCGGTCAACGAGACTCCCAGTAGACGCGACGGAGTTCGGCCCAGGTACTGGTAGAGGGCGAGCACTATCTGCGCTGGGTTGTTCGCCACGTCGCCTTCTTGCGAAAGCAGGCCGACGCGGCGCAACTCGGCGATCCAGGCTGCCCGTTCGGTTTCCGCAGCTGCCAGCTCCTCCTCGAAGGGTCGCGTCAACAGGCCCAGCGACTCCCGCAGGCGGACATGCTCCCCGGCCAGGTAACCGGCCGTCGGCGGCAGGTCGTGGGTGGTTACCGACGACAGGCAGTATTCTCGCCAGCGCTCGGCACGCAGCGGGCCGCCATCACCGTCACGGTCGAGCTCGAACCACAGAATCGACGTGCCCAGTACACCGCGGGCCCGCAGGTAGTCGCGTACCCACGGCTCGACGGTGCCGAGATCCTCGCCGACGACCACGGCCGCCGCGCGCTGTGCCTCCAGCGCCACGATGCCGATCATCGCTTCGTGGTCGTAGCGGATATAGGTGCCCTGGGTGGGCGCTTCGCCCTGGGGAATCCACCACAGCCGGAACAACCCGATGATG
This sequence comes from Mycobacterium sp., assembly GCF_052143115.1. Taxonomy (GTDB): domain Bacteria; phylum Actinomycetota; class Actinomycetes; order Mycobacteriales; family Mycobacteriaceae; genus Mycobacterium. Next base: position 5,825 of record NZ_JBKQTQ010000068.1, read on the forward strand.
TGGTCGATGCGCACCCCGCCGGCGTGCCGCAGCACGGAGCGGATCAGTGCACGGAACGGTTCGTACTCCTGCTCTTCGAGCCGGTCCGGGCGCCACGGTGGCTGCGACCAGTCCTGACCTAACTGGTTGAACTCATCCGGCGGCGCACCGGCGTTGACCCCGAGCGCCAACACATCCTGCAACGCCCAGGAGTCAGCACCGTTGGGGTGCACGCCGACGGCGAGGTCGTGCATGATGCCCAGCGACATCCCCGCCGCCACCGCTCGTGATTGCGCGGCGGCGAGTTGCTCGTCGAGTTGCCATTGCAACCAGCGGTGGAAATCCACGGCCCCCGACTGCTCGGCGACAAACTCGGCGACGCCGTCGGCGCCGGGATGCTGCAACGATTCGGGCCACTGATGCCAATCGCCGCCGTATTTCTCGGCCAGTGCACACCAGGTGGCGAAATCGTCGAGGGCAGCACCCTCACGAGCGCAGAACGCGACATATGCCAGTTCGCGACCCGCCGTACGTGGGACCCGATAGACCAGTTCCAAGGCCGCCCGCTTGGCTGCCCATGCGGTGTCGCGGTCGATGGCGTCTGGCGGGTCTGCGTGGCGCTGCACGTCGTCGCGTAGCCGCCACACCCGACGACGCTTACGCAGGTAAGCGAATTCCGGGATCGCCTCGACGCGCAGATAAAGCGGGTTGACGAAGCGCCGCGATGTCGGCAGGTACGGCGACGGCTCCATCGGCTCGGTCGGCGCCGCCGCGTGCAGCGGATTGACCAGCAGATAGCCGGCGCCGTGCGCGGAGGCCGACCAGACCGCAAGGTCGGTGAGATCGGTGAGGTCGCCGACGCCCCAGGACTGTCGGGAGCGGACACTATATAACTGGGTGGCCAGCCCCCAGGCCCGGCGACCACCCAGCCGCACCGGCAAGCCCAGCCAGCCCGGTGTCACGATCAGTGCCGCGCTGGCGTGCGTATCCCCGGAACGCAGATGCATCCGGTGATAACCGGGTGGCAGATCGTCGGGCAGCACGAAGCTGGCCTCACCGACCGCACGCCCGTCGAGGTCAAACGGCGTGGTGAAGTTGTCGACCTGGCGTATCCCGGTGCGGACCGTACCGTCCTCGAGCTGCAACCACACCTCGGCGGGATGACCGTGGGTCACATGCACCCAGAACGACGTCGGGGTACCGGCTCGGCCGACGATGGTCGCCGGCACCGGACGCGACCAGTATGCGCGATCGTGACCGGTCAGCGCGGTGCTGCGCTCGGGCTCGGTGGCGGCGGTCACGCCGAGCGCGGCGAGGACGGCCACCAGCGTGCTTTCCGGAACACTGAGCCGGCGACCGGTCCAGTCGTCGTAGACGGTGGCGATCCCGAACCGCCCGGCGAGTTCGACCAATGACGGCGCCAGCTCAGTCATGCGCGCCGATCCTCCTCATCGCTCCGTCCCCCTCGCCGCTGCGCGGCTGGGGGTGCCCCCCACTGCATCGTCGCCGACGGGTCATGCCGCCATCTTGCTTGGTGGGCCGACATCGATGCGATCCAACTTTTCACCTGACCGTCGCTTTTTCGGCGAGCTGGGTTTGCTCTTCGTCGTACCATGCCCAGTGAGGTACTTCTTTAATTCCCCCACTACCGATGGCAGGTGACAACACTGTGGCGCAGACCACTCCCGGCGCGGCCGCTAACGAGCCCGGCGCCTTTACGCTCGCGTGGCGAGGTGGCCTAGGGTGCCCTACGGTTATTCCTGTGAATCGTGGGACTACGCAGTATTCAGGCTTTCCGTCGGCTCGGAGCGTGATCGAACATGGCTAATTCGGACAGCGGGAAAGGCGGTTCGGGCTACGGCCTCGGACTGTCGACCCGAACTCAGGTAACCGGTTACCAGTTCTTGGCGCGCCGCACCGCCATGGCGTTGACTCGCTGGCGGGTGCGGATGGAGGTCGAGCCCGGCCGGCGTCAAACACTGGCCGTGGTGGCGTCGGTGTCGGCGGCGGCGGTGATTTGCCTGGGAGCGCTGCTTTGGTCGTTCATCAACCCGTCGGGGCAGCTGAACGAGTCCCCGATCATCGCCGACCGCGATTCCGGCGCACTCTATGTTCGGGTCGGCGACAAGTTGTACCCGGCACTGAATCTGGCGTCGGCCAGGCTTATCGCCGGGCGGCCGGATAACCCGCACAAGGTGCGGTCGAGTCAGATCGCCGAGCAGCCGCACGGACCGCTGGTGGGTATCCCCGGAGCGCCGTCGGAATTCGCCCCGACCAACCCCGCGTCGTCGTCGTGGATGGTATGCGATTCGGTAACGCCGACGGCGGGGGTGGGAGCGCCGTCACCGGTGACCGTCACCGTGATCAACGGGACGCCCGACCTGTCGGGTCGCCGGCACGTGTTGAGCGGGTCGGACGCGGTGGTGCTGCGCTACGCAAACGACACCTGGGTGATCCGGCAAAGCCGCCGGTCGCGCATCGATGCATCGAACCGAGCGGTGTTGTTGCCGTTGGGTTTGACGCCTGAGAACGTCGACCATGCGCGACCGATGAGCCGGGCACTGTTCGACTCCTTGCCGGTGGGCCCCGAGCTGTCGGTGCCTAAGCTGCCGGACGCCGGGAAGCCAGCAGCATTTCCCGGTGCACCGGGACCGGTGGGAACCGTGATCGTGACACCGCAAATCAGCGGCCCGCAACAGTATTCGGTGGTGCTGGTCGATGGTGTACAGACCGTGACCTCGGTCGTCGCCCAGATCCTGCAGAACGCCGGTACACCGGCGGGCAACGCGCCCGTGGTGGTGGCTCCGGCGTCGTTAGCGAAAATGCCGGTGGTCAACGGGTTGGATTTGTCGGCCTATCCCGATGGGCCGCTGAACGCGGTGGACATCCGAGACAATCCCGCGACGTGCTGGTGGTGGGAGAAGACCGGCGGTGAAGGGCGTGCCCGTGTTCAGGTCATCTCCGGGCCGACGATTCCGGTGCAGGCCAGCGACTCTGAAAAAGTGGTATCGCTGGTCAAGGCCGATAATTCGGGCCGCGAAGCCGACAAGGTCTTTTTCGGCCCCGGCTATGGCAACTGGGTCGAGGTCACCGGCAACGACCCGGGGTCGGCCACGTCAGAATCGCTGTGGTGGCTCTCGAGTTCCGGTGTGCGTTTCGGCGTGGACAACTCGCGTGACGCCCGTTCGGCCTTGGGGTTGACTTCGCAGCCGAGCCCAGCGCCCTGGGTGGCGTTGCGGCTGCTGGCACCAGGCCCCATGCTCTCGCGCACCGATGCGCTGGTGCGTCATGACACCCTTCCGACCGATATGAGCCCTGCAGAGTTGGCGGTACCAAAGTGAAACAAGGATTCGCACGCCCGACGCCCGAGCGCGCACCCGCGGTTCGGCCGGAGAACATTGTCCTACCGACACCGCTGAGTGTTCCGCCGCCCGAAGGCAAGCCGTGGTGGCTGGTGGTGGTCGGCGTCCTGGTGGTCGGCTTGCTGGTCGGCATGGTCGGTATGACCGTCGCCAACGGCTCACGAATGTTCCTGGGGGCCGGCTCGATCTTCCCGATCTTCATGATCGGCGGCGTCGCGATGATGATGTTCGGTGGTCGCTTCGGTGGCCAGCAGCAGATGAGCCGGCCGAAGCTGGACGCGATGCGCGCCCAGTTCATGTTGATGCTCGACATGCTGCGCGAAACCGCGAACGAGTCCGCCGACAGCATGGACGCCAACTACCGGTGGTTCTACCCGGAGCCGACGACGCTGGCGGCGGCGGTCGGATCGTCCCGGATGTGGGAACGCAAGCCGGACGGCAAGGACCTCAACTTCGGAGTCGCCAGGGTCGGAGTGGGCATGACCCGGCCGGAGGTGACCTGGGGTGAGCCGCAGAACATGCCAACCGATATCGAACTGGAGCCGGTAACCGGTAAGGCGCTGCAGGAGTTCGGGCGCTACCAGAGCGTGGTTTACAACCTGCCCAAGATGGTGTCGCTGCTTGTCGAGCCCTGGTATGCGCTGGACGGCAACCGCGAGCAGGTGCTGGGGCTAATGCGAGCGATCATCTGCCAGCTCGCGTACTCGCATGGGCCAGACCACATTCAGATGATCGTTGTCAGTTCCGATATGTCGAAATGGGATTGGGTCAAGTGGCTACCGCACTTCGGGGATCCGCGCCGTCGCGACGCTGCCGGCAATGCCCGGATGGTCTACGGGTCGGTCCGTGAGTTTGCCGCCGACCAGGCCGAATTGTTCGCCGGGCGTGGGTCTTTCATTCCGCGGCACGCCAGCTCGTCCGCTGAGACACCGACACCGCATCACGTGATCATCGCCGATGTCGACGACCCGCAATGGGAATACGTGATCAGCGTCGACGGCGTCGACGGTGTCACGTTCTTCGACTTGACCGGCTCTGCGTTGTGGACAGGTAACCCGGAGCGAGTGCTGCGGTTCACCAACGACGTCGGGGTCATCGAAGCGCTGCCCCGTGACCGCGACACCTGGATGGTGATCGATGACAACAGGTGGTTCTTTGCTCTTGCTGATGCGGTGACCGAGCCGGAGGCCGAGCAGTTCGCGCAGCGCATGGCGCACTGGCGGTTGGCCGAGGCCTACGAGGAAATCGGCCAGCGGGTTACTCATATCGGTGCCCGAGACATCCTGTCCTACTACGGGATTGAGGACCCCGACGAGATCGACTTCGACTCGTTATGGGGCAACCGGCGCGACGGGCTCAGCAGCCGGTCTCGTTTGCGGATACCGTTCGCCAACCGTTCCGACAACGGCGAGCTGCTGTTCTTGGACATGAAATCCCTCGACGAAGGCGGCGACGGCCCGCACGGGGTCATGTCGGGGACAACCGGTTCCGGTAAGTCGACGCTGGTGCGTACCGTGCTCGAGTCGCTGATGCTGGCGCATCCGCCAGACGAGCTGCAGTTCGTGTTGGCCGACCTCAAGGGTGGATCGGCGGTCAAGCCGTTCGCCGGCGTGCCGCACGTGTCGCGGATCATCACCGACCTCGAAGAAGACCAGGCGCTGATGGAGCGCTTCCTGGACTCGCTGTGGGGTGAAATCGCGCGGCGCAAGGCAGTCTGCGACAACGCCGGTGTCGACGACGCCAAGGAATACAACGAGATGCGCGGCAGGATGCGGGCACGCGGTCAGGACATGCCGCCGCTGCCGATGCTGGTGGTGGTCATCGACGAGTTCTACGAGTGGTTCCGGATCATGCCGACCGCAGTCGACGTTCTCGACTCGATCGGTCGTCAGGGTCGCGCCTACTGGATCCACTTGATGATGGCCTCCCAGACCATCGAGAGCCGGGCCGAAAAGCTCATGGAGAATATGGGTTACCGGTTGGTGCTGAAAGCGCGTACCGCTGGCGCGGCACAGGCGGCCGGCGTGCCGAACGCGGTCAACCTGCCCGCGCAGGCCGGGCTGGGCTACTTCCGGAAGAGCCTCGAAGAGATCATTCGCTTCCAGGCCGAGTTCCTGTGGCGTGACTACCGTCGCGGCGTTTCGCTCGACGACGATGGGCCCGCGATCCTGACCCATTCCGTCGATTACATTCGGCCGCAACTGTTTACCACTGGCTTCACACCAATCGAGGTCAGCGTGACCGGACCGGATGACTTCGATACCTTGACCAACGGCGACAGCCACAGCGGTAACGGCGAGGTGTTCAGCGGCAATGGAGCCGGCAAGCCCGAAGAGGAAGAAGAAGAAGAGGAAGCGATCAGGACGCCAAAAGTCGGCACGGTGATCATCGATCAGCTGCGCCGAGTCGACTTCGAGCCGTACCGGTTGTGGCAGCCTCCGCTGGACGTGCCGGTGTCGATCGAAGCCTTGGTAGACCGGTTCCTCGATCGGCCGTGGCAGGAGGAATACGGCACAGCCCGGAACCTGGTGTTCCCGATCGGGATCATCGACCGGCCGTTCAAGCACGACCAGCCACCATGGACGGTGGACACCTCCGGGCCGGGTTCCAATGTGCTGATCCTCGGCGCCGGCGGCGCGGGCAAAACCACCGCGCTGCAGACGCTGATTTGCTCGGCCGCGCTGACCCACACACCCGAGCAGGTGCAGTTCTACGTTCTGGCCTACAGCAGTACCGCGGTGACGACGGTGGCGGGGCTGCCGCACGTCGGCGAGGTCGTCGGACCAACCGACCCCTACGGTGTTCGCCGCACGGTGGCCGAGCTGCTGGGGCTGCTCCGCGAGCGCAGGCGCACCTTCCTCGAGTACGACGTGCCCTCGATGGATGTGTTCCGACGGCGCAAGTTCGGCGGGGAGCCCGGCAGCGTGCCCAACGACGGCTTCGGCGATGTCTACCTGGTGATCGACAACTACCGGGCGCTGGCCGAAGAGAACGAGGTGCTGATCGAGCAGGTGAACCAGATCATCAACCAGGGTCCGTCGTTCGGGGTGCACGTTGTGGTCACGGCTGACCGCGAATCTGAGCTGCGGCCACCGGTGCGCAGCGGTTTCGGATCCCGGATCGAGTTGCGGCTGGCTGCGGTCGAGGATGCCAAGCTGGTGCGCTCCCGGTTCGCCAAGGAGGTTCCGGTCAAGCCGGGCCGCGGCATGCTCGCGGTCAATTACGTGCGGCTGGACGGTGATCCGCAATCGGGTCTGCACACGCTGGTGGCCAGGCCCGCGCTGGCGAGCACGCCGGAGACGGTTTTCGAGTCCGACAACGTCGCAGCGGCGGTCAGCCGGGTGGCGGCCGGTCACGCACCGCCGGTGCGCAGGCTGCCGGCCCGGTTCGGGCTGGAGCAGGTGCAGGCGCTGGCCGCAGCGGACCGTCGCCAGAACGTTGGCGCCGGCGGAATCGCTTGGGCCATCAACGAACTGGACCTGCGGCCGGTGTATCTCAACTTCGCCGAGAACGCGCACCTGATGGTGACGGGTCGGCGCGAGTGCGGCCGCACCACGACGCTGGCCACCATCATGTCCGAGATCGGACGGGTGTACGAGCCGGGAGCCAGCATTGCGCAACCGACGTCGAGGCCTTCGGCGCAGGTGTGGCTGGTCGACCCGCGGCGTCAGCTGTTGACCGTGCTGGGCGCCGACTACGTCGAGAAGTTCGCCTACAACCTCGACGGTGTCGCGGCGATGATGGACGAGTTGGGCGCCGTGCTGGCTCGGCGCGAGCCACCACCGGGCCTGTCGGCCGAAGAGCTGTTGTCTCGGTCCTGGTGGAGCGGGCCGGAGATCTTCCTGATCATCGACGATGTGCAGCAGCTGCCGCCTGGCTTCGATTCACCGCTGCACAAGGCCGCCCCATGGGTGACCAGGGCGGCCGACGTCGGCCTGCACGTCATCGTCACCCGCACCTTCGGTGGCTGGTCGTCGGCGGGCAGCGACCCGATGCTGCGGGCGCTGGCTCAGGCCAACGCGCCGTTGCTGGTGATGGACGCCGACCCCGACGAGGGCTTCATCCGCGGAAAGATGAAGGGTGGTCCGCTCCCACGCGGTCGTGGTCTGCTCATGGCCGAAGACACCGGTGTGTTCGTCCAGGTTGCGGCCACAGACCTGCGTCGATAACCGCGTCAAGCGAAGGCCCCCTTGCCCGTTCGGACGGGGGGCCTTCGTCGTTTGCGGGATACCGCGCTCCCGTCTCCGCCTCCCGCCGGAGTCGCTGGCCGAGGAGCTGAGTTCCGCGGCGGCAAACTACGGCTCGATCGTCTGGACCCTGACCAGCGGACCCGTGGACAGGTCCCAGTTCGAGGTCGATCGCCGCCGCCGCACCGTATATGGCCTGGCTGGGTGCTACCGGCGAGCAGGCGCAGCAGACCGCCACCAAGCCAGAGCGGCGGCCAGCGCGTACGAAACCGCCTTCGCCGCAGCAGTTCCGCCGCCGTTGATCGTCGCCAACCGGAGCCTGCTGGCGACACTCGTCGCTACGAATATCCTGGGGCAGAACGCTCCGGCGACCGCAGCAACTGAGGCTTACGACGCCGAGATGTGGGGCCCAGGACGCCGCCGTCGTGTACCGCTACGCCGGCGCCTCCGCCAACGGCGTCACAAGTGACCCCGTTCGTCAACCCGCCACAAACCATCGACGCGGGCGGGCTGGCACCGCAGGCCGCCGGCACGGCCAGCGGGACGGACGTCACGGCGCCATACCGGCTGCGCAGGCGAGTGCGCACTCGGGCATGCCGTCGATGATGCCGGTGGCCAACACGGCCGGACGCGAGGGCTCCGGTTTGAGCTCCATTCCACCGTGATCCCCTTTACGCCGGCTGCAAGGTAGGCCGTGGTGGCCCGGTTCGCCGGGCCGACGGTCGGCCGGATGGCTGCAAACCAAACGCGGGCTGAACAGCAGTTTATTCGGGATGAACACTGCTTGATGAGGAATGAATAGTCGGCATCGTCGTCGCGGATCGCCCGCGCGGCCATCTAATGTCTCAACCAGCGACTTTTCAGTGATGAGCATCGGCGCTCAATGTTGTTGACGCTGAGGGTTACCGAGGAAAGAAAGTGCATTTCGTCTGTGGCCACATACCGCGCTCCGCACATCGATATCGATCGGGCGGTCATCCACCAGGACCCGCCAATTGCTGACCAGTTCATCACAACACCGCACACCGCCGCTTCCATGCGGCGGTTGACGGGGCAGACGCAATCTTGGCTTGCTGACGGAGGTTTCTAGTGCTTGATTTCGGGCTGTTGCCGCCGGAGGTCAATTCAGGTCGGATGTATTCGGGTCCCGGACCCGGGCCGCTGTTGGCGGCCTCTGAGGCCTGGGACAGCCTGGCCGCGGAGTTGGGCTTTGCGGCCAATGGTTATGGGGCCGCGCTAGCGGAGTTGACGAGCAACTCGTGGGTAGGTCCCACGTCGGTGGCGATGATGTCCGCCGTCACGCCCTACATCAACTGGTTGACCTCAACCGGCGCGCAAGCCGAGGAGACCGCCAACCAGGCTCGCGCGGCCGTCGCCGCATACGAGGCGGCGTTCGCGATGACGGTGCCGCCGCCGGCGGTCGCGGCCAACCGCGCACTGCTGGCCGCCTTGGTCGCCACCAACTTCCTCGGGCAGAACACCCCCGCGATCATGATGACCGAAGCCCTGTATGCCGAAATGTGGGCGCAGGACGCCGCTGCCATGTACGGCTACGCGGGCGCCTCGCAGGTTGCCATGCAGGTGACGCCGTTCGTGGAACCCCCGCAGACGACCAGCGATGACGGGACGAGCAGCCCGAGCAACGCGGTGGCCAACGCTGCTGCCACGCCGGCCAGCCAAGCGGCGACGGTGGTGCAGAACGCGGTGTCGTCGGCGCCCGCCATGACCACTCAGACGACCGCGACCACTGCGCTGCCCGCGGCCTCGCCCCCGACCACGGTGATCCCTTGGCTCACGCAACTCTTACAGAACACCGTCAGCAACTTCCCCAGCGGCGGTTGGGGCGTGGGCCTGACGAACGCCAACCTGAACTCGATGAGGCAGGTCCTCCAGGCCTACTTCGCGGTCGGTCTAGCAAACTTCGGTTTTGGCCTTGGCCAGCAGACGTTCAACCCCCGCGCATTTGGCCTAGGCACCGCAGGCGTAAGCGGCGCACCGTTTACGCCAATACCGGTGATTCCGACGCCGGCACCTGGCGGCGCACCGGTGCCGTTCGCGGGCCAGGTGTCGGCCAGTGTGGGCCAGGCCAGCACTCTCGGGCGGCTGTCGGTGCCCGCCGGTTGGCGCGGGGCGACGCCCGCGGAGATGGAAGAGGCCCGCCTGGTCAGCGCCGCACGCCCTGTCGGACCGCAGTCGAATGCGATGCTCAACGGTGTTCCGATGTCGGGCAACGCCGGTCTTGGAGCCGGTCTTGGACGCCGCGGCGGCGGCTACGTCGTGAAATACGGGGTCAAGCACGCCGTGATGCCCCGGCCGCCCGCCGGGGGGTAACAGAGTACGGATCCGTGCGGCGGCGCCCAGTGGCCGTGGCCGGACCCCGTAAACTGGTCCACGGCAAACGAGAGTCGTTCAGTGACCACGCGGGCCTGGGCCACTGACCAGAAGCTGTTGATGGTGAGGCACTCGTCGCGGATGCGGGAGTTGATCGACTCGACATAGCCGTTGCGCGCCACGGCTATGCGGGCGGAATGATGTGCAGACCGACCTGACCCGATGACCAGTCGGTCATTGCAGGGCAATTCGAGTCCCTTGTCGCACCGCAGCACTGCCGGGAAGGTGTCACGCTCAGTCGCCAGGCGACTGAGTTCACCGATCAGGTGCTCACCGGTGATACTGCGCTCGACCATCCCGCCCAAACACTCACCGGTGTGCTCATCGACGATCGAGACGATCTTGATCGGCCACCCGTCGGTGGTGACGTCGAACTGGAAGTCCACCGCCCACACCCGATTGGGTGCATCCGAGATTACGGTCGGTGGTGCGGTGGAGTTGCCGTGGCCTTTGTGCCGGCGGCGCTGTGGCACTCGAAGCCCTTCTTCGCGCCAAAGGCATTGTATTTTCTCGTGATTGACTGCCCAGCCTTCTGCGCGGGCGTTGTGATACGCGGGCCGAAACCCCCGGTCGTGGATGGTCCATGGCCTAGTGGCGCAGCCAGGACCGCAACGTCGCGTCCGGATCGCGCGGGGTGGCCGTGACAGGCTCGTGGCGTTGGGTGGCTCGATGTTGCCCGGTGACGCGGCAGGCGAACTGCTCGCTGACCCCCAGCCGCGCTGCAGGTGACGAACGGCTGGCAGCCGGCGTTCCGGGCCGAGATGTTTCCATTCGCGATCTCCTTGAGCGCGACTTTCTCCAATTCCGCATCAGCCAAAAACCGCTTGAGCGTGGCGTTTTCACGCTCGAGGTCTTTGAGCCGCTTGACGTCCTCCCGCCGGACCGAATGGCAGCCTGCCCCGCGCGGCGTACCGAAAGTATTTGTGGCGAAAGCCCGCTCCGACGATCTTCAGCACGACCAGGTTTAATTACGCGGCAGCCGAGACGGCAATCGAGCGGCCGGGCCCACACTGCGTTCCAGTGGCCGGTCGAATCGAAGCGTTACTGCAGGTGGAAGGTTTGTCGAACTCGGGATGAACGGCCGATATCGGGGGGTGAATACTCGCCGTCCGGGCATGAACAGTTAGGTCGGCAGCCGCGTTATTCGGGCGTGACCATCTAACCTTCCAGACGAACGACCTTGCTCAAGGTCGTAGATGCGCACGGTTATTAAGGAGGAAACCGGATGTCGTTCGTGACCACACAGCCGGAAGCATTATCGGCAGCGGCCACCAACCTGCAGGGGATCGGCTCGGGACTGAATGCCCAGAACGCTTCCGCGGCGGCCCCGACCACAGGAGTGGTTCCCGCTGCCGCCGACGAGGTTTCGGCGCTGACGGCGGCTCAGTTCGTCGCGCACGCCCAGCTGTACCAAGCGGTCAGCGCCCAGGCCGCGGCGATCCACGAAATGTTCGTGAACACGTTGGGCACCAGCGCCGGTTCGTACGCCGCCACCGAGGCCGCCAACGCGGCTGCGGCTTGCTAGGGAGGCTTCCAGATGGTGGATTTCGGGGCGTTAACGCCTGAGATCAACTCGGCCCGGATGTACACGGGCCCGGGCGCGTCGTCGTTGCAGGCTGCCGCATCGGCCTGGAACGGGCTTGCCGCCGAGCTGCAATCGGCCGCGCAAGGTTACGAGACGACGATCACGCAACTTTCCAGTGACGAGTGGAACGGACCGGCCTCGGCGGCGATGGCCAGTGCGGCGCAGCCGTACATCGCCTGGCTGCAGGAGACGGCCGCACAGGCTGAGCAGGCCGCGACGCATGCCCAGGCAGCTACTGCCGCCTACGAGCAGGCGTTCGCGGCAACGGTGGCGCCGCCGCTCATCGCGGCCAACCGCGCTCAGACCGCCTCGGCGATACAGGCCAACGTCTTCGGTCAGTACACCCCGTTGATCGCGCAGCTCGAAGCGCAGTACAGCGAGATGTGGGCCCAAGACTCCGCGGCCATGTACAGCTACGCAGGCCAGTCGGCCTCGGCCGCTCAGGTGACGCCGTTTGCCTCGCCGGCGGCGACCACGAACCCCGCGGGGACGGCCACTCAGGCTGCCGCGGTCAGCCAGGCCACCGGAACGTCGGCGGCGACCAGCTCGCAGACGATTCTGCAGGAGCTGACCTCGTCAATGCCGAATTCGCTGCAAAGCCTTGCGACGCCGGCGGCCACCCCGGCGGCCACCACTACGCCGCTTCAAACGCTTTACGGCTTAATCTTCGGAACGACCGTATTGCCCACGTCGCTGTCGGCGTTGGTCAGCAACTACTCGCCGTACGCCAGCTTGTACTACAACACTGAGGGTCTGCCTTACTTCAGCGTCGGTATGGGCAACTTCGGCGTTCAGATGGCGAAGAGCGCGGGAATGCTGGGCGGGGCTGCCCCAGCCGCTGCTGCCATCCCACCCGGCGGCCTGGGTGGCCTCGGAGCCGCGCTGGGCGGTGGTGCTGGTGCTGCCGCGCATCCAATGTCCGCGATTTCGGGCGGCGCCGGTGCGGTCGGCAAACTGGCGGTGCCGGCGTCGTGGGCCGGTGCAACTCCGCCGGCGGCCCCACACGGCGTCCAGCTGGTCAGCAGCGTCAGCGCTGCCCCGGAGGCCGCCGGTAACGGGAACCTGCTCGGCGGTATGCCGCTGGCCGGTACAAGAGCCGGCCTCGGCAACGGCTTTGGCCCACGCTATGGGTTCAAACCCACGGTGATGCCCCGCCCACCGTCAGCCGGCTAAAAGCCGATTAGCTTCACACCACCTGGGGTGTCACGTCGCGGTGTGGCACCCCAGGAGTGTTGTGCTCGCCCAAAGCGCAAGCCGCGCCCGTCACCCTCGACGCGAGGTAAATCGCGGACGTCGCAATCATGGCTCGAATATGAACAGTTGGGGCGTATCTGGAAGCATGTGAGAGCAGTGGCGTAGGTTTCCGGTAGATGAACGATCGGGGGCTAGGGCAGGAGGGATACGTGGCGGAACACGCTGAGGCATCCGGTTCGCTGGCTTTGTCACGGAGACCCCGACACGCCGCCCGCACGCTCCCGAGGACCATTACCGGTTCGCCGGCGTTCGGTGCAGCAAGCGTTTTGCCGCGCCGCCCCGCTCAGCCTGCCGAGATAGCTCAGGCGCGAGTGTTTGAGCGGCTTCTACAGGCCGAGTGCGCCGAACTACAGGAGCTTGCGCATCGCATGGCCGGAAATCAGCATCAGCAACCCGAGCCTGACGATTCCCGGCCGTCTGGAGAGCTGGAGATACGCGCTCGCATCGACGAAGTCCATGGTCTGCTGCGGGCATTGCAAGGGCGGTTCCCGCACTCCGTGCCAGACGGTGACCGTTAGCCGGCGTGAACTAGGCTGGCTTCCAGTCAATCCTCGTCCAGGATCAGCGCCATCTCCGGACAGGACGCCACCCCGTCACGAGTTACCTGCGCGTCCTCCGGCGCAACCTCGTGTTCTTCGAGGGTGGAGTAGCCAGAATCATCGATCGGGAAAATCTCGGGGTCAACCGCATAGCACTGGGCGTGACCAACGCACCTCGACTGCTCGACACGAACCTTCACAATGCCGATTCTAAAAGACACGTCGAACATCGTCGCTCAATTCGGCACCCGCTAGCGCGGCGACGACGCGACCGAACCACGGCGGGCCGCATACCATGTCCACTGTCGCCCGCCCGCCACGGCGCCGGCGAAAACGAACGCACCGACAACGAAAGATCACGTACATGAGCACCACTGATGAAAGCCTGTACAGCGCCGGCTTTCACCTTCCGCGGCTTGAATACTCCACCCTGCCGATGACCGCTGATCGTGGCGCCGGGTGGAAGGTTTTGCGCGATGCCGGACCGGTGGTGTTCATGAACGGCTACTACTACCTCACCCGCCGTGAGGACGTGCTGGCAGCGTTGCGCAGTCCCAATGTTTTTTCTGCTCGATTAGCGCTTCAACCACCGGGAAGCCCGATCCCGGTGATCCCGTTGGCGTTCGACCCGCCCGAGCACACTCGGTACCGCAAAATCCTGCAGCCGTTTTTCAGCCCGCACGGATTGCGTAAGTCGCGACCAGTGCTGGTTCGCCACGCCGCCGACATGATCGACGCCATCGCCAGCCGCGGCGAATGCGAGGTGATGAAAGACCTGGCGAGGACGTACCCCTACCAGGTGTTCCTGGACCTCTACGGTCTGCCGTTGGAGGACCGGGACCGCCTGATCGCCTGGAAAAACGCCGTGCTCTCCGACAACCCCTATGCCACTACGGCGGACGTCGCCCCGGCGGCGCGCGAGCTGTACCAATACCTGACGGACGCGATCCAATACCGCCGGGAAAATCCGGGCTCGGACATGTTGTCTACGGTGATGCAAAGCGAAGGCAACTTCTCGGATCTCGAGCTGCTGGGCATGAGCCATCTGCTGATCCTGGCGGGGCTGGACACTGTGACCGCGGCGATCGGCTTTTCCCTGCTGGAGTTGGCGCGCAGACCGCCGTTGCGCGCACAGCTCCGCGATAACCCAAGGCAGATCAGGGTCTTCATCGAAGAGATCGTGCGCTTGGAGCCGTCAGCGCCGGTGGCGCCCCGGGTACTTACCGAGACCGTCGTCGTCGGTGGCATGACGTTGCCCGCGGGCTCATCAGTGTTCTTGTGCATGGCCTTGGTCAACCGGGACGGCAGCGATGCGATGTCCACCGACGAACTCACTATGGACGGTAAGGTGCACCGGCACTGGGGATTTGGCGGCGGACCGCACCGCTGCCTGGGTTCTCATCTGGCGCGCATGGAGCTGACCGTGATCGTCGACGAATGGCTTAAGAGAATCCCTGAATTTGAACTGGCGCCTGGCTACCAGCCCGAAATCAAGTTCCCTAGTAAGACTTTCGCGCTCAAGGACTTGCCGCTGCGTTTCGGCTGAGCCACGGCGCGCGGCCGCAATCAGCCGGGGGTGCGCCGTCGGTGCCGGCTCACGTGGAGTGTCGCTCGGCGGGCTGAGCACCTCGACCCCCGGAGCACCTCGGCCACGTGCGCGGCCACGACCGGGATTTAGTCGTCGCGGCTTGCTGGCTGCATTCGTTGCTTTCGACAGTCACGGTCATGGTGCCGCGTAGCGCACCGTGTGCATGCGGCAGCCAAATCACCCGGGTGGTGGTCTGTTTGGCCGGCGCTCCATCGGTTCCCAGGCAGGCGAACAGCATCGTCTCAGGTCGCGACTGCTAAGCGCCGTTGCGGGAATCCAGCACGACGGGCCTCTGTCCACCCGCTGCGCTCAGCTTTGCGTGGTCGGCGTCGTCGAGCAGGGCCCCGGTGGCCACGCAGGAGGCGCGGTTTTTGGAGCAGAACTCCGGGTGGCCGTCAAAGGGGCGGCCGCGTGAGTGGAGCCGGTGCGGGCGTTATCCGCGGTTAGATTTTTTCGCCTCACCGGAGTGCCGCGTCGTCCACGGCTCCGCGACGTGCGACAGCGCCGATAAAGACGCGGAGACCAGTGCCCGACCGAGACCAACGCATTTGAGCACTTCAGGAACCCTTTCGAGCTGCTGACCGGCGCCCGCGGAGCTGCGCCGGTTACTCAGCTGTTACCGCAGATGAACAATTGTTGCTGCCGGGTGAATAGTTGCCAACGCCAGGCTTGAGCCGCAGCACACAGCGATACGCGCGTCTATTCTCACACACGGACACATGGCCGGAACCGACCTAGGGAGGAAGCCAAATGTCGTTCGTAACCACGCAGCCGGAGGCCTTGTCGGCAGCGGCCGCGAGCTTGCACGGGATCGGCTCGGGGGTGAGCGCCCAGAACGCTGCCGCGGCGGCTCCGACGACGGGAGTGGTTCCCGCTGCGGCCGATGAGGTGTCGGCGCTGACGGCGGCACAGTTCGTCGCGCACGCTCAGCTGTACCAGGCAGTCAGCGCGCAGGCCGCGGCGATTCACGAGATGTTCGTGAACACGCTGGGCACCAGCGCCGGGTCGTATGCGGCCACCGAGGCCGCCAACGCAGCCACGGCACGTTGAGCCGGTCGATGATGTCCGTCCCACGGTGGTGCCACGCACAGTGGCAGCCGGGTAAGGGGGAAGGGGGGATCAGCCGTGTGCTTCGGGTCGGCGGTTACCTCGGGTAACCGGTCCGGCTTTCACCACGTCCACTGCAGTCAATCACTACTCGATCAAGGAGAAAAGTAAGTGCCTACGCGTTTTATGACTGACCCGCACGAGATGCGGTCGATGGCGGGCCGTTTCGATATGCACGCTCAGACGGTGGAGGACGAGGCCCGCAAGATGTGGGCATCGAGCCAAAACATCGCCGGTGCGGGCTGGAGCGGTACCGCCCAGATGACGTCCTACGACACCATGGGCCAGATGAACCAGGCCTTCCGCA
>NZ_JBKQTQ010000069.1:0-19787 GCF_052143115.1 Mycobacterium sp.
CCGCGAGCACAGTCGTCAGAAAGGCTTCTCCAGTCCTGTGGACAGAGCCAGGGTCGCGGAGCACCCGCGGCCGGACCACGTCATCGCGCACATCAGCGACACCCATCTCATAGCCGGCGACGGCGACCTCTACGGCGACGTCGACGCGGAGGGCCGATTATCCGAGCTGCTTGAGCGGCTCGAGGCTTCCCAGACTCGACCCGATGCATTGATCTTCACCGGCGATCTCGCCGACACCGGTCAACCCGACGCCTACCGCAAGCTGCGCAACCTGGTCGAACCGTTGGCCGATCGCCTTGGCGCTGAGGTCATTTGGGTGATGGGTAACCACGACGACCGCGCGGCGTTGCGTGAACACCTGTGGCGCGAGGCCCCGACGATGGCGCCGATGGACCGGGTCTACGAGATCGCCGGTTTACGTGTAATCGTCTTGGACACTTCGGTTCCGGGCCATCACCACGGCGAGATCGCGCCCGAGCAGTTGCAGTGGCTCGCCGCGCAGCTGGCCGAACCCGCACCTTTCGGCACCATCCTTGCGATGCACCATCCGCCGATTCCCAGCGTGCAGGATCTGGCCGTCCTGGTGGAGCTGCGCGACCAAACACCACTGGCCCGAGTCCTGCGCGGCACCGATGTGCGCAGCATCCTCGCCGGGCACCTGCACTACTCCACCACGGCCACCTTCGCCGGAATTCCGGTTTCGGTGGCCTCGGCCAGTTGCTACACTCAGGATCTCCTGACGCCCGGAACCCGGGGGCGTGACGGCGCGCAGGCATTCAACCTGGTGCACTGCTACCCAGAAACGGTGGTGCACACCGTGATTCCGTTGGCCGCCGGACCCACCGTGGGACGATTCGTCCAGCCGGAGACCGTGCAGCGGGAACTCGCCGACTCTTGCGTCAGCATCCTGCCCGCAAGCCGGATACCGCACATCGCACAGCAACTCACGCGCTCATAGCGGGCGCGCACTCTTCGCCGGCCGCAGAGCACCTTCGCCGACAGGATGTGCGAAGTCCTCTGCGAACTCAACGCTCAGGTCCGTTCACGCAAAGCCGGCTTCACCCGGGTGCCAATGAATTCGTCGAATCTGAGAAATACGGGTAATTAGTCTGCGGATTATAGGTGACTGCTGCCGACGAATAGCCGTCAAGAAGCCGTTATGATTTTGCCTGCATCCATTAAGAAGATGTAATGACGTTAAGAACGCATTATGGAGGTGTGTTTGCGGTCACGACACTGTTGCACCGCGTTCCGCGACTAGCTATAACAGATGCGACGCAACCGCCTGCGCGACCGGTGAGCTGCGGAAACCCAAATCGCTTAGTTGTGTGATGAATAGCGGACTCAATTAGTTGCTAGGGAGAATCGATGCCACTCGGTAACGTGCTGCAAGCACTAATTATGCTGGCCGTAGTTTTAATCGGCTCGGTATTTATCGGAAACCTTTTTCGTCGGATTAAGCACCCCGCGGTCGTCGGCGTAATTGCTTTCGGCCTTCTGCTCGGCACAATTCTGGCCCTCCTTCCGCATTCCATGAAGTCTGTGTTACTTTCGGCGACCTCGAAATCTCTCATCGAGGACGTGGGTCAAGCGGGCCTGTTGTTACTGTTGTTCTTGGTCGGAATTGAGCTGCGGTCCTACAGCAAAACATCCGAGAAGTCACCGCTCTGGCAACTGGTGCCCTGCGTGCTGATTCCGGTCGTCGTCTGTGCCGCTGCAGCTTTCCCCTTTGCGCACCGGCTCGTTGGCCCAGACCACAATCCGCTGCACGTGTGGCTATTCGTCGGTGTGGCGCTGAGCGTCACCGCCGTTCCTGTTCTGGTGCTTATCATCAAAGATCTTGGGGTCCCGGCGCCCATCCCTGGGGTGGCGCTGCGCATTGCCGTCTCGACTGATGCGGCGGCATGGGCACTGGTGACCGTGTTGATCCTGCTGACCACGGACTTGAGCTCGGTCTCGGCTGCTGCCCTTTGTGTGGGCGCCGCGTTGCTGTTCACCGTGATGTTCGTGCTGCCGCAGGTCGTCCGGCGGTTGTTCGAGCACTCGCAGCAGGGAGCTCCGTTTGTGGTGGCGATCTTCGCTTACGTGCTGGTCGGTGCGGCAGCAACACAGGTGTTCGGTCTGCACCCAGCCCTCGGTGCCGTGATTGCCGGTCTATTTTTCCCCGCGGGGCTGGCCAACCAGGCATCGGAGCGGGCCTTAGCCGCGGTCGCTGACATGCTCATTCCTGCGTTCTTCGTTGCGAGCGCGCTGTCTGTGCCGCTGCAGACCCTGGGGGATCTGTTCCGAGGGAGCGGTCTGCTGTGCCTCCTGACCCTGACCATCGCCGCTTTCGGTTCGAAGCTCGCGGTCGGTCTCGTGGCCGGCAGGATGCAAGCCTGGTCACTTACCGCCTCGGCCGAACTTGGCGTCTTGTTGAACTGCCGCGGCGTCACCGAACTCGCCATTGCGTCGATAGGTCTCCAAGCCCGCTTGATCGGTCCCTATGCGTTTGCGATGTTGTGTGCGCTTGCCATCGTGACGACTGCGGCGACGGCTCCGCTGTACCGCGCGATCAACAGCCGCGCGCTTGTCCGTACGTCGCGCGCGGATGTCCGGCAAGTGGCGCATGTCTAAAGCAATTTCGGTTCCTATCATGGCAATTGCGTTGACCCATCAAGATTCCCGGCATACCGACCTTTGTTACCTGACGTGCGCGACCCTTCTTGTCGACGGGAGGTTCCCTTGAGCACCGTGGAGGAACGGGTCCTGATGCTAACGGGCGAGCGCCCGCAGTCAACGGTGCGCGATCGCCGGTGGTGGCCGCGCATCAGACTCGGCGTCGTCGCGCTGGTGGTTATTGGCTGCGTGATGGTCACGACGGTCGTGCTGTACGTTGATGGCGCTGCGTCCCAACGTATTCCAGCTCACGGCGCGCCCACCAGCGCCGGCACAACTGTCACGCTGGATGTCGTGAGCATTTCCAACAACTACAGCGAGCTCGTCGGCGACCTCATCATTAAGCCCGGACCTGCGTTAGTGGATCCGGCGACCGATGGTCTCAAGCAAGACCTCACCGTGGCAGTCACATCCGTGACGACGCCGGTCAGGCGCACCTATTCCAAGGGTATGTTGCCCGGTGTTTTTCCTGTTCCGCTGACCTTGGCGCGCGACGTCGAACGCTGGCCGTTCGACACGTACTACACCGGGCCGATCACGGTGACCTTGTTTACCGGCACGGGGCAGGTGGCGGAACGGGCCAACGTGACATTCGTAGATCGGCTGGCCGGCTGGAAAGTCCAAGTGGCTCGCGTGAATAACGCCAATGCGTTGGCACCCTACGAAATCCAACTGCAGCGGTCAGCGAGCACGATGGTATTCGCGATCGTTATCCTTTGCATCTTCGTCGCAATCGCGGCAGTTGGCTTGTTTGTTGCGATTTGGACGACTCGCGACCCACGCAGGTTTCAGTCACCGATGACAACGTGGTACGCAGCGATGCTCTTTGCGGTGGTACCGCTGAGAAACGCACTTCCGGGCTCGCCGGCGTTCGGAAGCTGGATCGATCTCACGATCGTTTTGTGGGTACTAGTGGCTTTGGTGGTCTCGATGCTGCTCTATATCGCGGCCTGGTGGCGCGCGACATCTAAGACCACATCGAAGACCTAAGCCCACAGCAGCTCGCGAGCGCGTAGCGGGCGATCACTCGTCCCCGGCTGCTCGCTCCCAGGGCGCGGGCACCGGAAAGTACTTCTCCAGGAACTCGCCGACGACATCGGCTCGCTCCTGCGGGCTCACCTCGGGGAAGCTGCCGTCGTTGAGGCAGAAGAAGTCGACCGTGCGCTTCTTGAGCAGCGTCGGCAATTTCGCCAGCCCGGACCGCAACGTGGTGTCGACGTAGAGCACCTTCGCCGACTCGTGCTGCACCGCACGCCCCGTCATCAACGCGTAGTAGTGGTACAGCGAGTTGGTCACCGAGATGTCCGTGCTGGCCCGAAAGCGGCTGGCCTGGGTACGCGCGAAGTCATCGGGAAACTCACGCTCGAGTTCGCATAGCACGCTCTTGCGCAGCGGCGCAGCGGTGTGCTCGAGGTGGCGGGTGATGATCTTCTCGAACCTGTCCCACAGCAGCTGCCGGTTGACGCGTGCCGCGTTCTCGAATCCACTGCGCTCGGGGTTGTTAGCCCCCAGCCCGATGCGCGTGCCGGCTTCGATGAACTTCGTCACCCCACCGGGTGAGAAGAACGTCGTCGGTGACAGGGCCCGGCCGAAGAACATGTCGTCGTTGGAGTACAGGAAATGCTCTGCGAGACCCGGGATGTGGTGTAGCTGTGTCTCCACTGCGTGGCTGTTGTACACCGGCAGCGCCGACCGGTCGGTGAAGTGATCCTCGGCGCGCACGATGGTGACTTTGGGGTGGGGTGCGAGCCACTCGGGGACCGGCGAGTCCGTCGCGATGAAGATGCGCCGCACCCACGGGGCAAAGGCGTGCACCGAACGCAGCGCGTACTTCAGTTCGTCGATCTGACGGATCCGCGCGTCGGCGTCGTCGCCTTCGCCCACAATGTTATTCGTCAGGTGGTTCGTCATCGCTGCCGCTCGCCGTGCCCGGAACTCCGGGTCGTTGCCGTCCACCCACGAGAACACCATGTCGATGTCGAACGTGATATCGGCCGCGTGCGGGGCAAACATCCCGGCGATCGTCGGCCAGGTGCGGCCATGCAGTTCGACGGCTGCGTAGACGATCTCGCTCAGCGGCAACGCCTTCCGAGTCAGCGAGTTCTCGATAGGGCAGATCGCCTGCTGACCGTCGAATACCCAGAACTGCAGCTCCACTCCTGCCGAAGCGCCGTAACGCAGGCCGGAACGCGGGCATTCGCGCCGACGAAACACCCTCAGCAGCCGCGGGTCCGGGTCCGCCGACAGCAAGCCGTCGCCCAGGTACACCGAACTGCGCCCGGTCCCGTCAAGGATCTTGGCCCGCAGCGGTGCCTCCAGGCATGCGGCCATAAGCGTTTCGGCAACTCGTGCACGCAAGCGAATGTCAACGACGAGTGCCGGACGCCCGTCCGCGCCGCGGATCAGAAGCAACGGGATTCCCGCCGTCTCCAGTTCTGCGCGGAGGAACAATAGGTCTTGCGCCATCGCTTCGTACGGGGTCAGGCGCAGCCCATCGGCTGAGCCGGGCAGCCCGATACGGGCGACGTCGATCATGCTGGTCATGGGAACACCTGCCTTCCACACTCGATGTCGTTAAGACGCGCACAAGAGGGACCCACGACGGAAGCGGTGGAGTGGCGACGTTGCCCTCACACGTTGAGCTTTGGCACTGAGCGACGTATCCCCGCAGAGCTGGGAAAGCCACTTGGGACCACCCCTTAAGCCGGGGAGATCTGTCCTGATCTTGGGCGTCTCTCGACGTCGTCAGATCAGTGGCCTATGTTCGCTTCAGAAGCCTCGCCTAACGAGGTGCTTTCGCAGGATAGCTCCGAATCCGGCTTCCGGCAACGCGGCTCGCCTGCGCGTTGTTAGGACTGGACAGGGCTTGGTGCTTCGCCGAATCGGCTCAGTGCCAGCGTTGCCGCGACCGCTACGGCGAATCCCGCCACAACCATCCAGCTGAGGCCCGGACGGGTCTGGTCGCCGAGCCACACCACCCCGACGAGCGCAGGGCCAACCGTTTCACCCACAACCATGCCGGCGACGGCTGTGGTCACCGATCCGCGGCTCAAAGCCGAGGTGAGCAGCAAAAACCCGGCTGCGCCGCCCGCGATCACTGCATATACGGCGGGGTTGGTGTAGAACACCAATTTGGTCGGATCGATCGGATCGATCAGGCGGACGGCGACCTCGACGACCCCGAAGCCGCCGCCGGCCCCGAGGCCCAGGACGAGTGCACGGGAGCGGTCGCCCAAACGGCCTGCCGCCGCGCCGGCGATGAACAATACGGCGACCACCGCCAGCAGCGCCCAGCCGAGTCCGGCCGGGCCGCGCTGGGTACCTTCGGGGCCGGCGGCAAGGCCGAGCATCGCAAGGCTCACGCACACCACGCCCACCGCCGCCCACTCCATTGCCGACAACCGCGCCGACAGTATCCAGGCGGACATGATCGCGGTGACCGCGAGCGAAGCGCCGATCGCCGCGGCGACGACGTAGATCGGCACCAGGCGCAGCGCCGCCACTTGCAACAGGAAGCCAAGACCGTCAAGCCCAAGGCCCGCGAGGTAGCGCCACTGCTGCAGCGCTCGCAGCAGTAATGCCGCGTCGACTCCGGAGTCGCTGCCGGCGTCCACCGAGCGGGTCGCGGCGGCCTGCAACACTGTCGCCGTGCCGTAGCACACCGAGCAACCCAATGCGAGCAGGAAGCCGATTAGCACACACCGACAATACGAGACAAACCCGCTCGGCCCGCAGACGGTCGCCGGACCTAGTTCTCTGCCGAGTCTTTCGCCGATTCGGAGTCGTTGGGTTCGGGCAGCAGGGCCTCCAACGCACGGCCGGTGATTCGCCGGAATGCTCGCCGGGGCCGGCTGACGTCGAGAATGGCGACCTCCAACATCGACACCCCCAGCTTGGGTTCGCCGCCGCCGTTAGCGCTGCCGGCCCGCAGGGCTTCCACCGCGATTCGCACCGCGTCGGCCAGATTGGCGTTCTCGGCGTAGGACTCCTTGAGCGCAGTGGCGATCGGCTCGGTCGTCCCGCCCATCACCACGAAGTGCGGCTCGTCGTTGATCGACCCGTCGTAGGTAATGCGATACAGCTCGGGCGGTTTGGTCTCGCCGTAGTGTGCGACTTCGGCCACACAGAGCTCGACCTCGTAGGGCTTGGCCTGTTCGGTGAAGATGCTGCCCAGCGTCTGCGCGTAAACATTGGCCAGCTGCCGACCGGTGACATCACGGCGGTCGTAGGCGTAACCGCGCGTGTCGGCGAACTGAATCCCGCCGCGGCGCAGATTGTCGAATTCATTGAACTTGCCTGCGGCGGCGAAGCCGACGCGGTCGTACAGTTCGCTGATCTTTTGCAGTGACCGCGACGGGTTTTCGGCCACGAATAGCACGCCCCCGGTATAAGCCAGCGCCACCACGCTGCGGCCCCGCGCGATGCCTTTTCGCGCGAGCTCGCTGCGTTCGCGCATCGCCTGCTCGGGCGAGATAAAGTACGGAAAGCTCATGAGTCACTTCCTGCGCGCCCCGCATCCGGACCGAAACTGTCTGCGCGGGAACGTCGTTCGATGACCTCGCGCGCCAGCTCGGCGATACGCTGCTCGGGAACATTGGCCGCGCCGTCGGCGCCGATGGTGACCGCGGTCGGGAAGATCCCGCGAACCAGGTCGGGACCCCCGGTGGCCGAATCGTCGTCGGCCGCGTCGTAGAGCGCCTCGACAGCGACCCGCAGCGCGGAATCCGTGTCGGTCACTTGCGAATACAGCTTCTTAATCGACGATTTGGCGAAAATCGAACCAGAACCGACCGACTGGTAGCCTTCCTCCTCCAAATTCCAGCCACCGGCAGCGTCGAACGAGACGATGCGCCCGGCCTTCTCCGGTTCAGGGTCGTCAATGTCGAAACCGGCCAGCAGCGGCAGCGCCACAAGACCCTGCAACGCGGCGGCGAGATTGCCGCGGACCATGATCGCCAGCCGGTTCACCTTCCCGGCGAAGGTGAGCGGCACACCTTCCAGCTTCTCGTAATGCTCGAGTTCGACGGCGTAAAGGCGGGCGAATTCGACCGCGATGGCCGCGGTGCCGGCGATCCCGGTCGCGGTGTAGTCGTCGGTGATGTACACCTTCTGCACATCGCGCCCCGCGATCATGTTGCCCTGCGTGGAGCGTCGGTCGCCGGCGATGACGACGCCGCCAGGATACTTCAGCGCAACGATGGTAGTGCCGTGCGGCAGCTGAGAACCGAGCCCGCCGGGCTCCGTGTTACCGATGCCCGCGGGCAGCAGCTCGGGGGCCTCGCGACGCAAAAAGTCCGCGAAAGAGGAAAGACCGCCAAAGGCGGTTCCGGGAAGTGCTGAGTGGGTGGCCAGGCGATCGCGAAACGGCCAGGTCACTGTCCGCCCTTTTGGACGTATGCGCGGACGAAGTCTTCGGCGTTCTCTTCCAGAACATCGTCGATCTCGTCGAGCAGGTCGTCGGTCTCCTCGGTTAGCTTCTCGCGACGCTCCTGGCCCGCGGCCGTGCTGGCGGTGAGGTCGTCGTCATCGCCACCGCCACCGCCGCGCTTGGTCTGCTCCTGAGCCATCGCCGCCTCCTGCAAAATCATCGGCCGTGGAGAACACGACCCTCGGTTTCTCCACCCTACCGGTCGATACCGCTGTTGCCCGGTTAACAACCTCCACTGTCCGGCTTCTCCTCAGCCGCCACGCGGCTGCATCGTCGCCGGACGCCCCGCCTGTCCGGCTCTCCCCCGCAAGCGGGGGACCCCCACCTCAGCCGGCCGCGCGGCTGCATCGTCGCCGGAAGCCTCAGGTGGTCAGGTGTTCGACCAGCTCAATCGCGCTGTCCACCGAGTCCAGCAGGGCGCCGACGTGCGCCTTGCTGCCGCGCAGAGGCTCGAGCGTCGGAATCCGCACCAGGGAGTCGCCGCCGAGGTCGAAGATCACCGAGTCCCAGCTGGCCGCGGCGATATCTGCGCCGAATCGGCGCAAGCATTCGCCGCGGAAGTAGGCGCGGGTGTCGGTCGGCGGGTTGTCCACCGCGTTGATCACCTGCTGTTCGGTCACCAGTCGCTTCATCGAGCCGCGCGCCACCAGCCGGTTGTAGAGACCTTTGTCCAGCCGGACATCGGAGTACTGTAAATCGACGAGGTGCAGGCGAGGTGCCGACCAGCTCAGGTTCTCCCGGTGCCGGAAACCCTCCAGTAGCCGGAGCTTGGCCGGCCAGTCCAGTAGTTCGGCGCACTCCATCGGGTCGCGCTCGAGTTGATCGAGCACGTGTGCCCAGGTCTCCACGACGTCGGCTGCCCGCGCGTCGTGGTCGCGGCCGTCGACCAGCTTCGCCACCCGGTCCAGATAAATCCGTTGCAGCGCAAGGCCGGTCAATTCGCGGCCGTCGGCCAGCGCGACGGTAGCGCGCAGTGAAGGGTCGCGGCTGATCGCGTGCACCGCATGTACCGGCCGGGCCAGCGCCAGGTCGGTCAGGTCGATGCCATGGGCTGGGCCCTCTTCGATGACGTCGAGCACCAGCGCCGTCGAGCCCAGCTTCAGATAGGTCGACGTCTCGGCGAGGTTGGCGTCGCCGATGATGACATGCAGCCGTCGGTAGCGGTCGGCGTCGGCGTGCGGCTCGTCGCGGGTGTTGATGATGCCGCGCTTCAGCGTGGTCTCCAGCCCGACCTCGACCTCGATGTAGTCGGCGCGCTGGGACAGCTGGAAGCCCGGCTCGTCGCCGGCGGGGCCGATCCCGACCCGGCCGGAGCCGGTGATCACCTGACGGGACACCAGGAACGGGGTCAGCCCCACGATGACGGCTGAGAACGGCGTCTGCCGGCTCATCAGATAGTTCTCGTGCGACCCGTAGGAGGCGCCCTTGCCGTCGACGTTGTTCTTGTACAGCTGCAGCTTGGCTGCCCCCGGCACGCTGGCCACGTGCCGCGCGGCGGCCTCCATCACCCGCTCGCCGGCCTTGTCCCAGATCACCGCATCCAGCGGGTCGGTGCACTCCGGCGCGGAATATTCCGGGTGGGCGTGGTCGACGTAGAGCCGCGCCCCGTTGGTCAAGATCATGTTGGCGGCGCCGACCTCGTCCGCGTCGACCACCGGCGGCGGGCCGGCCGAGCGGCTCAGGTCGAATCCCCGGGCATCCCGCAGCGGCGATTCCACCTCGTAGTCCCAGCGGGTGCGTTTGGCGCGCTGAATGCCGGCGGCGGCCGCGTAGGCCAGCACCGCCTGCGTCGAGGTAAGGATCGGGTTGGCGGTCGGGTCCGACGGCGACGAGATGCCGTACTCGACCTCCGTCCCGATAATCCGTTGCATGTCCTAAAGCCTAGGCGCGGCGACGATGTGGGCCGAGGTCGGCCCGAGGTGGAGCTCTCGTCGATCAGTCGGTGATCCCCGCAAAAACCCAGCGTGTGGGTTATCGTTGGCGCGTCGGGGTGCGTGGAGGACATGTTTGATCGAGCCTGTGCTGAATAGACCTGGGCCGACTCCGCCGCAGCATCGCCACGTTGCTCCCGCAGCAGATCGGCGCTCGTTGTCGCTGCTGCTGATCGAGGACGACCGCGCTGATGCGGTGCTGGTCGAAGAGCTGATCGCAGACTCCGTCGCTGATATTCGGGTGGCGTGGGCGCCATCGATGGCGCACGCCGAGGATGTCCTCACCCGCGAGCGCCCGGATTGCGTCCTGTTGGACCTGAATCTGCCAGATGCCACAGGGTTCGATGGCATCGCCCGTGTCGCCGAGTGGGATGGCACCCTTCCGGTAGTTGTGCTGACGGGATTGAACGACGAAGAATTCGGGGTGTCGGCGGTCGCCAGTGGTGCGCAGGACTACTTGGTCAAGGGGCGGGTCGAACCCGACATGCTGCGGCGGACCCTGCTGTATGCGATCGAACGTAAGCGTGCCGAGCTCATCGCGGTGGATCTGCATGCGAGCGATCTTCGGGCCCAGGAAAATGCGCGGCTGGAACGTGGTCTGCTGCCCTCGCCGCTGCTACTCGAGGGCTCGGAAGTGGGCGTAGTGACCCGATACCGACCCAGCCGCACCAACGCGCTGCTGGGTGGAGACTTCTACGATGTCGTGCAAACTCCGGATCGGACCGTACACATCGTTATCGGTGATGTCGCCGGGCATGGGCCTGACGAGGCGGCGTTGGGGGTGGCGTTGCGGATCGCATGGCGCACGTTGACGTTGAGCGGCATTCACGGTGCCGCTGCGATGCGGCAGCTGGAGCGGATCCTTCACGCTGAAAGCCCGGACCGCGGAATTTTCGCGACGATGCTGAGCCTGGCAGTCGGCCCCGACAGTCCGCGGGTTATAACAGTCCGCGCCGGTCATCCCGGCATGCTGGCGCATGGCCCCGGCACCGTGGATTGGCTGGAGCCGCCGGCCGGCCCTGCTTTGGGATGGGGCGGCGACGACTGGCCGCAGTATGCGATGGAACTCCCCGAAGAGGGCGGTTTGGTGCTCTTAACCGACGGACTGTTCGAGGCACATTCAGGTCGGGGTGCCGAACGCCTCGGCGAGAACGGTTTACTCGAACTGGCCCGGCCACTGGCGGCGCTGCCCGGCCCGGCGTTCGTCGACGCGCTCATCGACCAAGCCGAGGCTCGGGCTCAAGCTCGTGGCGGGTTCAGCGACGACGTCGCGGTGGTGCGGGTAGAGCGCAGCGTCGTGTGACGACCGGACCGACGGGGCAGGTGAACTTCCCCACGCACCGCCCGCAGCTGGGATCGCGACTGACGGTCGCGGGCTGGCAAACCCTGGTGTTGTCGGTGATTGGATTGGTAGTGCTGGCAGGCGCGGCAACCGATGCGGTGCTGTTGAACCGCACCGATGCGGTGACCCGTGAGTTGACGGATGACATTCAGCCCGCGCGCGTCTCTGCGTATCGGCTGCAGAGCGCGCTGCGTGACCAGGAGACTTCCCTGCGTGGCTATGTGATTGCCGCTGACCGGCAGTTCCTCGACCCTTACGTCGACGGGCAACGCATCGAACAGCAGGCGGCCGAGGACATCACCCCACGACTCGGTGACCGGGTCGACCTGATCGCCGACCTGACCGCGATCGAACGAGCCGGCGCCGCCTGGCGTAGCACTTATGCGCAGCCGCTGATCAACAGCGTGATCCCGGGCGCGCCGAATGTGGTGAACACCGATACCGCCGACCGCGGGAAGGCCGAGTTCGACCGCATCCGCGCGCTGTTCGATACGCAAAATGCCCATTTGGCGGCGGCGCAGACCGTCGCGGTCAACGAGCTGGACGCGATGCGCAGCTGGCGTGACCGGGTCCTGATCGCCATGGTGGCAGTGTTCGTCGCCGGGGCGATCCTGCTGGCATTGTTGATGCGACGCACGGTGGCCCGTCCCTTGGCAGTGCTGGCCGCGTCGTGCCGGCAGATCGCGGGGGGCGACTTCGCCCACAGCATCGTCGTGCGGGGATCCAAAGATATCCGCGCGATCGCGGGCGACGTGGAGAACATGCGGGGGCGGATCGTGACCGAGCTGGACATATCCCGATCGGACCGGGCTCGTCTGGTGATGCAAGCGGAGGCGCTCGACGCGCAGGCGGTCGAGCTGCGGAGATCCAACGCCGAGCTCGAGCAGTTCGCCTATGTAGCCTCCCATGACCTGCAGGAACCGCTGCGCAAAGTGGCCTCATTTTGCCAGTTGCTCGAGCAACGCTACGGTAACGCGCTCGATGAACGCGGTATCGAATACATCGGATTCGCTGTCGACGGTGCCAAACGCATGCAGGTGCTCATCAACGATCTCCTCACCTTTTCCCGGGTCGGTCGACTCAACGTCACGCACGCCACCGTTGACCTCGACACCACCTTGGAAACCGCATTGGGCAATCTGGCCGCCGCGATCGAGGAATCCGGGGCTCAGATCGCGCGACCGGATGGTCCGCTTCCCCGAGTCATGGGCGACGCCACCCTTATGACGATGCTGTGGCAGAACCTCATCGGCAACGCGGTCAAGTTCCGACGCGAGGATCGCGCACCCCAGGTCATCATCGACTGCGAACGGGGCACCGGTGATCACGACGGCTATTGGATGTTCAGCGTGACGGACAATGGCATCGGCATTGCGCCCGAGTTCGCCGACAAAATTTTTGTGATCTTCCAGCGTCTGCATGGCCGGGATGCCTACGTTGGAACGGGCATCGGGCTGGCGTTGTGCAAGAAAATCGTCGAGTTGCACGGAGGTAGCATCGGTATCGACACCAGCGACAACAGCGGGACTCGATTCTGGTTCACCTTGCCTATTACTGCCGCCAGCGACGAGACACCCATCGGCGCAGCCGAAGGAGCCCACCGATGACACCGGATTCCCGCGCTATCGACGTCCTGCTCATCGAAGACGATCCCGGAGACATCCTCATCACTCGGGAAGCCTTCAAACACAACAAGATTCACAACACTTTGCGTGTTGCACGCGACGGGCAAGAGGGTCTCGACTACCTCTACCAACGCGGTCCTCATCAGGGCGCGCCACGGCCGGATCTGATCCTGCTCGACTTGAACCTGCCGAAATACGACGGCCACCAACTGCTTGAAAAGATCAAATCCGATCCGAAGTTGTGCCACATCCCCGTCGTTGTCCTCACCACCTCGGCCGCCGAGGAAGACATTCTGCGCAGCTACCGACTGCACGCCAATGCCTACGTCACTAAACCCGTTGGCTTCGAACAATTCATGAATGTCATTCACCAGATCGACGATTTCTTCGTCCAAGTGGTGCGCCTCCCACACCGTTAATCCGCCTGGTGTTGGTTGACGCAGGTGAAAGAAGTGATTAACTTCACCCTGGTGTCCACAGACGCCTTGCGCGACCCCACCACTGGCCTGTCCGGGAAACGCTACGGCGAAGTCCTTCTGGTGACGCCGGGCGAGGCGGGGCCGCAGGCCACCGTCTACAACAGTTATCCGCTCAACGACTGTCCGGCCGAGTTGTGGTCGGCGCTCGACGCGCAGGCCATCGCAACCGAAAACGGTTCTGCCACAGCACTACTCAACGGACCGCGCTACTGGCTGATGAACTCCATTGAAAAGGCCACCCAGGGCCCGCGGATGATCAAGAACTTCGGCGGCATCGACATGCTGCTGCAGGCCACGGTATTGCTGACAGCGATGAACCCGGCGCCCTACACCGCAAATCAGGTCAACCGGCACACCGTCTTCACATTCGACGCCGGCGAAGAAGTCTATGAACTGCAAGACCCCGCGTTTCGGCGTTGGGTGATGCAGACCTGGAGCCAGATCGTTGATCCCGAGCTGTCCCGGGCCGACCTGCCGCAACTCGGCGAGCGGCTCGACTTGCCAGAAGGATGGACCTACCAGAAGCGGGTGCTGGAAAGTCCACTGCGCATCGACAGCGCCCCCCGTGCCGCGCTCGTTTTGCAGGACGATCTGACCAACAGCTATTCGCTGATAACCGACTGACCCTGCCGCTACAGGTACTGGCCGAGGTTGGACTCGGTGTCGATGGCCCGCGACGCGCTCGAGCTCTTGCCGGTGACCAGGGTGCGGATGTAGACGATCCGCTCGCCCTTCTTGCCTGAAATCCGGGCCCAGTCATCGGGATTGGTGGTGTTGGGCAGGTCCTCGTTCTCCGCGAACTCGTCGACGATCGAGTCGAGCAGGTGCTGGATGCGCAGCCCGCGTTGACCGGTCTCCAGCACCGATTTGATCGCGTTCTTCTTCGCCCGGTCGACGACGTTCTGGATCATTGCACCGGAGTTGAAGTCCTTGAAGTACATGACTTCTTTGTCACCGTTGGCGTACGTGACCTCCAGGAACCGGTTGTCGTCGATCTCGGCGTACATCCGGTCGACAACTTTTTCGATCATCGCCTTGATGCACGCCCCTCGGTCGCCGTCGAACTCGGCGATGTCGTCGCCGTGCACCGGCAATTGCTCGGTGAGGTACTTGGAGAAGATGTCCTGCGCCGACTCGGCATCCGGGCGTTCGATCTTGATTTTGACGTCGAGGCGCCCGGGCCGCAGGATCGCGGGGTCGATCATGTCCTCGCGGTTGGACGCACCGATCACGATGACGTTCTCTAGGCCCTCGACGCCGTCGATCTCGCTCAGCAGCTGTGGCACGACCGTCGTCTCGACGTCGGAGGAAACCCCCGTGCCACGGGTGCGGAAGATCGAGTCCATCTCGTCGAAGAACACGATCACCGGCGTGCCTTCGGACGCCTTCTCGCGAGCCCGCTGGAAAATCAGCCGGATGTGACGTTCAGTCTCGCCGACGAACTTGTTCAGCAGCTCGGGTCCCTTGATGTTCAAAAAGTACGACTTCGCCTCGCGCGCGTCGTCGCCGCGAACCTCGGCCATCTTCTTAGCCAGCGAGTTGGCAACGGCCTTGGCGATCAACGTCTTACCGCAGCCGGGCGGCCCGTAGAGCAGCACACCCTTGGGCGGCCGCAACGCATATTCCCGGTACAGCTCCTTGTGCAGGAACGGCAATTCCACGGCGTCGCGGATCTGCTCGATCTGCCGGCCCAGCCCGCCGATGTCGTTGTAGGTGACGTCCGGCACCTCTTCCAGCACCAAGTCCTCGACTTCGGCCTTGGGAATGCGTTCGAACGCATACCCGGCCTTCGTGTCGACCAGTAGCGAGTCGCCGGGTCGCAACTTGCGGGGCCGCTGGTCATCGTTGAGAGCGTCGGGGTGCCCGTCGGGCAGATCCTCGGCAACCAGCGGATCGGCGAGCCACACGATGCGTTCCTCGTCGGCGTGTCCGACGACCAAGGCTCGGTGCCCGTCGTTGAGAATCTCACGCAGCGTGGAGATCTCACCAACCGATTCGTAGGTGCCGGCTTCGACGACAGTTAAAGCCTCGTTGAGCCGAACTGTCTGTCCCTTCTTCAAAGACTTGACGTCGATGTTGGGCGAGCAAGTCAGTCGCATCTTGCGCCCAGAGGTGAACACGTCGATGGTCTCGTCGTCATGCGTGAACAACAACACGCCGTAGCCGCTCGGCGGCTGCCCGAGCCGGTCAACCTCTTCGCGCAGCGCCAGCAGTTGCTGCCGGGCCTCCTTCAGCGTTTCCATCAATTTGGAATTGCGCGCCGCGAGCGAATCGATCCGGGCCTCAAGCTGGTGAATATCGCGGGGACTGCGCGCGGCGGTCTGCGTTTCAACGGCAGTTTCGAGTTGCTCACGCAGTATTGCCGCCTCGCGCCGGAGCTCCTCCAACTCGGCCGCATCCTCCCCGGACAGGTCTGGCTCGCGAGGGTTACCGAACGTTTCGCGCTCTGACTCACCCATCGTGCGCTCCTTTCCCGCTCCCAGAAGGTGGTGCGGCGGATACCTCAACGCTACCGGCGATTTCCAATTCATGCGGGAACTCGAAATGGGGCACACTGGCGCCAGCGTTAACATCATGTTGAACCTGCCTGATCGAGAGGACATCTGTGACCGTGAAATCCCTAGCCACGGGCGTGGCGGCCGTCGCGGCAATCGGCGCGGCAGCTGCGGGTGTGACCTGCATTGCATCTGTTACCGCCACGTTGCCTCAGGTTAAGCCGGTCGTTTTCAGCGCGCCGCTGCCGCTGGACCCGGTCCTCCCCGGCGCCGACGTACCCACGCCCGACCAATTGGTCAGCCTGCTCAACAGCCTGCAAGACCCGAGCGTGCCGTTCGCCAGCAAGAGCAATCTGGTCCAGGGCGGGATCGGCGGCGTCGAGGGCCACTTTGCCGACAAGAAGCTGCAGCAAGCCGCCGCCAAGGGCAGTCTGCCGCTGACGTTCAACATCACTAACATCCAGCCCACCGGCCCGGGCGCCGCGTCGGCCAATATCACCGCGACGGGTCCGCACCTTCCTCCGACAACCGAGAACCTCACGTTCGTCGACCAGGGCGGCTGGCTGTTGTCGCGCACCTCGGCGATGACGCTGATCCAGTCGGTGCAGTCGGCGGGCGGCTGACCGCTGCTGGATGGGTCAACACCTCACTGCAGTCCTGAGCGCCGCCACGATTGTGGCGGCGCTCGGCCTCTCGGGGTGCTCAGGCGACGAGCACACTGCGTCGCCGGAGACTGAGCCGCCGCCGGCGTCTACGTCGCTGACGTCGACGGCAGCCGCGCAGGTCGCGCCGCTGCCGCCGCCCCAGGCCCTGGCCGGCGTGCTGTACCGGCTGGCCGATCCGTCGGTGCCCGGCACCCAGAAGCTCAACCTGGTCCAAGGCGCGACCCCGGACAACGCTGGCGTGTTCGACCAGTTCGCCACCGCGCTGCTCAACGGCGGCTTTGCGCCGATGAAGTTCGATGTGCGCGACGTCGCATGGTCGGATCGGGATCCGGCCGACGTGGTGGCCAATGTCAACGTCAGCTCACCCAATCCCCGTGGGCCCAAGTTCTCCTTCCCGATGGAATTCACGCCGTACCAGGGTGGGTGGCAGCTGTCGGCGCAAACCGCCGACGTGCTGCTGGCTTTCCGGACCGCACAGGTCGCGCCTCCCGCGCCCACACCCGGCCACTGACCCGACGATGTGGATCGGTTGGCTCGAGTTCGATGTGCTGCTCGGTGATGTGCGCTCACTCAAGCAGAAGCGTTCGGTGATCCGCCCGGTGGTAGCGGAGTTACAGCGCAAGTTCAGCGTGTCGGCCGCCGAAACGGGCTCGCACGGGCTCTACCGACGGGCCAACATCGGGGTGGCGGTGGCGTCCGGTGACTGCAGCCACGCCGTCGATGTGCTCGACGCGGCCGAACGGCTGGTCGCCGCCCACCCTGAGTTCGAACTGCTGTCGGTACGCCGCGGTATCCAGCGCAGCGATGACTAACCGGGCCTAGCGCTTGCGGCGCAGCGGCGTCGGCGTGACGGCGCCCAGGGCCAGCCGACGCGCGGACACCAGGAATCCGGTGTGGCCACGCATATTGTGCTGCGGGCGCACGGCCAATCCGACGACGTTCCACCCGCGTTGCAGCGTCTCCCAGGCGCGAGGCTCGGTCCAGCACTGCTGTCCGCGCAGCGCCTCCACCGTTTTGGACAGCTGAGTGACGGTGGCCAGGTAGACGATCAGCACACCGCCGGCAACCACCACCCGCGAGACGGTGTCGAGCACCTCCCACGGCGCCAGCATGTCCAGCACCACCCGGTCGACCGAGCCGTCAGGCAGATCGGTATCCGCGACATCGCT
Organism: Mycobacterium sp.; assembly: GCF_052143115.1. Taxonomy (GTDB): domain Bacteria; phylum Actinomycetota; class Actinomycetes; order Mycobacteriales; family Mycobacteriaceae; genus Mycobacterium. The sequence continues at coordinate 17,793 of NZ_JBKQTQ010000069.1, forward strand.
GAGAATCAGCCGCCAGTTGTCGGGGACGCAGCCGGAGAACGTCTCCACATTGCGACGGGCGAGTTCGGCGTGATCGGCGCGCACCTCATAGGAGATCACCCGCCCCTCCGGCCCGACCGCGCGCAGCAGCGAACAAGTCAGCGCCCCGGAGCCGGCACCGGCCTCCAAAACTCGGGCGCCCGGAAAGATGTCACCCTCGAGCACGATCTGGGCGGCGTCCTTCGGATAGATCAACTGGGCGCCGCGAGGCATGGACATCACGTAGTCCACCAACAGTGGGCGCAACACCAGGAACGGGTCACCGTTGGCCGACTTGACCACGCTGCCTTCCGGCAGTCCGATCACAGCGTCGTGCGCGATCGCGCCGCGGTGTGTATGAAATTCGCCGCCGGCGCTGAGCAGCATCGTGTAGTGCCGACCCTTGCCGTCGGTGAGCTGGACACGATCGCCGACGGCGAACGGCCCGGTTGCAGACACAGCTGTCTAGCCTGCCAGCAGACGCGCCGGGAAAGGTCCGCGGGGTTGTCCGACCGCGCCCCTAGGCTGCGGAGATGAGCCGCGTCGGCGACGATGCGGAGCGAAGCGACGAGGAGGAGCGGCGCACATGAACGGCGAACCCGGCAACGTAGCCAGGTCCCGGCCTGCATCAAGGCCGGCGTTGTCGCCGTCGCGGGCCGCCGACTTCAAACAGTGCCCGCTGCTCTACCGGTTCCGTGCGGTCGATCGGCTCCCTGAGCCGCCATCCACGGCACAGCTGCGGGGCTCGGTGGTGCATGCCGCGCTGGAGCAGCTGTACAGCCTGCCCGCACCCGAACGCGGCCCGCAGGCCGCCGGCGCGCTCGTCGGCCCGGCTTGGGAGCAGGTGATCGCCGCGGAACCCGATGTGGTCGCGGCGCTGGACACCGACCAGCAGACCCAACTCCTCGACGAGGCCCGCGCGCTGCTGTCCGGCTACTACCGGTTGGAAGACCCGACCCGGTTCGACCCGCAGAGCTGTGAGCAGCGCATCGAGGTCGAGCTTGCCGACGGCACGCTGCTACGCGGAATCATCGACCGGATTGATCTCGCCCCCACCGGCGAGTTGCGGGTGGTGGACTACAAGACCGGCAAGGCGCCACCGGAAGCGCGGGCCCTCGCCGAGTTCAAGGCCATGTTCCAGATGAAGTTCTATGCGGTCGCCTTGCTGCGCTCGCGGGGCGTGCTACCGACGCGGCTGCGGCTGATCTACCTGGCGGACGGTCAGCTGCTGGACTACTCGCCCGACGAAGACGAGCTGCTGCGCTTCGAGAAGACGCTGATGGCGATTTGGCGGGCGATTCAATCTGCCGGTGCGACAGGCGATTTCAGGCCGAGGCCGTCAAGGCTGTGCGATTGGTGCGCGCACCACGCGCACTGCCCCGCCTTCGGCGGGACGCCACCGCCCTACCCGGGTTGGCCGAAGCATCCTGACGAAGGTGACGCCGACGCCGTCCTACATCAGGCAGACCCGGCCGCCTGAGACTTACTGCAACGGCGACATCTCCTCCAGCATCGTCGGTATCAGCTCGCAGACCGTCGGGTGGATGTGCACCGTGCGCGCCAACGTGGTGTAGGGCGCCTTGGCTGACATCACATCCAGGACGGCGTGAATGGCCTCGTCGCCGCCGACGCCGAGGATGGCCGCTCCTAGGATCTGCTGCGTTTGGGCGTCGACCACGACTTTCATAAAGCCTTGTGTCTCACCCTTTTCCACCGCGCGACCGACCCTGGTCATGGGCCGTTGACCGACCAATGCAGGGCGGCCTGCCGCGCGCACCTGCTCGACGGTCATTCCGGCTCTCCCCAGCGGGGGGTCGATGTAGAGGGCATAAGTGGGGATGCGGTCGCTCACCCGGCGTGGGTCGTTGTCGAGCAGGTTGGCTGCGACGATTTCGAAGTCGTTGTAGGAGGTGTGGGTGAACGCGCCCTTGCCGTTACAGTCCCCCATTGCCCAGATATGGTCGACGCTGGTTTTCA
>NZ_JBKQTQ010000070.1:0-7592 GCF_052143115.1 Mycobacterium sp.
CCGACGGAAAGCAGATCCTGCACGGCACGGAGTACACGCACGACGCGGCCAGGTTGTCGCGCGGTGGCCCTTTCGTTGCCATGAACACCGCGATCGAGATCGACGCCTTCGGTCAGATCAACGTCGAAGGTGTGGGTGACAAAGTGGTCGGAGGTATCGGCGGTCACCCCGACTACTGCGCCGCCGCTGCGAAAATTCGCAACGGGCTGTCGATCATCGCCATGCCGTCCCGCACGAACGGCCACTCCCCATTGGTATCCCAACTCAGCCGACCGGTGTCGACACCTGCATACGACGTCGACCTGATCGTCACCGAATTGGGCCACGCCGATCTGCGCGGTGCCGACTGGACGCAGCGCCGCAAGCTCATCACCGAACTGTTCGAGTAAGGAGCTCCATGACCGCACCGGCAGGCGGCTAGCGGCTGAAGTATTTCAGCGGCCGTTCGACGAACTCGAACACCACGCCGTCGGGTGAACGCAGGAACGCGATGAACAGGCCGTCAATCTTGGTGCCGGGAAGCGGACACCAGACCGGATCGCCCATCCGCTCAACCGAATTGGGTACCTGATTGAGCGCCTTCTCGACACTATCGACGCGCAGTGCACATCGGTAGAGGCCTTGGTGGTTGCCGCCCCACGGCACCGGGTCGGACGCGGCGGTCTCGGGGTGTGCGACCACCGTCATGACGAACCGGTCTCCATCCTCGGCGAGTGCGTACCTGGCCACCGTGCATTCCACGCGCTCGGCGGATCCGCCGGGCGCCAACTGTTGACCGGACACCGTCATCGACGTCGGCGGCTGTGATTCGAGAAAGCCGATCGCGGTGAGGAATTGGCCGGTTGCCCCAAGGTCGCCGGCGGCGACCCTGATGCCGGAGAACAGCGCGCCAGCTGCAGCGTCGCCGGCGTGGGTACTCTCGGCCAGCTCGACCACCGCCCCGTCCGAGTCGACCGCCAATACTGCCTTCAACTCGGAGATCAGCCCGTCCACCGGGTCACCGACTGTCGCGCCCGCCGCACGTAACACCGCCACCGCCTCGTGCAGATCGGGCACCGTCATCAGCGTCGACCGGATGCCTCGACGGAAGGGATCGGCGCTGGTATCGCGTCTCAGCGGCGGAGCCCGGTAATCGATGATCTCCAGCGCGCAGCCGGCACGGCCGCCCCGCGCATCGTAGAGAAACGAAGTTGCGCAGTAGGTTTCACCCTCCAAACCGAGAATGCTGCCGTTGGTGGGCACCGCCGAATCGGTTCGCATCCGTGCGCCCAAACCGAGTCCATCCGCATAGAAGGCCTCGGCAGCGTCCAGCGAGGCGCAGTTCAGGTTGACGTGCAGGAAGCGCCGGGCCAAATCGTCGGATCGGAGCCCGCTCACAGCACCACGGACTTGATCTTGAAGTCAATGATCTCCTCGTCGTTGTAGCCGAGTTCGGCTAACACCGCATCGGTGTGCTCCCCGTGTCCGGGCGCACGGGTCAGCGTCAGCGGAGTCTCATCGAACTGCACCGGGCTCGCGGCTAGCGCGAATTCGTTGTCGGCGGCGTCAGTGACGCGTGGCAGGTACCCGTTGGCGATGGCCTGTGGATCGGAGTGAACCTCGTGGGCGGTGCGCATGACATCCCACACGCCGTCGAATCCCGCGAATGCTTCCTCCCAGTGGCACAGATCATGGGATCCGATGGTCTTGCGGAGTTCGGCGATGCACTCCGCGCGGTTGGCGAAGCGCACCACCGCGTTGGCATAGCGCTCATCGTCGACGAGATCCGGGCGGCCCAAGCGGGTGCAGAAGTCGGCCCAGAACCTGTCGGACTGTAAGAGCACAAACACGATGTGGCGACCGTCTCCGGTCTGGTAGATGCTGGCAGCCGGGTTGGGCATCCCCTCGAGGTCAAACTTCGGAATGTCGGCGCCAGTGACGCCGGCACCGACGATGTCGGGCCCGAGTTGCCAGATCGCGGCACCGAGCAGCGAAACGTCGACGACCGACGGCTCTCCGGTGCGCTCCCTTTTGAACAGCGCCCCGGCGATCCCCGCCGCGATCGACAAGCCACCGTAGACGTCGCCGAACGCAGGTCGCTGGATCGGCGGGTAGGCGTTGTCCGTGGCGTACCCCTCACCGATCCCCCCTCGCGCCCAGTAGGCCGCGAGATCGAATCCACCCTGGTCAGCGAGATCGCCCTTGGTCCCATAGCCGTGTCCACGCGCGTAGATGATCTTGGGACTACGGGCACGGACCTGTTCGACGTCGATGCCCATCCGCAGGCGCGAATCCGGTAGCAAATTGGTCAGGAACACATCGGCGCTCTCCAACAACTTCATCAGCAGCTCGAGACCCTCGGGACTGCGCGTGTCCAGACCGACGCTGCGCTTACCCCGATTGGGCTGCTCGATGAAATGATTGACGCCACCGGCGCCGGCGACGATGCCCGAGCTGATCAACCCTCGTTGGGGATCACCGGTCTCGGGATGTTCGATCTTGATCACATCGGCACCCCAGTCAGCCAATACTGCACCGGCCGCAGGAACGAACGTCCACGCCGCGAGCTCGACGACGCGAATGCCACTGAGAATGTCTGTCATGAGTTCCTCTGCTGGAATATGGCTTTCAGCCGACCGGGTACGCGATAGTCTTGGTCTGCAAGTGCTGTTCGAATCCCTCGATGCCGTTCTGGCGGCCCAGACCGCTCATCTTGTACCCACCGAATGGCGCGTCAGCCCCGTAATACATCGCCCCGTTGACCATCAACGAGCCGGCCCTGATACGGCCGGCCACCGACATCGCCCGTTCCGAGGAGCCCACCACTGTGCCGGCAAGCCCGTAGGACGAATCGTTGGCCAGTGCGATGGCGCCGTCGTCTCCACCGTCGTATGGGGTGATGGTGATGACTGGTCCGAAGATCTCCTCCTGGAACACCCGCATCTCCGCGGCTACGTCAGCCAGAACCGTTGGTGCGACGAAGTATCCGCGTTCCAGCCCATCAGGCGTCGCGCCGCCGACGGTCACCCGCGCCCCCTGCTCTCGTGCGCTGTCGATGTAGCCCAGAACGCGGTCGCGCTGTTTGGCCGACACCAGCGGCCCGCAGAAATTGCCGGGATCGCTGGGATCACCCACGGTGATCCCGGCGAATATCGAGGTGACGACGTCGACCGCCTGGTCGTAGAACTGCCGCGGCACCAGCATCCTGGTGGTCAACGCACATCCCTGCCCCGAGTGAATCAACGCGGCGATACAGCCGGGCAGCGCGACGCCCATGTCCGCGTCGTCGAGCACCACGTAGGCCGATTTACCGCCTAACTCCAGCAGGTTGCGTTTCATGGTCTCCCCCGACAGCCGCGCAATCAATTTGCCCACCGCGGTCGACCCGGTGAACGACACCATGTCGATCCGTGGGTCGGTGACCAGCAGTTGCGCGACGTCGTTGTCCGAAGCCGGGACGATGTTCACGACTCCGGCAGGGATATCAGTCTTTTCAGCGATCAGGCGCCCCCACCGCAACGCGCTCCAGGGTGTCTCGATGGCCGGTTTGAGCACCATCGTGTTGCCTGTCGCCAGGATCTGGCCCACCTTGTTCGTGATGATCTCCACCGGGAAATTCCACGGGGTGATCGCACCCACGACACCGATCGGCTCCTTGACGACGCTGCGGTGATACGGGGCACCCATCAGGGCACCGTCGGGAAGCGCTCGCTGCCAGGCGAATTCCGAGATGAGTCCTGCGGGGTAGGCGATGCCGTCGGTCAACGGCCAATCCAGCTGCGCGATATAGGTCGTCGACACCGGGCAACCGACTTCGGCCACCAGCTCGGCACGCATCTGCTCTTTGTCCTCCTGCAGCGCGTCATGCAGCTGCTGCAGGCAGTGTTTTCGGAATTCACGGTTCGTCGGCCAGTCGGTAGTGTCGAACGCACGCCTGGCCGCAGCGATGGCTTCCGCCATATCCTGCGCGCCGGCGTCAGTGCACACTCCGAGGACCTCCTCGGTGGCGGGATTGAGATTGTCGACGGTCTGACCCGTCGACGACATCCGCAACTGACCGTCGATGTACAACCGGGTTTCCGGGTTAAACGCAACACTGCTGAGCGCGACCGGGAAAGCCGTCATTGGCACTACCTCTCGCTTAGCGGGCAATGTGCGCTATCCTACCTCTTTAATAGCTAACTGTTTAGCTGATTCAGACTCGAACCTGAATGGTCCCCGACCCGGGCGAAAGGGGTGACAGGTGTCCGTCCCCGCCGCTGCAGACCGCAGCGTTCACGACCTCGTCACGGATGTAGCGCTGTACCGCCAACAGTTCCGCCGTTATCTGCGGGAGCTGGAATGGGTGGACGAATGGCACCGGGCAGCCTTCACCAGCGCCGAGGACGGCTTGTCCTTCGACGCCACAGTGCTGTCGCGCCTGTACGCGGCAGGCTGGAACCGCTACGGCTGGCCCGCGGAAGCCGGGGGCCTCGGTGGGGACGAGATCCACCGTGCCGTCTATTACGAAGAGCTCGCCTACGCGATGCTGCCCATCCCCGCCCAGCAGTGGACCCTCGAGACGCTGGGCCCCGCCTTGATCAGGTTCGCTCCCGCACTTGCCGCCCAGTACTTGCCGCACTACCTCGAGGGTTCCGAATGGTGGGGCCAGTCCTTCTCCGAACCCGAATCGGGTAGCGATTTGGCCAGCTTGCGCACGCGGGCTGTCCACGACGGCGCAGGCGGATTCGTGGTCAACGGACAGAAGATCTGGACCAGCCAGGGCCCTACCGCGAAACGACTGGTCACCCTCGTCCGCACGGGCACACCAGAAAGCCGGCACCGCGGCTTGACCATGTTGATGATCGACGCCGACAGCCCAGGCGTGACCGTCCGCCCCATCGCATTGGCCAGCGGCCGCCGAGAGCTCGCCGAGGTCTTCTTCGACGATGTGCGGGTGCCCGCCGTCCGGGTCGTCGGCGAGGTCGGCGGCGGCTGGGCCGTGGCGATGTACCTCATGCAGTATGAGCGCGGCATGTACGGATACGCGGTACTGAACAAGGTTTTGACCGAATTGGGAAAGCTCCGCGCCGACATGGCGGATCGCGGCTCGTCCGCCGCGAGCCGGGAGCGGTTCGCGCAGGTCTACATCGACGTCGCATGCGCGCAGGCACGGACCGCCACCACCGTCCGCAAGCTGGCGAACGGAACAGCCGTCGGACCGGAGAGCAGCATCGACAAGCTGTTGTTCGGCACCGCTGAGAAGGCGGTCAACGACCTGGTGCTCGACCTCCGGCGCGAGTGGATGATCGCCGGTGTCGGAGGAGACAACGCCGCCGAACTGGACACCCTGCGCGCGGAATGGTGGTACTCGCGGGCCGCGACGGTGATGGGCGGCGCCGCCGAAGTGCAACGGGGCATCATCGCCGATCACCTTCTGGGACTGCCGAAGGAGAAACGGTGACGACGACCGACGAATCGTGGCCGATGATCGAAGATGCGGTGTACCGGCTCTTCGCCGAACTCGCCGCCAAGAATCCCGGTGACCACATCGCGATTGGTCCACGGTTGGTAGAGCTGGGCTGGTCGGACATCGAGGCCGAATATCCGATCGAATCGTGCGAGTTGCTGTTCCGCGCACAGGGTCACTCGCTGGCACAGACCGACTGCCTCGATCGCGCGATGGTCGCCGAGCTATCCGCTCTGCTCAACGATCCAGTCGACGGGATCGTCCTGCCCAACCTGGCCCACGGTTACGCCCCCGGCTCGGATGACGACCGCGTCAGCGGCATCGTGCTCGGGCCGCTCGACGGACGCGGCCGGCTGGTCGTCCCGGTGTCCCTCCCGATGGGGGCGGTGTCAATCGGCGTGGTCGACGCCGGCGAGCTGACCGGTCAGCGTATGAACACCTTTGACCCGTCGGTGTATTGGACGTCGGTGTCGGGTCCGCTGGGCGGGCCATTGACTGACGCGTCGACCGAGTGGAATCGGGCCATCGGTGCTGCGCACCGGGGGCTTGCGACCGAACTCGTCACGCTTGCCGAGCGGGCGCTACGGATCGCGGTCGACCACATCAGCGTCCGCGTCCAGTACGGATCACCGATCGGAGCCTTCCAGTCACCCAGGCATGCGCTGGCCGATGCGTGGGCCCATCTCGAGGGTGCCCGGGCGCTACTCGACGAGTCTTGGCGATACGGCGGACGGCTCTCTGCGCAGAGCGCCAAGGCCGCCGCAGGCCGCGCGCACCGCGGGGTCGCCGACGCCGCGTTGCAGGTGTGCGGCGCCATCGGGTTGACATCCGAACACGAACTGCATCGCTACGTCACACGAGGGTTCCAGATCGATTCACTATGCGGTTCCTATCGTCAACTCGAGGCACAGCTCGCCGAGCGTCTCTTCGACACTTACTCCCCCGGCCGCGCATTGCCCGTGATAACCGCCTGGCACTGAGCACCGATGAGAGCGGAAAGAGGTAACCATGCGCCGCAACATCTTCGAGGAAGTTCATGACGAGTTCCGCGCCACCGCGCGGGCCTTCTTCGAACGCGACTGCGCCCCGAACACCGAAAAGTGGGAACGCGATGGCAAGGTCAGCAGGGAGGCTTGGCGTTCCGCCGGCGAGCATGGGCTGATCGGCTGGGCCCTCCCGGAGAAATACGGCGGCATGGGGATCGACGACTTCCGGTTCAACCAGATCGTGTCCGAGGAGATGTTCAGTACCGGATCGGTGGGTATCGGGCTGGGGGTTCAGAACGACATCCTGGTGCCGTATCTGAACGACCTGACCAGCGAGGAGCAGAAAGAGCGCTGGCTGCCCAAATTCATCTCCGGGGAGTACATCGGCTCGATCGCGATGAGCGAGCCGGCCGCCGGGTCGGATCTCGCGGGCATCAAGACCACCGCCCGCGACGACGGCGACGCGTGGATTGTCAACGGCCAGAAGACATTCATCAGTAACGGCCTGCTGTCCAAGCTGGTCCTCACCGCCGTCAAGACCGATCCGTCGGCGCGGCACAGGGGAATCAGCCTGCTGATGATCGAGGACGGCATGGACGGCTTCACCCGTGGCCGCAAACTGGACAAGATCGGTCAGTATTCGGCCGACACCGCCGAGTTGTTCTTCGACAATGTCCGGGTCCCTAAGGAGAACTTGGTCGGCGAGCTCAACAGGGGCTTCTACCACCTGGTTTCACATCTGCCCAGTGAGCGTGTCGGCATTGCCTGTTACGCGATACCCGCCGCGCGCCGTGCCCTCGAGCTCACGATGACCTACGCGTCCGAACGCACCGCGTTCGGACAGCCGATCGGCAAGTTCCAGGTCAACCGGCACTTCATCGCCGAGATGCAGACCAAACTCGATGCGGCGCAGACATATCTGGATCAGTGCGTCCTGGCGCTCAACGAGGGCCAGCTCTCCGACCAGGACGCGGCCGGCCTGAAGTGGTGGACCTCCGAGATCCAATGGGAGATCATGGACCGCTGCCTGCAGATCTACGGGGGTTACGGATACATCAACGAATACGAGGTCGCCCGATTATGGCGGGATGCGCGGGTGCAGCGGCTCTACGGTGGCACCACCGAGATCATGAAGGATCTGATGGGCCGGGCGATGGGGTTCTAGGCCGGCCGTCCCG
>NZ_JBKQTQ010000071.1:0-21992 GCF_052143115.1 Mycobacterium sp.
TGGTGCGCGGTACTGGGATTGAAGTAGGCTGTGGGGGGTTAGCGGGTTTGGTGCCATGACCAGCCTTTATGGGCTCTGAACTGGTCATAGCCGACACAGTACCACCGGAATTTCGCGGAAACTCAACAACCCTCGGGTAACCTCATTGTCTTAGAATTGTCTTGGACAGGAGCGGTGATGACACGGGCCAAACGCACCTTCGCCAACATCACCCAACTGCCCTCCAGGCGGTGGCAGGTCAAATACACCGGGCCGGATGGGATACGCCGCTACGCCCCGCACACGTTCGACACCCGCCTGACCGCGGAGGCGTTCGTGGTCGCCACCCGCCGCAAGATCGACCGCGACCAGTGGGACGCCACCGACCTCGACCCCATAGAACACATCACCTTTGGCGTCTACGCGGCCCGCTGGCTGGCCAACCGACAGGTTCGGGGCAGACCCATCAAGGCCCGCACCCGCGAGCATTATCAGCAGATCTTGGACGACCACCTGAGCCATTTCGACTCGCGTCAGCTCGCCGTGATCAAGCCGAAAGACGTCCGCGCGTGGTACGAGGACACGCTGACAGACCGGCCCACCATGAGAAGCCACGCTTATTCGCTGTTGCGCAGCATCTTCGCCAGCGCCGTGAATGATGAACTGATAGACGCGAATCCGTGCAGAATCGTCGGCGCCGGCCGAGCCGACCGCGTCCACAAGATCCGCCCCGCATCCGTGGAAGAGCTGGGCGTGCTCACCGCCGCCATGCCCGAACGGCTGCAACTCATGGTCACCCTCGCCTCCTGGTGCGCTTTGCGATTCGGGGAAACCGTGGAGTTGCGCCGCGGCGACGTGGACCTGTCCCAGGAGGTCATCCGCATCCGCCGCGCGGCCGTCAGAACCAAAGGCGCCTACACGATCACCACCCCGAAGTCCGAAGCCGGCATCCGCGATGTGGCGATCCCGCCGCACATCATCCCCGCCATCGAGCAGCATTTGGCCAAACATGTTGACAGGGGCCGTGATTCGCTGCTGTTCCCCGCCGAGCATGGCGGCCACCTGCAACCGTCCGCGCTGCAACGGCACTGGTACAAGGCTAGAGAAAAAGCCGGGCGGAAAGACTTGAGGTGGCACGATTTGAGGCATTCGTCGCTAGTCCTGGCTGCCGCTACCGGCGCCACCCTCGCCGAACTCATGGCCCGCGCAGGCCACTCCACGCCGCAAGCAGCCATGCGTTACCAGCACGCCGCGGCTGGTCGGGACCGCGAGATCGCGGCGCTGCTGTCGAAGCTCGCAACCGGCGACACGCCGGGCGTGTGACGGAACCTCTAGTAAGTTGGGAACCAGGCTGAGACAAATTCCATTTAAAAGACGCAAGTTCTCGGAACCGGGCAACACACGGGTCGTTAAGCACACATAGGTCGATAAAGCGCCCAAGGTTCCACAGGCGGCCATGCCTGAATTGGTCGCCTGAATGCCGCTGTCTATCACACAGCGAAGGAACTTGCGCACCCATGACCACACAACCCGATGCGTTGAACCGCGCCGACCGCCGGCGTGTGACACGTGGATACGTCACCCAAGAAGAAGCCGCCGAATACCTCGGCGTGACCTCGCGAACCATCCCTGTTTGAGCATCCGCGGCACGAACGCCTGCACACCGTAGGCAACGCCGAGCAGGTTCACGCCGATCACGCGCTCCCAGTCCTCGACCGTCGTGGTCTCGATGTCGCCGCCCTGGCCGATACCGGCGTTGTTGTGGAGGATGTCAACGCGCCCATCGGCTGCAAATACGGCCTCGGCGAGCGCCTCGAGGTCCTCGGGCCGTGATACGTCGAGTGGATGATGGGTGGCGTCGCCGTCGATCTCGCCCGCCGCGGCGGCAGCGGCCTCGGCGTTGAGATCGGCTATGTGGACCTTCGCGCCGTGCCGTGCGAGCAGCCGCGCGGTCGCGCGGCCGATGCCCGAGCCGGCACCCGTGATGACCGCGATTTTGCCGGTCAGGTCGATGTCTTTAGCCATGGCGACACTCCTAGACAGTGGCCGGCTTCGCTGGTCCGGAGTAGACCTCGAAGAAGCGCGCCGTCATCTCGACGGGCAGGGCGAGGTTGGCGTCGTGGTCGGTGCGCAGGCAGACCAGGCTGGGACCGTGGTGCTCGCGCGGGCGCCGCAGCGCACCGTCGAGGTCCTCGATGCGCTCCACGTACTCGCCGTGACAGCCCAGACCCTGCGCGACGAGATCCCAGCGGATTTCGCCCTGGGCGGTCCCGAAGGTGGTGCCGTACAGCTGGCGCTCGTTGAGCTCCTCCATCGTCCACGAGCCCTCGGCACACACGATCACGGTGATGTCGATGCCCTCGCGCGCGGCGGTCTGCAGCTCCATGATGTTGAAGCCCGCGGCCCCGTCACCCGTGACGCAGACGACTTCGCGCTCGGGCGCGCCGAGCTTGGCGCCGATGGCCGACGGGATTCCCGTACCGAGCATCCCGAGCTCGAGGATCGAGTGATAGGACCGCGGCCGCGTCGGCGGCAGCATGTTGTACGCCCACAGGGAGGTGTTTCCGCCGTCGACGGTGTACACCGCGTCCGGTCCGAAGACCGCGCCAATTGCGCCGACCGCGCGCGCAGGATGGATGCCCGGACCCTGCCACTCGAGGATCGGTGCCGCCATCTGCGTGCGTACCTGCTCATCGAGCTCGCGGTAGCGGGCCAGGTCCGCGCCGTCGCGCGTGCCGAGGTTCGTCGCGCGCAGCCGCGTGGCGATGCCGTCGAGCGCCACCCGCGCGTCGGCGAGGATGCCCAGATGCAGCGGACGCGTGACACCGATGTTGCGCGGGTCGACGTCGATCTGGATGAGCCGTTTGCCCTCGGGATCACCCCAGTACGCGTCGTAGGGGACGTCGAGATTGCCCATCCGCGAGCCAACGACCAGCAACACATCGGCCTCGCTGCGCGCGAGGTCGCCACCGGGGCCGAAACCGAAGACATAGTTGGGGTGATCGGACGGGACGCTCGCGCGGCCGGCCATCGAGCTGATCGCCGGGCAGCCGAGCAGCTCGGCGATCTCGAGCACTAGATCGCGTGCGTCGGCACGATCGACGCCCTGGCCCGCGATCAGCACCGGGCGCTCGGCGCCGGCGAGAAGCGCCACGGCCTGGTCGAGCTGGCGGTCGGACGGCTGCGGCGGACCAACGCGGTATGCGGCGGGCGGCCACACCGATGCCGTTTGTGGGTCGCCGGTCTCGTACAGAACGGGTGCCGGCACCTCGACGTGGACCGGGCCCGGGCGGCCGTTGTGCATCTCGCGAAACGCAAGCCGCAACACCTCGGGAATCCGCGCCCACTCGAAGATCGGCCCGCCCCACTTGACCGCCGGCCGGAAAAGGTCGAGCTGGTCTTGGCCCTGGAACGTCGAGGGCGACGACGGGTAGACGATCCCGAGCCGGTGCTGGGAGGTGATCGCCAACACCGGAACGCCCTCGTGCAGCGCCGTGACGACCCCTGGCAGCAGGTTCGCCGAACCGGGGCCGGGATTGCCAAGCACAGCGGCGACCTTGCCCGTCGTCTTGTAAAGACCCTCGGCCATGTGCACGCCTGCCGCCTCGTGCCGCACCGGCAAAAGCCGGATGCCATGGGCTTCCAGTTGGGCCAGCAGCGGATCGATCTCCGGGCACGGCAGGCCGAAGAGAAACTCGATCCCCTCCGCCTGAAGCGCGCGGGCGAACAGCTCGCCGCCGGTGATCTCAGTCATCTCCAACCTCCAGTTCAGCTCTGTTTGGGCTGTCCTCTGAGGCTGCCGGACCCATCCGACGGAAGCCATCGATGTCTGTGACCGACCGTACGCCAGTGAAGGCGTAGAAGCCGCGTCATCACCGCGACATGCGGCCAAACTCTTGAGTTCTTCGCATCCACCGAGCCGCGCCAGATACGTTGTCCAACCCATGTTCCGACTCGTGCTGAGCCTTACCCTGGATCGGATCACCACGCACCCTTCCAGGAGTAGGGGCCGAAGTCCCCGGCCAATGGGTCCTTGGTCGTCGCTTCTGAACCCGCCGTTGCCGGTGGAGCAGGCGCGATAACAGCTCGTCTCGGCGCAGCCACAAGCACCCTGCTGTGGGGCGACCACGAAACGATTACGTGCTGACGGCGAACACCGCGGCAGCGGTTCGCGACGCGGTCACGACGGATCGGCGTGACCGCTACCGTGCACCTGGTTCACAGGCTGATGCCGCTTCTGGCAGCGGTGAAAGTTTGACGGACAGCGCGCGGGCTCGGGGAGCCAGCCGGAATTTTGGGCGGCTCCGTCGCGGGGATGCCTATCGCCATCAATCGCACGCCCACGAGCGTCGTTGCGGCGAGCACGCTGAGCCTGCCGTGGACCACGTCTCGATCAGGTTGGCGGAGTTGTCGCATGCTTCGATTATTGTCAGCGGGCCAGGTAGGCGCTTGTCTGTGCGCGCCAACGCTGCGCTGCGCTGTTGTCGGATATCCGCACCGCCGCGACACGGGCAGCGCTAGCGTGCGCAGTATGCAACCGGCCTGGGTGGGCGCTCACGGTGAGACCGAGCGTCGGCTGTGGTCGACGGTCCTGCAACCGGCGGCCGTTGAACTCGAAAAGCGCGCCAACGAGATCTCCGACGCGGTCGTGGGCTACATCAGCCAGCGGCTGCCCGATCTACTCGGCAACGCGCAGGCGCTGGAAGCGAACCGGGCCAGCACCGAAGCGAGTATCCGCGACTTCGCTGAGATATTGCAGTCCGGCGCCGATCCCCTGCATGCCACCAGCCTCCGCTCGGCGACCCTCGACTACGCGCTGGACGGTGCCCACCACGGCGTACCGCTGACCGTGTTGCTGCGCAGCTACCGGCTCGGTCACGCCGCCACATCGCAGCACCTCAACGCGATCCTGGCCAACCATGTGACCGACGCGGACGAGCTGAACCGGGCGATCGAGTTGTGTTCGGCATGGATGTTCGCCTACGTGGACGCCGCGCTCTGCCTCCTCGACGACGCGTACACCACCGAGCGTGACCGCTGGCTGCGCAGCGCCGCCGCCAGCCAGGCCGAGACAATCGGCGCCATCCTGTCCGGGCAACCGATCGATATCGAGGTGGCAAGCCGGCGGCTGCGCCACGAACTGCAGCGCGTGCACGTCGCCGCCATCGCATGGCTGGACACCCACGAAGAGGGCCGCAATACGCTGGCCCTGCTCGAAGCCGCGATTCGCGACATCGCCGCGGCGATCGGCAGCCAGCATCCGCTTGTCCAGCCCCTCGGCACGTTGTCGGCAGCAGCCTGGATAAGCACCAAAGGGGACGTCCCGTCGAGAGTCCTCGACGAGCTGCGCTTCCGGACGGCGACGGCACCCGGGGTTCGTGTCGCGATCGGCGAACCCGCCCGCGGCATCGCGGGATTTCGCGCCAGCCATCTCGAGGCACTCCACGCGCAGCGGATCGCCCAGCTGGCCGGCCGCGGCGAAGGCAGCATCACCCGCTACCGCGACATCTCGCTGCGCGCACTCGCCACCGCGAACGTCGACCGGGCCCGCGCCTTCGTCGCCTGCGAGCTGGGCGCACTGGCCGCTGCCGATGACACCACCCGGCGGCTCGCCGCCACCGTGCGCACCTACCTCGACGAGAACGGAAGCCGCGCCAGAACCGCCAAACGACTCAACGTCCACGAGAACACCGTCTCCTACCGGCTGCGGCAAGCCGAGGAGATCCTGGGTAGATCGGTGGACAAGCGCACCCTCGAACTGCGCGTCGCACTCACCCTGGCCGATCTCGTCGACGAGACGCTTGAAACATGACATTCGGATTCCGGGTCGAGCGTGCGACATCTGCTCCGCCTGCAGGTGTGTATGACCTTCTCGCCGACGCGGCGGCCTGGCACGAATGGGTGCCGTTCATCGGTTATTCGGAACTGATGAGGCAGGGAACGCCTGACCCCTTTGGCGCTGGGGCCATCCGTCGAGTGGGTGTGTTCAACGGGGCGAGCGTTGACGAGGAGATCGTCGAGGCCTAGCCAGCCCACTACCAGCGCTACCGGGGCGTGCGCGGCTTTCCGGTATCGCAGTACTGCGGGGAGATCTGCCTCAATGAGGTCGACGCCGGTACGGAGTTGGTCTGTCCGTTGCCTTCGAGCACGTTCCCGGCACGGGTTGGCCTCTGGGGCCGGTCATCCGCGCGGTGATCACCGCGATGGTCGACCGCACGATCAAAGTGGCTGAACAATCAGCGTGAGGCCAGTGCCTCCAGGGTTTGCGCAGCAGTGTATTTGGGCGTCCAGCCGAGTAGCGACTTGGCTTTGCCGGTATCCATCAGCACTGAAGTTCGTGCCACGTGGAAGATGCCGGCTTCGGCGGGAAGGAACGGTAGTCGGGCTACTATTGCCGACCCGATGGTGGCGGTGGCGGCGGGCACCCGTACGGCGCGTCCGCCCAGGGCCGCCGCGATCTTAGATAGCGATGTCTCGCCGTCCCCGGCGATGTTGTAGGCCCCCGGCGGAGCCGAAGTCGTCGCCGCCAATGCGATGGCCGCGGCGACGTCGTCATGATGGACGAGCTGAAGCGGGACACCGTGGTCGGGGAAGGGCAGCTTCAGAAGGGGTATCGCGCGCGTGACCGACCGGAATGCGGACGGAAACCGATTCCACGGCATCGCGTCGGCCAGCGCGGTCGCCTTCGGTCCGGCGACGATGCACGGACGAAGCACGAACACCTTCAGCGAAGAGCCATCGGTGATCGCGGCGAGCGCGGCTTCGCAGGCGGCCTTTTGCGCGGAATAGTCGTGCTCCGGTGATCCGCGGGGCGGAACGTCTTCGGTGAGCGGATCCGGGTTGTCGCAGTGGTAGCCGTAAGCCGCGGCCGAAGACGTGTAGACCAGCCGCGTCACCCGCTCGGCAGCGACAGCGGCCTCGAAGACAACGCGTGTCCCCGCGAGGTTGACGCGCTCACTTTCCGCGCGCGAACCCAGCACGATGAATGCGAGATGGATGACGACATCGGCGTCGGCGACCAACGCGTCCACCGCGTCTCGGTCCATGATGTCGCCCCGTTGATAAGTCGTCTTTGTCCACCCGTGCAAGGCCGGATCGAATGGCCGGCGGGCCATCCCAACGATCCGGTCCACGGCGGGGTCTCGTTCCAGGGCAGTTACTGCCGAGATTCCGATTTCGCCAGTTGGTCCTGTCACAGCCACGGTGAGTCCCATTGGCCTGTCCTCTCTTCCGGATCACACGGACCGACCCATGTCGGCATTGCCCACTTTTGGAGTGCATTCAGGTTTGCGACCTCGCCCCGACGATGTCTCGGAACAGGGCTTGGCGAAGCGCGAGTTCGCGTGGATCGTTGTAGAGGTGGAAGCCGGCTCTGTTCATCGCGTACGCGAACCCAATTCCGGTATCGGGATCGGCGAACCCGAACGAGCCACCGGCTCCGGGGGTTCCGAACGCATTCTCAGACGAACCGAAGCTGAACTTGGGGAAGGGTTTGATGTAGCCGAGTGAGAATGTCGTCTCGACTTGGAGCACCTTGTCGCGCAACCCCTTAATAGGTGGAATCGCGGGCTTGGCCAGCGCATCGAGAGTGCTCGCTGTCAAACCGAGATCAGAACCACCTGTCGCGACGCAACCGTAGGCTTTGGCCACCGACCGTGCGGTACCGATGCCGTTGGCGGCTGGTATCTCGACCGCACGAACCTCTTCCCGGTTGTAGGCGTGGATATCACCAATGCCTTTGGGGTTGCCGAGTGTTCGAGCTGTCAGACCTCGCGGATTCAATACGGCGGCCACAAAACGTGGCGGCATCGTCTTGAGGTGCAGCAGCAGCTCGCGTTTCGAAAATCCGTGCAAGTGGGCCACGCGGTCGCGGTCCACCGAGGCCGGCAATCCGATGTAGAACTCCAGCCCAAGTGGTTTGGCAACCTCGTCCGCGAAGAACTGGCCCAGTGATCGCCCCAAAGGGTCCGCACGGCGGATGAGTTCGGATTCATACCAGCCGAGCGTGACGGCGTGGTAGCCGTGTCTGGTCCCAGGGGTCCAAGCGGGGGCCTGCGCCGCGAGCACCGCCGACATCTTCGCCGGGTCCGCCAGGTCGCGCAGCGTCAGAGCCGCGTCGATGGCGGGCAGCCCGGCTTGGTGGGAAAGCAGTTGGCGGACTGTGATCGATCCTTTGGACGCTTGCGCAAACTCCGGCCAGTAATCGGCCACCTTGGCGTCATACGAAATGAGTCCCCGAGCGGCGGCGACTGCGATCGCAAGCGCGGAAACACCTTTGGTGGTCGAGAACATGTTGACGAGGGTGTCTTCCTGCCATGGAGCTTTGGTGATCCCATTGCGGAAGCCACCCCACAGATCGACAACCTTGACGCCATCACGGTAAACGGCGACGGCCGCCCCGACTTCGTGACCGCTGACCATGTTGCGGCGAAAAACATCAGCGACTTTCCCGTACCCCTCGTCGACGTCCCCGTCAATGAGACCGGGCGGCACTGTGACCCTGAGAACCATCTGCAACTGTCGCGGTCACGCGGTGAACGGGTTGTGGGCCGGGAGTGGCTTGATCAGCGGGTCGAGCAGCTTGCCGGCCTGCTCCACGCTCAGGACATCGGCGGGGTCGAGCGGGATGATCTCGCGGACGGTTTCGTCGTACTCCCAGACGTCCTCGCCGACCAGGCGGCCCTCGTCGTCGTAGGGCCAGATCATGTGCTCGGCAGATTTAATGAGGTACATGGCGTCGGGGTCGACGGGCACGCCGTCCTCTGCGAGGACGTGACCAGGGGTCTGCTGGTACATCGTCGATGTCGAGACGACCATGTTGTCGCTGACCGCGAGCTTCTCGTCGTCGACGTAGAAGACATTTTGTCCGGTGCGGGTCCACTCCCTGTACACCGTCTGGACGGCCTCGGCTCCGTCGAGCGTGAGGACCTTGCCGTACATGTTGAAGTGATAGACCGGCTTGTCGACGGTCATGTCGGGGGCGAAGATCTCCTCCCAGTGGCCGGCCATCTCCAGGTAGCGGTGCCGGTTGTAGGCGTGCAGCAGGTAGAGCTGGCGGGGGTTGTCCGTCGTCTCGATCAATCGCTCGACTGCGATGTTGGTCTTCGTGATGTCGAAGCGGCTCATTTGTCGGTTTCCTTCCTTGGTGGGTTCAGGCTGGCACGAATTGGTCGCGCAGCTGGGTCTTCTTGAACTTGCCCGTGGCCGTACAAGGTATGGTCGCCACGAACTCGAAGCGATCGGGCAGTTGCCACTTGGCGAAGTCGCGCGCGAGGTGCTCACGCAACTCCGCCGTCGAAGTCTGCGCGCCGGCGCGAAGTGATACGACCGCCAGTGGGCGCTCACCCCAACGGTCGTCGGGCACGGCGATCACCGCGGCCTGCGCGACGGCGGGATGCGCCATCAGGTGGTTCTCCAGGTCGACCGAGGAGATCCACTCGCCGCCGGACTTCACCAGGTCCTTGGACCGGTCGCAGATTTTGATGCAGCCGTGCGCGTCGATGCGGACCACATCGCCGGTCTTGAACCAGCCGTCGCCAGTGAAGCTTTCGGCGCCCCGTCCGCGGTGGTAGCCGGCCGTGACCCACGGCCCGCGGACTTCGAGCTCGCCCAGGGCGGCGTCGTCCCAGTTGATGAACTGCCCCTCGTCGTCGCGGGCGCGAATCTCGAACAGCGGGCTGGCGACACCCTGCCGCGCGCGGTATTGGTACTGCTCGTCGGCGCTGCCCTCGTCGAGGTTCGCGGGCAGCCGGCACACCGAACCCAGCGGTGCGGTCTCAGTCATCCCCCAGGCCTGGATGACGCTCAGACCGTGACGGTCGAACCCCTCGAGCATCGACCGCGGCACCGCGGCGCCACCGACGACCAACCGGTCCAGGACCGACAGGTCCCACCGGCCTGGTTCGGCGTCGAGCGCTGCCAGCATCCCCATCCACACGGTGGGAACACCCGCGGTCATCGTCACGCGTTCTTCCGCGAGCAGGTCGAGCACACTGTCGGGGTCGAGATGCGGCCCCGGGAGGACCAGCCGCGCTCCGGACATGGCTGCAGCGTAGGGCAACCCCCACGCGTTCGCGTGGAACATCGGGACGACCGGAACGATTGTGTCCCTTGCCGATACGGCGAGCTGGTCGGGCAGCGCCGCAACAAGGGAGTGCAGCACCAGCGCCCGGTGCGAGTACACGACGCCTTTGGGCCTGCCGGTCGTGCCCGAGGTGTAGCACATCGCCGCCGCGCTACGCTCGTCAAGTGCCGGCCATTGCACCGGCGCAGCGCCGGCGATCAATGACTCATAGTCGAGCGTTCCCGCCGGAGGGACGGCCGCGCGGGAGACAACGATGACATGGGCGAAATCGCTTGCAGCGCGGAATGTTTCGAAGACTCCCAGCAGCGACTCGTCGACGACGATCACCTTGTCCTGGGCATCGTCGACGATGTAGGCGAGTTCGTCGGGGAACAGGCGGGGGTTCAGGGTGTGGATGACCGCACCCATCGCGGGCACGGCGAAATACAGTTCCAGGTGCTCGCTTTGGTTCCACAACAGCGTGGCAACCGGGTCTCCGTCACGCACGCCGAGCGCGGTCAGCGCGCCGGCAAGGCGCCGGGCGCGACCGGTGCACGCTCCGAGCGTGGTGCGAGAAATCGCCCCCGAGGGCCGACGCGAGACCACCTCGCGGTCGGCGTGGAACCGCTCGGCCCGCTCGACGATGCTCGTCAGCGACAGCGGGTAGTCGTCCATGCTGGTGCCGCCGAGCATCTGCCCGTTCATGAGGTTGCCTTCCGACGCGCCGAGGTCTTCCGACCGATTGGGGTCGGTTGTGATTCGTGGACCTTCGCGAGGTCGCGAAGCTCGTCCAGGCCGACCCGCATGGCCTCGAGGATGGGCCACGGGTCGTCGAGCTGTTCGCGATCTACCACGATCCCGAACTCCAACGAGTCCAGGTAGCTCATCACGGTGATGTTGAGGCCGATCCCGTCGAGCACTCCGGAGACCGGGAATTGTGCTCGTTGCCGTGCTCCGCCGAGATACATCGGCACTGAGGGACCCGGAACGTTGGAGATCGCGACGTTGGCGGGCTGGTTGATGCCGCGCACGCCGATCAGCCGGGATGTCGCCCGAGCTGCCTGGGCGAACAGGGCCGGCGGGATGAAATGGTTGGCGTCCAGCAGCAACGACGCCGGCAGCGCGCTGTGATGCTCCTTGGCGGCTTTCATCGTCTCGTTGATCCGGCGCAGCCGCTGCATGGGGTCGGCCTCGTCGGTGGGCAGCTCGGCGATCATCACCGAGACCCGGTTGCCGAACGTGCCCATCTGCTCCGGGGTGCGGACCGATATCGGGATGAAGCCCGCCAGCGGTTGGGCCGGCAGCTCTCCGCGCTCGTCCAGCCACGAACGCAACGCGGAAGTACACACGGCCAGGACAACGTCGTTGACCGTGCAGCCGAAGGTGTTCTTGATCGTCTTGACGTCAGCCAGCGATAGCGATCCGAACGCGACCCGGCGGTGCGCAGATATGCGTGTTTGGAATCGAGTGTGGGGTGCGATCAGGTCGTTGCCTTGCGGTGCGGATTTGTCTCCACCGGCCGGAATCAGCCGCTTGATCATTCGGCCGCTGCGTGCGATCGTCTTCACGCCGGGCAGGTGGCGAAGCGTAGCGACGTCGTCGAGGTGAGGCACGGTGGTTGGTGCCGCACGCAGCACCCGCAGTGGCTGGCGCAACATCCCGACGAGGCCACGGCCCAGCATCTGTACCTCGGACGGGAAGTGCTCACCGACCGCCGCAGACGTTGGCTCCGGCTCCCGTCCGGTCGCGGTGTCGTCGAGCAGAATGCTCATGACCTCGGCGCCCGAGACTCCGTCAACGGCGGCGTGATGCATCTTCGTCAACACCGCCACCGCGCCGTCCTGAAGCCCGTGGATGACATACACCTCCCACAGCGGGCGCGCCCGGTCGAGCTGACGGCCGATCAGGTCAGCAACCTGCGCTGCCAGCTGTCGCTCGTTGCCCGGCGATGGCAGCGCGAGCTCGCGGACGTGGTACTCGACGTCGAAGGTGCCGTCGTCAACCCAGTACGGGTAGTCGAGGCCGAACGGGACGGACGCCAGCCGCCAGCGGAATGTGGGCAGCAGATGCATGCGCTCGGTCACCAGCTCACGAACCAGTGCCGCATCCAACGGTCGGCCCGATGCGGTGTTGGGGTCGTAGACCCCAAGCACGCTTACGTGACCTTGGGTGCGGGCGTTTTCCAGAGCCAGGAACTGGGCGTCGAGACTTGTTAGTTGTCGCATGCGTCGATCTTTGGCCGGCGGGCCGGGTGGGCGCTTGTCTGTGCGCGCCAACGTTGCGCTGCGCGGTTGTCGGATTTCCACAGGTCGTGGTTCGCGCGCTGATGGAAAGCTTTTCGGTATGCGCCGCGCGGACAAGCTTGGCGAGGGCGATCACGCCGCGCGTTCGAGCAGACTGTTCAGCTCACCGGCCACCTCGGTGGGTGCCTCCGTTGGTGTGAAGTGGCCGACATCGTCGAGCAGGCGCAGGCGCGCGTCGGGAATTCGAGATGCGAAGGCACGCGCGCTGGCGGGAGTGCAGTACGGGTCGCGAGCACCGAACAGGACGGTCGTGGGAGCCGTAATCCGCGGGAGGGCCTTGCGCGCACGTACGACGGCGCCAAGGCCTCGCCGGTAGGCGGCCCAGGTCAGTGCGGCGGCGCGGCAAGTGTCGGACTGGCGGTACGGGTCATACAACTCGTCGAGCGTGGCGGGATCGATCGGTCGTGCGCATGGTCGCAGGAACAAGCGCTTGAAATCGTTCTCGCGCGACAAAGTCGCGGCGACGTTTCGGAGACCGACGACTGGGACCAGAGAGATCAGCGCCGGCACAGGTGGGCGAAACAGCTCGAGAAAAAGCGTGGTGTTGAGGATTAGCAACGACGCCAGGCGGTCGGGGTTGCGGACTGCCCACATGAGGCCGACAGGTCCGCCGATGTCATGGACGGCCAGATGTATTGGTGCCTTGGGCACCACACGCTCCAGCAGCGCCTCCAGCAGCCGCGACTGTCGAGCGAGCGAATAGTCGTACTTCGGGGGCTTGTCCGACCGCCCGAACCCGGGCAGGTCGGGAATGACCATGCGGGCGCTGTCACCGACCACTGCTGCGACATCCCGCCATGCGACCGACGACTCAGGAATGCCGTGTACGGCGACGACGGTTGGGCGGGCACTTGCGGCTGGGGCGGTGTCCACACAGAACACGCCGACCCCGTCGATGACGTGGCTGGAGCCGCCGAAGTCGTCCGCGGGCGACCCTGGTGTAGTCATGATTGGCAACTCCTCTGCACCTTTTTGGTGACATTACGGTCAAACATCGATGAGCAGAGCGGAACCGGCATATCGCCTCCCGAGTTCAGATAAGCACCGGCAGCAGCAACCCCCACGAGCGAACGGTGCTGTGGCCGCTGGTGTCGAGAACGGTGCGCCATGGCCGCGACGATCTTCGGCAGTCCGCAAGGCATCCTCGACCTCGCGCACGGGAATCGTCGGGCCTCAGTGCGCCATTCGGCACTCCCATGCCATAGAGCTGGGCGACGAATGCCTTCTACTTTAGCTCGGCGTTGGGCCAGACTTCGGTCACAAGCCCGAGGCGCAACGCCTCGGGGCCAGACACAGTCTTGGCGCGAAGGATCAGATCGACTGCTCGATCGCGGCCGACGCGCTGCCGGGCCCTGGGGCACCCGGCCTTCTTGCCGACGATGTAGCCCAGCGAGCTCTCCACCTCGGCAAGCGCGATCTTGGCGGCGAAGCCGGTGTCGTCGGTCACCCGGGCGAGCGGGGTCGTGATGTCGCGCTCGTGGACCCAGAAGTCGAAGGCCCGGATGGCGGGGAACCGTCCGTAGGTTCCGGGGCCCGTTCGGCATCCACGAGGGGCGTTCGAGGTCCCGGCTTGAGAGCGAGGCCAGATCCCGCCGACGGTGGTCGTGGGTCGCGCGGATCCGTTCGACGAAGGCTGCGCTGTCCAGACCGGTTGCGGGCGAAGGGAATTGCTGTCGTCGCTGGCCGGCGCGGTCAACCGGCGGCACCCTGCCCAACGGCATGGATCGCGACGTGGGCGTGCAGGGCCTGCTCGGCCTCGGCGTGGGTGGGCTTGAGGTCGAACACCACCTCTTTCACCGTTCCGGTGAACGCGTAGGGGGCCTTGGGCTCGTAGTCACGGTCGACAACGAGCCCGTTGTCGCAGCCAATGTCCATTCCGGCGTAGGACGAAAATGCGACGGGCACGGTGCGCGGCATGTCGCCTTCGCCGATAGCTTCGTCGCCAGCCCACAGCGTTACGTGGCCTCCGGCGCCGGGGGTGGGCTTGTCGATCTCGAACAGCATCTTCACCGTGACATCGCCGGTGGGGATCGGCTGGGCGGACACCTGCTTGTAGGTCTCTACACCCAGGAAGGAGTAGGTGTGATGCAGCAGGTGTTGCTCGTCGACCCACAACGCGAAGCCGCCGATGAAGTCGGCGTTGGCCACGACCACCCCTTGGGCGCCACCGTCGGGAACGTTGAGGTGCGCCTCGATGGCGTACGAACGGCCGAGGATGCGGGGAATAATACCGCGCTGAATGTTTTGCACGTCGCCTTTGAACGTGAACCGGGTGGTCGTCGGCATGGGCGGAAGAATGTCGAAGAACACGGCCATCCCGCCCAGCAGCGGCAGGACCCGGTTGCGTTCGGCCTCCTGCCAGAACAGGTCCTTGAGTTCGGCGAGCTTCTGGGGTTGATCGGCCGCCAAATTCTTCGCCTGGGGAAAGTCGTCGGGCAGGTAGTACAGCTCCCAGACGTCCTTGTCCGGGTCGTATACCCCGGGCGCGAACCGTTTCATCGTCTCCGGTGTGAAGTCCCACGGCGCCTTGTCCAGCCGCGCGCACGCCCACCAGCCCTCCTGGTAGATGGCGCGGCTGCCGACCATCTCGAAGTACTGCACGGTATGCCGCTCCTCGGCGCCGGCGTGCTCGAAGGTGTGGGCGAAGCTGGTGCCGTCCATGGGTTCCTGGTCGATGCCATCGACACTGGTGGCTTCAGGTATCCCGGCGGCTTCCAGCACGGTGGGGGCGATGTCGATGCAGTGAGTGAACTGGGTGCGGATTTGTTTGTCGGGCCGGATCCTGCTAGGCCAGGCCACCACCATCGGGTCGCGTGCTCCGCCGAGGTGGCTGGCCATCTGCTTGCCCCACTGGAACGGGGTGTTGTTGGCATGCGCCCAGGCAGCGGCGAAGTGCGGCGCGGTGTGATCGCCGCCGAGTTCTTCGATGCCGCCGTACTGTTCGATGAGCGCCAGCTGGTGGTCGGCGTCAAGCGGCACGCCGTTGAGGAAGGTCATCTCGTTGAACGAGCCGGTGATTGTCCCTTCCATGCTGGCGCCGTTGTCGCCCCAGATGTAGAAGATCAGCGTGTTGTCGAGGTCGCCCAGGTCGTCGATCGCGTCGAGGAGTCGCCCGACGTTCCAGTCCGCATTCTCCGAAAACCCGGCGAACACCTCCATCTGCCTCACGTAAAGCTTTTTCTGTGCGGCGGACAAGCTGTCCCACGCCAGGAACAGCTCCGGGCGATCGGTCAGTTCGGTGTCCTGCGGGACGATTCCGAGGTTCTTCTGCCGTTCCAGGGTTTTCTGCCGGTAGGCGTCCCAGCCGTCGTCGAACTGGCCGCGGTACTTGTCGGCCCATTCCTTGGCCACATGGTGCGGGGCATGGCTGCAGCCGGTGGAGTAGTACAGCATCCACGGCTTCTGGGCGTCTTGGGCGCGAACGGCGTGCAGCCACTCCACCGCCTTGTCCGTCAGGTCGTCGGGGAAGTAGTACGTCCTCTCGTCTTTTCCTTCGGGGACCCCGATGACGGCGTTGTCCTGGGTGATGATCGGGTCGTACTGGCCGGCGGCGCCGGATAGAAAACCCCAGTAGTGGTCGAATCCCCATCCCAGCGGCCAGTTGTCGAACGGACCTGCCGCGCCCTGAACGCCGTCGGGGGTGAGGTGCCACTTGCCGAAACCGCCCGTGACATAACCGTTGTCGCGCAGAATACGTGGCAATGCCGCGCAGCTGCGCGGCTTGACCGAGGAATAGCCGGGAAACGGACCCGGATACTCGGCGACGGAACCAAAACCGACCCGGTGATGGTTGCGCCCGGTCAGCAGCGCCGCCCTCGTCGGTGAGCACACCGCGGTGACGTGGAAACGGTTGTAGGTCAGCCCCTGCCGCTGAACACGCGTCAAGTTCGGGGTGCGGATCGCGCCCCCGAACGTGTCGGGGCCCCCGAAACCCGCGTCGTCGATCAGCACGATCAGCACGTTGGGCGCCCCCTCGGGCGCCTTGGGGCCGGGAACGATCGTCCAGTCGCCCACCGATTGATCCAGCGTGCGCCCCATCGTGCCGCCGAAGTCGCGGTCCGGCAGCGGCAGCCGGGTGCGGTCAGGATCAAATTTGCCCATCGCCTCGGTCAGCGCCGATTCCATTTCCCGCAGCGTCGAATGCTCCAACTCCACAACCGATTTCATCGGCGACCCTGCCAGCGCCTGCTCGACCGCAAGCCGGCTCTCGGGCGGCAACACCGCGATGATCACCCCGGTACCGGCGGCCAGCGCTTGCCCAATCTTGTCGTGCAGACCGCTCTTGAGTCGGTGATCGGCGAATGTGCCGGCCAGCGCACCCGCGGCCGCGCCGACCGCCACCGATGCCAGCAGCGCCGGCGCGAACAGACCCACCGCGACACCAACACCCGCCCCCCAACCGGCGCCCTTGCGGCCCAGGTGGTTGCCCGTGTCGATCACCGTGGCTTTACCCTCGGCGTCCTTCGCCACGAGCACCGCCCCCCGAAGCGCGATGTCCTTGGTCCTGACCCGTTCGGCCAGCGCATCGAAGTCCCGGCGAGCAGAATCGAGGTCCGGATAAGCCGCCACCAGCACCAGCGCATCGTCTTTACTCATACAGGCTCTCCGTTTCGTTGCCGCGGGCTTACAGAGCAAAGCCTATGTCGAAGCCTGTCCCCGGTGTCGACTCGCCATATAGAGCCGAAGGTCCCAAGCCTCCGAACCGATTCGCCGGCCTCGTCGAGACGACCGAACGGTGGTCCTGGCTGGCGGCCTGCGCATGCGTGGTGGTGTCAGACGGGTTCGCGCAGGAAGGTGCGAAGCCTGGCCAATACCAATTCGGGCTGCTGTTCGGCGATCCAATGCCCTACGCCGGGCACCAGTTCGATGTTGAAGTCCTCGACTTGCCTGTCAAATTCTCGCAGCAGGGTAGGTGTGATCACGGGATCTGCGGTGCCGTGCAGCCATCCGACCGGGACCTTGACGTGTTTGTCGGCGAATTCTCCGCGCAGCCATCGCAGGAACTCCCGAGTGAGGAATGTGCGGTACCAGCGCGAGCAGGCTATCGCGTGCTCGCGATCGTGCAGCGCGCTTGCATATAGCCGGAAGTCGTTTTCCGGCAACATATATCCCGCGCCCACCCACTTCATGACCAGCCGCAGGTAGCGAGCTCTGGGATCGGCGATGATTTGCGGTCCGACGACCGGCAACGCCAACGGGATCTGGTACCAGAACCGCCAAAGATGCCGAATCAATGGCCCATCCAAGCGCACCCATGGTGCGCCCGTGTTGAGTCCGAAGAAGCCGGTGACCTTCGCCGGGTGGCGCAGCATCATGATGAATGCCACGAAGCCGCCCCAGTCGTGGGCGACGAGTGTCACCGGGCCTACGTGTAACCGGTCGAGCACGGCGGCCAGGTCATCGGCCATGTCATTCTTGCGGTAAGCGCCGGCCGGCGCGGAACTCCAGCCCGCGCCGCGCAGGTCAGGGCACAGCACCCGGTAGCCGTCGGCGGCCAGCGGGCCGATGAGTTCTCGCCACTCCCACCAGTGCTGCGGGAAACCGTGGACGAGCATCACGGGCGGCCCGTCGGGTGGTCCAGCCTCCGCGACGTGAATCGTGACACCGTCGCCAAGGTCAACGAAACGGTGTTGAACGCCATCGAGTTCGGGCAGAGCGGTCATCGTTATCTCCGTGCTAGTCGTGCTCGGATTGGTCGCGGTCTTTCGACGGCATCAAGGCAGCTGTGTCGAAAACCGCGCCTCATTGCGGTTCTAGGGCGCGTCTTTCAGTGCCGAGCGTGTGGTGAATCGTGCCTGGCCGGATGTAGGCGCCCGGTGGTGCCGGCGTCGTCGAGGCGATCGCCGGCACCATCAGGCGGCCTACCACGACCGCGGCCGTGAGCGCGGCGCTCAGTCCGCGACCGACCATGTCGACGTCGCGATCAGGTCGCCGCGGTCGAGGGCGGCGGCGCGGTGCTCGTGCACCTTGGCGTACGCCTCGGTGCTCACCATGTCGATGAATGCGGCCGGTGTCGGGTACTCAACGATGAGAATGGCGTCCCACCAAGGCCGCTCGCCCTGGCCGATGACGACAGCCGGCGCAGCCCCGCCGTAGCGGATGGTCGCGCCAACGCGCTCCAGGTGCGGAGCAACTTCCTCGCCGTACTGCAGGTAGCGCTCCAGCCCGCCGGGCTGCTTGAACTTCAACAGGTTGACCATCAGCACCGGTGCGTCGGCAGGCCGCGCGACCAGGGCCGCGACCTGTTGGGAGGTGATTTCTAGCGTGGTGCTCATGTGTATCTCCTTTTCTGGGTTGGTGGTTGAGCATTCACTTCTGCCGGCCCGGCGATCACCGTGTCGGGTCGAGCAGAATTTTCGCGTCAGACGGCGAGTTCGCTAGCCGGTCGAACGCGTCGGCCATCTGATCCATGCCGACGGTGCCGGACAGCAACGGCGCCACATCCAAGTCACCCGCGGCGAGATGCGCGAACGTCTGGGCGAACTCCTCCGCCGAGTACATGATCGCGAACCGGATGTCGACTTCCTTCAGGATCGCCACCACGGGCTCGAAGGTGTCCGACGTCATGCAGATGCCCGCCACCACGATGCGCGACCCGGCCGGGGAGCCGGCCACCAGTTGCTGGATGATCCCCGGCACGCCGACGCACTCGAACGCGACGGTGGGCCGCAGCGCCAACTGGCCGAGAAGCGGTGTTGCCGAGGCCATTTTGGCCGGATCGTCGGTGGCCGCGGCCGCCGCCCACGCTTCGTAGGGCGATCGCACGGCCGGGTCGATGACCACGTCGGCGCCCAGGCGCTCGGCCAGCGCGCGACGCTCCGGCGAGAAGTCCGCGGCGACGATCGTCCGCTCGCCTTGGAGCCGCAGCACCGCGATGACCGCCAGTCCGATTGGGCCGCAACCTACTACCAGCGGAACGTCGTCGGGTCCCAGCTCTGCCTTGGCCACCGTCCGGTAGGCGACGGCGAGTGGTTCGGTCAACGCGGCGATCTCGGTCGGCACGTGATCGGGAACCTCGATCAGCAGTGCCTCCGACAGCACGATCCGTTCCGCGTAGCCGCCGGGCGTTTCCGCGCCGCCGAAGCCGAGGTACGCCGGCTGCTGACGCAGCAGCGCCGGCATCGACACCACGCGGCTCCCGACCGGGATGCGTCCCGTCGTCTGCGGGCCGAAACCGATGACGCGCCCGACGAACTCGTGACCGAACACCACCGGCCGCGACAGGTCCATCAACTCCACACCCAGCGCGGTGCGGGTAGCGGCGTTGAACTCCGGCCCGTGGCTGGCGCAGTGCAGATCCGACCCGCAGATCCCGCACGCCTGCACGTCGACCAGGACTTCACCTGGGCCGGGCACCGGCTCGGCGATCTCCTCGACGCGCAGCTTGGCGTCCTGCATGACCACGGCGCGCATCACGCCTCCTTCGCCATGAACCCGGCGCCGCCGCCGCCGATGTAGTCCACCGGTCCGGCGTCCTGGGCGTCGGCGGTCACTCCGACGAGATGGCGGATCGTCACCGCATCGAGGATGGAGTGGAACTGGCCGTCCTCGGTGAAGTTGATGTTGCCGCCCTCGACCCGGATGAAGATCACCGTGTCCTCGGTATTGGACTCCGGGCACACGAAGGTGTGCACCGACCCGGCCGGCTCATACAGGTAGGACCCGGCGGTCTGCGGTTGGTCGGGGTACTCCAGGTAATGCCAGCGGCCCGACAGGGTGTAGGCCTCGGCGACGCCGGTGTGATAGTGCACCGGCAGCTGGGCGCCGGGGTTCAGCACGGCCAGCACCACCCAACAGCCGGCCTCCAGGTCCAGGCGCAGCGGCTTGAAATGCACACCGGGTGCCAGCGCATCGCGCAGCAGAGGGTTGTCGGCTTCGTTGATGGTCAGCAGCTCGCCCTGGGGCAGGGCAACCAGCGGCAGCGGCGAGCCGGAACTCGTCGTCGTGGTCGTAGGTTCGACGGTGAGAGTCATCGTTAATCCTTGAATCGCAATACCTCCCGCCGAGAGGCCGGCGGCAGGGCGGTGGTTTTACCGCCGACTCAACGATGCGGGTCGACCGCTGCCGAAGTCTTGACTATTCGGGACAACTTTTTAGCTATCGGGGACATGCCGGCGGCGACGGACGAAGGAACGCGATTAGCATCTGGGGACATGTCGTTGGTACGCGGGACGGCGCTGTCGAGCTATCCGGACCTGGTCACCGAACTGGGCGCTGATCCCGCAGCGTTGCTGCGGAAGGCCGGGATCCGCGCCCAGGACATCGGCCTCTACCACGTGTTCGTCTCGCTGCGGGGCGTGATTACGGCGGTGGAGTCGGCCGCCGAAGCGACTGGCACAGCGGATTTCGGCCGGCGGCTCGCGCAGCGACAGGGCATCGAAATTCTTGGTCCGGTGGGTGCGGCGGCCCGTACGGCGGCCACCGTGGCCGACGCGTTGGGAATTTTCGCGAACTTCATGGCTGCCTACAGCCCGGCCCTCTCGGCTCACGTCGCGCCGCTGAGCGAGCGACCTGATCGGTCGTTTTTCGAATTCCGCATTCTGCTGGAGCAATTGCCCCCGCACGCCCAAAGCATCGAGCTTTCCCTGGGGGTCACGCTGAAGGTGTTTCGGCTGCTGCTCGGCGCGCAGTACTGCCCGATCTCGACGCACCTGACCCACGAGCCGGTCACCCCGGCCGATGAGTATCGCGAGTACTTCGGCTGTCGAGCCCTTTTCGCCGAGCCGCGCGCCGGCTTCACCATCCGCCCGACGATGGCCGGCTCGAGCAGATCGGTGATCAGCCGCCCGAACGTCCCGAAGTGCCCGACAAGCGGGGCAGTCGGATCCGGGGCGTGGCGGAAACGGGCCGTAGTGACCAGTCCGGGGTCGGCTGCGGTAGCCACACTGCAGGGGACCGGCAGCCACTCGGCCGGCCGGGCTCGCGGGCAGACTTGGCTCAGTAGCCGCCCCCAGCTCGGTATCGAGACCAGCACCCGGTCTGCCGCACCAGCGACGGCCCAGACCATCGCCCGGTTGACGACGGCCACCAGGTTGTGCCGGAGCGGCTGGCGGACGAATGGAAAGGCCACCTCGTGGAACATGACCCAGACTGGAGCCACCCGCCTGGCCCGGACAGCGACCCACGCGGCGAATGGGAGGTTCATCGCCTTCAGCCCGAACGCGTGGGGGACGTACTGGACCAGGATTCGGTCCGGGCGATCGCGGGCCAGTTCTCGGCCGAGCCGGCGGAGTCCTCGGAGGCCGAACCGGTCGGGCAGCCGCCGGACCCGGACCCCGGGAGGGCCCGAGTCCGGGCCGAGACCTTGGGGCGGTGCGTACACGGCCACCTCGTCTCCCATAGCGGCAAGCCGCTCGGCCACCAGCCGGGTGTAATCGCTAACTCCGCCGGATTGCGGCGGGTACTCCCCCGTCAGGATCGCCCAGCGGGTCACGTTCGTCCTTTCGCCATCTTTTTGAGGGATAACATGGAAATGGATGGCGGGCTACCGTATCAGAGTATGGCGACGGCTCGGCGTCGGGGCTCATACCTTAACCGAATATGACTTGCTGACTTAGAGCGTTAAACCTGCTGCCTGCGGCGGACGGCGACCAGATAAACTCGTCCACCGGCCGGGCAGTCGGACGGGCCGACAACCTCCCGTGGGG
>NZ_JBKQTQ010000072.1:0-9207 GCF_052143115.1 Mycobacterium sp.
AGCTCGACACATTGGCGCAGCTGTTCGCCGGAGCGGCCGAATCCAACACATTGGATATGGCCGGAGCCGACGGGCTTCGCAGCAGCGACAGCAATGGGGAAAATCGCAACGGCAGCAACATGGCGGCGGTGCTGCAGGCCTTGGAGGCCAGTTGGGGCGATGCGGCGATGCTGCTGTCGATCCCCTTCCAAGGCCTCGGCAACGCGGCAGTCTCTGCTGTGGCCACCGACGAGCAGCTGCAGCGTTTGGGCAAGGTCTGGGCGGCGATGGCGATCACCGAACCAGGATTCGGGTCCGATTCGGCGGCGGTGACCACCACAGCCAAGCTGGACGGCGACGAATACGTGATCAACGGCGAGAAGATTTTCGTCACCGCGGGTTCGCGAGCGACTCACATCGTGGTGTGGGCGACGCTGGACAAGTCGAAGGGCCGCCCGGCGATCAAGTCGTTCATCGTGCCGCGCGAACACCCGGGTGTCACCGTTGAGCGGTTGGAGAACAAGCTGGGTATCAAGGGCTCCGACACGGCCGTCATCCGGTTCGACAACGCCCGCATACCGAAAGACAACCTGCTGGGCAACCCCGAAATCGAGCCCGGCAAAGGTTTCGCCGGAGTGATGGAGACCTTCGACAACACCCGGCCGGTCGTCGCGGCCATGGCCGTCGGGATCGCCCGCGCCACGCTGGAAGAGCTGCGCAAGATCCTGACCAACGCCGGCGTGGAGATCTCCTACGACAAGTCGTCATACGCGCAAAGCGCCGCCGCGGCCGAGTTCCTTCAGATGGAGGCCGACTGGGAGGCCAGCTACCTGCTGACGCTGCGCGCGGCCTGGCAGGCCGACAACAAGATCCCCAACTCCAAAGAGGCGTCGATGGCCAAGGCCAAGGCCGGCCGGGTGGGTAGCGACATCACGCTCAAGGCTGTCGAATTAGCTGGCACCGCAGGCTATTCGGAGCAGACGCTGCTGGAGAAGTGGGCACGTGACTCGAAGATCATGGACATCTTCGAGGGGACCCAGCAGATTCAGCAGCTGGTGGTCGCCCGCCGCCTGCTGGGGCTGTCGTCGTCCGAACTCAAGTAGCGGACGCACGATCTGTCACGCGCTGCGTTCGCGCTTCTCCGGCGTGCAGGTGACCGGTATCTGGCAATGATGCCGCCGCCGTGGTTTTAGAACCTCAACGCGGAGCCTCATGCTGTGGACAGGTCCGGCAGGTCCGCCATGCAGATTTCGTGAGCTTCAGCGGGATCGATTCCCATTGCGCGTAGTAGGAGTTGGGCGGTTGAGGTTCCAGCGTCGCGCCATGTCTGGTGACCCTCGAGCACCATCCACATGGCGCTCACGGTGGCGCCGACGGCTAGCGAGGCAATGCTGTCGATGCTGTACGCGCCGATGTCGTATCTGCCGGCCGCGATGCCCGCGTTGATGTCTTGCATGGGCGGTCCGGTCATCACGGCTCGCAGCGATTCCTCGGTGAGGCCAAATCTGACGGCGAAGCGCCCCATCGTCGGGTTCTCGTGGGCGTAGCGGACCCACAGCCGTACCCCGGTCGCGAGCCGCGCCGCTGGATCATCGATATCGGCGAAAGTCGCCGCCACCCGCCGATGCAAGTCCGCGCTGAACTCCGCGACGACGCGATCGAACAGGCCCTCGACCGATCCGACATTGCGATAAAGCGTCCCGCGGGCCACGTTGGCCTCCTGGGCCAACTCGCTGACCGTTAGCCGGGTCGTCCCCTTCGCCGTGAACAGGCGCACCGCGGCGGCGTTGATTCGCCGATCCGTCGGTGTCGTCATGACTTTGCCCTCCGGTCGTTTGCACTGCCCCAACGGAGAGTGCACCTATGTTCTTTAACCCAGCACAGTGTAGCTTAAAAGTCACATTTGATCTATTTTGAACAATAGTGTTCAATGAACCTCAAGCAAGCAAGAGGGTACGACCGGTGAGCACAACGACCAACATGGGCCAGGCGCAGTCGAGCGCAGAGCAGATTCCAGTTCTGATCGTCGGCGGTGGACCCATCGGCCTGACTTTGGCGGCTCAGCTTTTCTTGCGCGGTTCGACTGGCTTTACAACTTGGACGTGACTGAGCCGGCGCGATCGGCTTGAGCTGATCGGCGGCCCCGTCATTCGCTCAACGATCGCCTACCAGGTCGAGGGCAATGTCGACCAGCATGTCTTCCTGACCGCCGACCATGCTGCGGCGCCCGGCCTCTTCGAGCAAAGTTCGCGCGTCGATGCCATAGCGTTCGGCGGCGATTTCGGCGTGACGCAGAAAGCTGGAGTACATCCCGGCGTAGCCCAGGGTCAGCGTTTCACGGTCGACACGCACCGGCCGTTGCTGCAACGGACCGGTGCCGATATTTCCTGACCCGATGATGGCCACCGGCCATTTGCCTTGCGATGTCATGGTTTTCCTCAGCGTCATTGACCGGCATCCTCGGATATCAGGCGCAGTGCGGTGTCGTACAAGGCCCGGGCATGTAACTCGAACAGCCCAACCAGGTCCACTGCGTCGCCGCCGATCTCCTTGGCGATGAACAAGCCGTCGGCGCCGGCGATCGCGTAGGTGACCAATTGGTGTATCTGTGTGTCTGTGAGCTCTGGGGTGAATCCACGCATGGTCTCGGCCAGGTCGTAGTAGGTCTGCGCCCGGGCTTGGATGAACATCGCGCGCGCCCGCGGCTCGACCGGTCGGCGTTCCAGCGCCAACATCAGGCCGAGCCGGATGAAGTCGGGCGAGTCCAGCAGCGCCTTGGCGATCTGCAGCGCCATGCCCACCAGGCGGTCGCGCGCAGTGCCCTCGTCGGGCACCTGCCAGGCCTTGAGCCAGTCGGCGAAGCTGCGCTCGATCACCATTGCGATCAAGTCGTCCTTGTTCTTGAAATGCCAGTAAATCGAACTGGCCGGCAGGCCACATTTCGCGCTGACCAGGGCGATGCTGGTGCCCTCGTAGCCGCGCTCAGCGGCGATCTCGGTGGCGGCGTCGAGGATGCGTTCACGCGACAGTTCACCGTCGGCGCGCTTGCGCCGTTTCGGCTGGTCCTTTCCCGCCATCACCGTTCTCCTCGATCAGGGTCTTGACTCTGTAGTGATCGCTACACTACCGTAGTGATCACTACAGAACAACCCCCCTCGACGATGAGAGACAACCGTGACCACTAAAGATCTCTACGACGTGGCGGTGATCGGCTACGGCCCGACCGGCGCGACCGCCGCCAATCTGCTGGGCCATCTCGGCCTGAAAGTCCTTTGTGGTCGAGCGCGATCCAGATGTTTACGGCCGTGCCAGGGCCATCTCCACGGACGAGGAGGTCATGCGCATCTGGCAATCCGTCGGGTTGGCCGATCGGCTGCAGCAGGACATGCTGCCCGACCGTCCACTGAACTTCGTCGACGCCGCCGGTGTCCCGTTCATCGACCTGAAGATCAATCCACGCGGGTGCGGGCACCCGCCGCAGCAGTTCTTGTATCAGCCGGCGGTCGATCACGTGCTGCGTGAAGGGGTCCAGCGATTTTCGAACATCGACGTGCTGTTGCAGCACGAATGCCTCCGGGCAGTGCCCAATGGCGACGTTGTCGAGTTGATGTTGGCCGATCTTCGCACCGACACGTTCAAGCGCTTGCATGCGTCGTATGTGATCGCCGCTGATGGCGGCTCGTCGCCGACTCGCGGTCAGCTGAGTATCGGTTACACGGGGCGCACCTACACCGAGCGGTGGGTTGTCATCGACACCAAGGTCCTCAAGGAGTGGGAAGCTCATGACCGGTTGCGGTTTCACTGCAATCCGGCCCAACCGACCGTCGACTGTCCGACTCCTCTCGGCCACCATCGGTGGGAGTATCCCGCGCGCGCAGGCGAGGCCGACCAGGAGCTGTTACGCGAAGAAGCGATCTGGAAAATTTTGGGCAATCAGGGCATTACGCCCGAGCATGTGAAGATCCTGCGGGCCGTGATTTACAGCCACCACGTGCGCGTTGCCGACCGCTGGCGAGTGGGGCGAGTCTTCCTGGCCGGGGATGCCGCGCACGCCATGCCGCCGTGGATCGGGCAGGGTATGTCGGCCGGGGTCCGCGATGCGGCGAACCTGTGCTGGAAGCTCGCCGCCGTTCTCGACGGCCAGGCCCCCGAATCGCTACTCGACACCTATCAAGCCGAACGCAAACCACACGTCACGGACGTCACCCGTCGGGCCTGTCTCGCCGGCCGCATCATCACCGAGCGCAACCGGGTCATCGCCGCCGCGCGTAATCATCTGATGCGGGCGGTCATGCGGACACCTGGCATGGACGCCCGGCTGCAGAAAATAACCTGGATTCCGGACGCCCGATACGCCGACGGCTTCTTCGCGGCCGGCCCCCACCGCGCTGTGGGGTGGCAGATTCCGCAACCGTGGGTCACGGACGCCAATGGCGCGAGGGTTCGCCTCGACGATCTCCTCGGCGGCCAGTGGACCGTCCTGCACGCAGGCGAATCGCCGGCCGGCGCGCGCGCCTGGACGGCAGTCGGCGTCCCGACGCTTCGGATCAGCGAGCCCACGCTCGTCGGCTGGCTACGGCGCAAGAAAGCCGCAGCGGTTGTGCTGCGGCCCGACGGATTCATCTACGCCGCAGCCAAATCCGGGCAGCCACTACCACCGCCGCCGGCCGGCTGCGCTTTTTCTTCTTCAACCAGAACTGAGGCCACCGCATGACCACGACCAACCTCACCGAGCACACCATCACCGTCGCCGGTAAACCGATCTTCGTCGCCGAAACCGGCAGCGGACCGGCCGTGGTCATGTTGCACGGCGGCGGACCGGGCGCTTCCGGGGTATCCAACTACTCCCGTAACATCGACGCCCTCGCACAGCAATTTCGCGTCATCGTGCCCGATATGCCCGGCTACGGCCGCTCGGCCAAAGGCGTCGACCAACACGACCCGTTCGGTTACCTCGCTGACATGACCCGCGGACTGCTCGACGAACTCGGGCTTGCCACAGCCCATTTGGTCGGCAATTCCTACGGCGGTGCGGCCGCGCTGCGGCTGGCACTGGATACGCCGCAGCGAGTCGACAAGCTCGTCCTGATGGGTCCCGGCGGTATCGGCACTACGCGCGCTGTCCCCACTGCCGGGCTCAAAAGCTTGCTGTTGTACTACGGCGGCGACGGACCCAGCCGGGAGAAGCTGGAGTCGTTCATCCGCAATTACCTGGTTTACGACGGCGCTTCGGTCCCGGACGACTTGATCGACCTGCGCTATGCGGCCTCCGTCGATCCCGAGGTGATGGCGGATCCCCCGCTGCGCCGCCCGTCTGGCCCGATGGCGCTGCGCACCCTGTGGCGGATGGACCTCACCCGCGACAGCCGCCTCAAGCATCTGCGGGCACCGACGTTGGTGTTGTGGGGCCGCGACGACAAGGTCAACCGCCCGGCCGGCGGTCCGATGCTGGCGAATCTGATGCCCAACGCCGAGTTGGTGATGACCTCACGCACCGGCCATTGGATGCAATGGGAGCGCGCCGATTTGTTCAACCGGCTTGTCGTTGAGTTCCTCAGCACACCTTCGGTTTTCGACCAATGAGCATCTTCGGCAACGTTCACCTCGGCTATATAGTCATCGAGACCGACAGGTTTGCCGACTGGCGCCGTTTCGGCCGCGACGCCATCGGCATGGATCTGGACGAGGCGTTGCGTGACGTCATGCGGTTCCGCCTAGACGACAACGAATGCCGATTTCTGTTGCAGCGCGGCCCGGCTGAAGATGTCACGGCCCTCGGGTGGCACATCGACGACCACCGCACCTTCGACGAAATCCTTACCCGCGTCACCCGGCACGGCGTGCCGATCAAAGAGGGCACCGCGGAGGAGGCCGCGCTGGGCGGCGTCGAGCGCCTCATGCGGTTCCCCGGCCCCAACGGCCTGGCGCAGGAAATCTTCGTCCGCGCTCGTTGCAGCGATCGCCGCCGGACATGGCGGTGCGCGGCGGCTTTGTCACCGGCGAAGGCGGCATCGGCCACGTCGCCCTCACGTCGAAGAAACCGCACCAGGTACGCGGGTACTACAACACCGTGTTCGACGCTCGGCTCACCGACTACATCGACGAAACCATCAGCGGCCTGAAGTTCAAAATCCGCTTCCTGCGCGTCAACCAACGCCACCACTCCGTGGCGATCGCCGCGGTCAACCGGTTGCCGATCAACCCGATCCGCACCCGCGTTCAGCACCTCAACATCCAGGTCGCCGAACTCGACGACATGACGGCGTCGTATCAGCGAGTCAGAGAACTCGGCTTCCACATGGCACTGGCCGTCGGGCAGCACACCAACGACAAGGAACTGTCCTACTACGCCATGACACCCTCGGGCTTCGAATGGGAACTCGGCTGGAACCCGATCGTCGTCAACGAGAAGACGTGGGAACCGAGCACACATCAGGGCATCAGCATCTGGGGCCACACCCGCGAGGGGCAGACCATCATCGAGAAACTCGGCCAGTTCAAGACCGCAGCGCAGTCGCTGCTGCAT
Organism: Mycobacterium sp.; assembly: GCF_052143115.1. Classification (GTDB taxonomy): domain Bacteria; phylum Actinomycetota; class Actinomycetes; order Mycobacteriales; family Mycobacteriaceae; genus Mycobacterium. Next base: position 6,506 of record NZ_JBKQTQ010000072.1, read on the forward strand.
CGCGAAGACACCGTCCCCGCACTGGCCCACGCCGGCATCCCCGACGATTAACCGGAAGGCGACCATGCTACGAATCGACACCCACCACCATCTGATCCCACCCGACTACCGAAAAGCCCTGCAGAAAGCCGGAATCGCCGAAGCCGGAGGACGTGAGCTGCCCGACTGGAGCCCCGAAGCCTCGCTGCAGACGATGGCGGAGCTCGACGTCGGCACCGCCATTCTGTCGGTATCGACGCCTGGCACGACATTCTTGCCCAACCCGGCCGACGCGGCGGCGCTCGCGCGCGACCTCAACGACTACACCGCCGCACTGGCGGCAGCACATCCCGACCGGTTCGGGTTTTTCGCCACCATCCCGATGCCGCATGTCGACATCACCGTCGCGGAAGCGGTTCGAGCACTTGACAACCTGAAAGGCGACGGTGTCGTGCTGCTGGCCAACAACGCCGGCAAGTATCTCGGTGAAGACGGGCAAGATGCACTGTTCGCCGCCCTCAACGATCGCTCAGGGGTGGTATTCATCCACCCCGGCCAGCTGCCGGGGCCGATCGTACCCGGCGTCCCACCGTTCGCCGCCGACTTCCTGCTCGACACCACCCGAGCCGCTTACTTGTTGGTGCGCAACGGTATCCGTACCCGCTACCCCAAGATCCGGTTCATTCTAAGCCACGCCGGCGGGTTCGTGCCGTATGCCAGTCACCGGATGGCCATCGCCATCACCGCCGACACCGGCCGCAGCTGGGCCGATGTCCTCGACGACTTCGCCAGCTTCTACTTCGACACTGCGCTCTCCTCCAGCGCGGCCGCGTTGCCCAGCCTGCTGGCTTTCGCCAAACCGGGTCACATCACCTTCGGATCCGATTTTCCGTTCGCCCCGACTGCCGCCGGCAAGCTGTTCGCGGCTGGGCTGGAGACCTACCCGGCCATCGACGCCGGGACTCGCGACGCCATCGAGCGCACCAACGCGTTGGCACTGTTCCCCCGCCTCGGCGCGGCCCCGCAACCGATTCCGCAGTCACCGGCTCAACGACTCCGCCACATCGTCAGCCGATCCGTCCTTCGTGGCGTCGCCCGCCTGACGAACACGGCATAAGTATCCGTTCGCCGGATTCCAGCAGCCTGCCTCTGACTTCATCGGGGTCGACATCAGTCAGCGAGTGGTCGCGCTTGCGCCATAGGCCTGCGATCATCACCGCTTCGATGTTGGCGAGGCTGGCGTGCAGCACCGTGGCGACCGGATCGTGTGCCGGCCAAAGGTTTAGTGCGCGCGCGTCGATGACGACTAGGTCGGCCTGCATGCCCGGCTCGAGTCTGCCAACCCTGTCCGCCAAGCCGAGGGCTCCGGTTCCTTCGACCGTCGCCCACGACAGCGCTTGCCGGCTACTGATGGACATTGTTGTCGACATGATGCCCGTCGCGTCCCGATGATGTTCATGGTCGAGGCCACGCTGATGGGCCAAGGCAATCCGCGCGGCGACGAGGATTTCGCCAGACACCCCGGTTTCAGTGTCGGTGCCTAGCGACGGCGCCGTGCCGCGTCGCAAAAGACGTCCGGTCATCGGCGCGCAATGCCCGTGACCGAGCTCATTCTCCGGCGTGGTGGTGAAGGTGACGCCGACGTCGACCAGCGTTGTGACCCACTCGTCGGTCAGACCCGCCCCGTGCACGATATTGGTGCGAGGCCCGAACAGTCCCGCGGCATGCACGGCTTCCCAAGCGGCCGCGGGCTGACCACCGCTCTGGTGCATCGAGGCGATGAGCCTTCGTTCTTCGGCGGCACGCAAATCGGCTACTGCTACATCGGATGTCGAGTATTGCGGTCCGCGGATGGCCATCCCGACTGTGAGCAACTCTTGTGTCGAGATCGGCCCGTCGAGCAGTCGGTCGACCTCGTCAAGCGGATGCGGGACATCGGGGTCGCGGTTTGGCGCGCCGTGCAAGAAAACGGCGCGGATCCCGGATCTCTGAAGGGCTTCTACGGCCGCATCGGTGTGCTCTCGCGTGGGATTGTTATGACACCAGTCCCCGAGTGTTGTCGTCCCGCAGTTTATTTGGTTTAGCGCGCCGGCAAGAGTGCCGATATAGATGTCGTCGGGAGTGTACTGGGGCGCAATGTCGCCATGCACATGGTGCAGATATTCCGGCAGGGTCCAGTCGGCGCCCACAAAACGCAGCGCGCTCTGCCAGGTGTGCAGGTGAGCGTTGATCAGGCCAGGGATTACGATGCGCCCTGACAAATCAACACTTTGGGTGTCGTGGGGGTCGAGGGACCCACCGATTTCAGCGATGAGATCGTCCTCGACGAGAATGTTGACGCGTTCCGCGTCAGGCCGATTCGGCGACATGGTGATCACCGTGGCTTCACGGAGCAGGACGCGGCTCACGGTTTCAGGCCGGGTCCGGCGCATCCCACGGCATGGTGGCCGATACCCAGTGGGTGATCTGCTCTTCCTGGTCTTTGCGGTGCAGATGCCGCGGCGGCTGAGCGAAGGTCTCGTACCGCCGACAGCGTACGACGACCCGGTCCTCCTGCTCAGCCATCAGCTCGATGAACGGGCGGGCTTCCTCGCCAAGCGGTTGGCCAGACATGCGCCCGGCAACGGCCATCATGACGTCGACCACCAAATCGCGATCCCGCTCCACCGTGGCGTCGGCATACACCTGCAGGTAGGCGAACGGCCAATGCTCGTCGAGCACGC
>NZ_JBKQTQ010000073.1:0-100897 GCF_052143115.1 Mycobacterium sp.
AACCACATCCGCCAACTCGAAGCCCTCGGTTACGCGGTAACCCTCAACCCTGCCGCGTGACCCGCACAGCACCACCGCACACGCGTGCACCACACCAGACGCACGTCACCTTCATTTTCGGATTAGAGTCAGACATCGAATTCCGCGAGCAGCCAGTGATGGCCACGTCATGACTCGGGCGGCTGATCTGGGTAGGCCTCGACAGGTGTTCCGCGACCGCCGTGAGGCCGGCCGGGTGCTGGCCGGCCTTCTGCACGCTTACCGCAACCGAGGCGACGTCGTGGTGCTGGGCTTGGCGCGCGGAGGAATACCCGTCGCGTGGGAGGTCGCGGCCGCGCTGCGGGCACCGATGGATGCCTTCGTGGTACGCAAACTCGGCGCGCCCGGACACGAAGAGTTCGCAGTGGGCGCCTTGGCCAGCGGTGGCCGGGTAGTAATCAACGACGATGTGGTCCGGGGGCTGCGAATCACGCCGCAGCAGTTGCGCGATATTGCCGAAGCTGAAGGTCGGGAGCTGATCCGGCGCGAGGCCGCCTATCGCGGCGGACGGCCCCCTGCCGACGTCGCCGGGAAGACAGTCATTCTTGTCGATGACGGGCTGGCCACCGGGGCAAGCATGCTCGCCGCGGTGCAGGCATTGCGTGAGGCCGAGCCGGCGCAGATCGTGATCGCCGTTCCGGCGGCTCCGGAATCGACCTGCAGAGAATTCGCGGGCATTGTCGACGACGTCGTGTGTGCCACCATGCCGACACCCTTTTTCGCTGTAGGCGAGTCGTTTTGGGACTTCCGCCAGGTCAGCGACGAGGAGGTCAGAGAACTGCTTACCACCCCCACCACGGGTGCGGTATCCGTCGTCAGGCCCGAAAGCACCGCAGCCGACGTGACCAGAGACGCGGCCGTCGAGGCACCCGACGGCGTTCCTCCGCCGGAAACCTTGGAGAAGCTGATCGGCGATGCGCGGATCGTATTAATCGGCGAAAGTTCACACGGCACCCATGAGTTCTACGAGGCACGCGCCGCCATCACGAAATGGCTGATCGAGCAGAAGGGCTTCTGCGCCGTCGCCGCGGAGGCCGACTGGCCCGACGCCTACCGAGTGAACCGGTATGTTCGTGGGCTCGGCGAGGATAAGAGCGCCGATGAGGCGCTCAGCGGGTTTGAGCGTTTCCCCGCCTGGATGTGGCGTAACGTCGTCGTCCGCGATTTCGCCGAGTGGCTGCGCGGCCACAACCAACGCTGCCGGTCAGAGGGCCGGCAGGAATCTGGCTTCTACGGCTTGGACCTCTACAGCCTGCATCGGTCGATGAACGAGGTGATCGCCTACCTCGACAAGGTCGACCCCACAGCGGCGGTGCGGGCGCGCCAGCGTTACGCGTGCTTCGACCACACCTCGGCGGACGATGGCCAGGCCTACGGGTTTGCCGCGGCGTTCGGCGCCGGACCACCGTGTGAGCGACAAGCAATCGAGCAGCTGGTCGAGTTCCAGCGCAACGCACTCGCTTACGCGCGCCGCGACGGGTTGCTCACCGAAGATGAGGCGTTCTACGCGCAGCAGAACGCACAAACGGTCCGCAACGCGGAGGTCTACTACCGTGCGATGTTCAGCGGACGAGTCACATCGTGGAACCTTCGCGACGCGCACATGGGCCAAACCCTGCAAGCCCTGGTGGCGCACTTGGACCGCGACCAGCAGACCAATCCCGCGCGAATCGTCGTCTGGGCGCACAACTCCCACGTCGGTGATGCCCGGGCAACCGAAATGGGCGTCGACGGGCAGCTCACGCTTGGGCAGCTTGTTCGCGGGCGATACCACGAGGAATCTCGTCTTGTCGGATTCACCACGTACACCGGCACGGTCACCGCTGCCAGTGAATGGGGTGGCGTTGCCGAACGTAAAACAGTCAGGCCGGCGCTCAACGGAAGCGTGGAAGAACTGTTCCATGAGACCGGCATGCGTGCCTTCCTGGTGTCGACCGTGATCAGCAGCGCCGCCGCGGAACCGTTGAGTGCCGTTCGACTGGGGCGCGCTATCGGCGTGATTTATCAGCCGGCGACTGAGCGGCAAAGCCACTACTTTCACGCCCGGCCCGCCGATCAGTTCGACGCGATCATTCACATCGACCACACTCGGGCGCTGGAACCGCTCGAACCGACCAGCCAGTGGATCGCCGGAGAGACGCCCGAAACCTATCCGACCGGCTTGTAGACACTGCGTCGCCGTGAAATGGAGTGAGTCCGAAATGAAACCGCCGACTCGGCCTTCGACGTGCGGATCGCGGACCGTCAACGAGGCATGCAGCGGCCAGCAGTATTGGTTCGTTCTTCCTGGTCCACGTTGAGCTTCGCAGAGCAGGCGCAATGCCTCGACGAATTGCGTACAGCGGCACGATCAGCCGAGTTCGTAGTGGCAAGCGGAGGGGCCTGCCGCCGGGTGTTCCCGCCGACTACTGTCAGCGCGTCGCAGATATCTGCGACAACCTTGGGGCGTCACTGGTTCTCGACACATCTGGCGGCGGCTTGCAGCACATCATTTCCGGTGTATTCCTGCTAAACGTGCGGGAACTCGCGAATGCGTTGGGCGGGACCTCGTCGGTGAATCAGACCAGCTAGCGGCTGCGCAGAAGCTCATCCGGTGCGGCCGCGCCCAAGCTGTCGTGGTGCCGCTGGGTTCACACGGCGCGCTGCTCGCGACACCGCTTAGGAGCCAACGATTTTCCACGATCCCGATGCCATCCGGCAGCGGCGTCGGGGCAGGCGATGCGATGGTGGCCCCGCATGAGGAGCTGCACGCCGTGGCCGAAGCAGGCGTTCACGCAAAGTTAATGCTAAGAATCCAGCAGCCTCGCGACGCCTATACGGAAAGAACGCCCGCTTCTTAGCGAGCCCCGGGCCGGCGCCACAGTCCTCCTCCAGAAGTGGGTAAATGGACAACTGGACAAGCCAACACCGTATTCAATGCCAAAGCTGCATGGCGGTAATCGACGTGGGCATCCATCTCCCAGGCCACAACGCGACAGAAAACCACAACACTATAGAGAAAGAGTCGCTCAACGAACTGCTGGTCGATTACGGCTGGCTACCAACATCCAAGGGGTCTTACTGCCCACGGCACGCCCGGGAGGCACGGGTCAGTTTTCGACACCCCTAGTTGCCGCGATCGATTTCGGCCAGAGCAGCGGTGACAACGTCCGGCACGGCGGCCGACACCTGCGGCGTCAGTCCGACACCGTGACCCACCTCCGCGGTCTCGACGGTGAACACCACCAGCCGCTCGGGTGCCCGGCCGAGCGTCTGACCTAGTGCGAATACCTGGGCGACATCGAGGCTGTGCGAACTAATCCCGCGCACCGAAGCCAGATCGTCGGCTGTAACCCGATGGATACGGCCGGGCGTCGATGGAGATGCGATTGCCGCGTCGATGACCAATGCGAGAGCCGCGCCAGACCAGGCATCCAGCAGATCCATTGGGTCCGCGGTTCCGACCACGACACAGACACCAGGGAGCTTCCGCTCGTTGATCGCGGCGGCCACGATCAACCCGACACCGTCGTCGCTGCGATATTCGTTTCCGATGCCGATAACAACGGTGTTCAACGCCGATCCACCGTTAGTCTCAGAAAATGCGCCGAGCACGAAATGCAGGGGTCATGGCTGCGAATCACCCTCTCGCACAGTGCTGTCAGTTCGCTGTCGTCCAGCGATAGGTTCTCCGATACCACCTGCGCCAGGTCGGCTTCGATGGCCGCCTGGTTCTGCGAGGTGGGCGGGACGATGGTCGCCGCGGCGATCAGCCCGTCTTCGATCCGGTATCGGTGATATAGCAGCCCGCGCGGCGCCTCGCTGACGCCGTGGCCAACCCCCGCGCGGGCCGGCACCTCGACGAACGGCCGTGAGGGGCGTTCATAATCATCGATGATTCGCAGTGCCTCTTCGATCGCATACACCACCTCGACCGCGCGAACCACGATGCTGCGAAACGGGTTTCGGCATTGTGCTCCCAACCCGGCATCATCGGCGGCTTGCCGGGCGACCGGCGAGAGCGCCGACGAGTTCAGCGAGTAGCGGGCCAACGGGCCGGTGAGGTAACGGTCACCGTCCAGAGTCGCGTGCAGCGCGGTGGAGTACGGCACCTGCGACTCGACAACGTGATCGCTGAATTGCGCTGCCCCGAAAGGTGTTCCGGCGCTGCGTGCGATCTCGCCGTTCTCGATCGGGTAACAGCCCGGCTGCATCAGCGCCAGCAGTTCGTGTTCGATTTCGAGATCGGGGAAGTCAAATTCGGACACCCACGCGACGGTGTTCAGCGCCTCGTCGAGCGCCCGGCGCAGCCCTTCGGCCAGCGGTGCCAGCTCCCTGCGGGTGGGCACCGAGTAAAACCCCCCCAGCCGAACGTTGATCGGGTGGATCGCCCGCCCGCCAATAAATTCCATCAGCGTGTTAGCGGCCTTTTTCAGCGCCAAGCCGCGTTCGACGGTATCCCGCTCGTCTCGCGCCATGCTGATCGCGTCCGGATAGCCAAGGAAGTCCGGCGCATGCAGCAGGTAGATGTGCAGGACGTGACTGTGGATCCACTCCCCGCAGTACAGCAGTCGACGCAGCTGCACCAAGGAGCGCTCAAGCTCCACGCCGCACGCATCTTCAATCGCGTTGCAGGCGCTGACCTGGTAGGCCACCGGGCAGATGCCGCAGACCCTCGCCGTGATGTCCGGCGGCTCGGTGTAAGCGCGACCACGCAGGAAAGCCTCGAAGAACCGTGGCGGTTCGTAGATGTTCAGCTCGACGCTCTCCAATGCGCCATCACGCAGCCTCACGTGGACGGCACCTTCCCCTTCGACACGGGTGAGCGCGCCAACGCTCAGCGTGCGGGTGGCCGGGTTCACTGCTGGTCCCGCTCCGCGGCGAACGCGGCGACGTTGAACGTCGAGAACACCCGGTCGACGTCGTCCTCGGACATCCCGTCACGGCGCAGCAGTGGGATCAGGGTCGCGGTTGTCGGGACAGCGGACGGGCCGAAACAGCCATAGCAGCCTCGATGATGCCTGGGACACAACGCTCCGCATCCGGCATGCGTCACTGGGCCTAAGCACGGGATGCCGTCGGCGACGATGACACACGTCACTCCGCGGAGCTTGCACTCCGTACACACCGTCTTGGCCGGTAGTCGGGGTTTGCGTCCGATCAGCAATGCCGCCAGGGTGTCGAGCAGCTGACCGCGATCGATCGGACACCCTTGCAGCTGGTAATCGACAGTGACGTGCGCCGACGCCGGCGTGGACGTTGCCAGGGTGTCGATGTATTCGGGCTTGGCGTAGACGACCGATGCGAACTCGGCGACATCGGCGAAGTTCCGCAGCGCCTGGACACCGCCGGCGGTGGCGCACGCCCCGATCGTGACCAGCACCCGCGACTGTTCGCGGATCTCGCGGATTCGTTTCTCGTCGGCCGCGGTAGTGATGGAGCCCTCGACCAGCGACACATCGTATGGTCCGCCGACAATCGTACTGGAGGCCTCCAGGAAGGTCGCGATCTGGACTTCTGCTGCCAGCGTGAGCAATTCGTCCTCGCAGTCCAGCAGGGTCAGTTGACAGCCGTCGCACGAGGCGAACTTCCAGACGGCCAACGTCGGTGTGCTCATCTATAACTCCTTGACCGCAAGCAGCGGAGCGGCGATGTCGTAGCCCACCACGGGCCCGTCGCGGCACAGCAGCAGCGGCCCGAGCTGGCAGTGACCGCACCAGCCGATCCCGCACTGCATGTTTCGCTCGAGTGAGACCCGAATGTCGCTTTGGGCCATGCCCTTTTCCAGCAGGGCCTCGGCGGCGAATTGCATCATCGGTTCGGGTCCGCACAAAAATGCCGTAACGCGAACGGTATTCAGCGCGAGCCGATGCAGCGGCTCAGTGACGAACCCGATCTCACCCGACCAGCCTCGCACCGGAACGTCGACCGTCAGGTTTACCTCGATCCGGCTATCGCGTGTCCACTCGTCGAGCTCGGCACCGAACAAGAAGTCGGCACGCGAACGCGCACCCGCGATCAGCACCACCCGCCCGTAGCGATCCCGGTGCGCCAGCGCGCCCAGCACCACCGGACGTAGCGGCGCCAATCCGACGCCGCCGGCGACGATTACCAGATCACGACCACCCGCGTCGGCAAGGCCCCAGTTAGTTCCGAACGGTCCGCGGACCCCTACGACCGTGCCCACCTGCGCGTCGCACAACGCACGGCTGACTGCACCGACCGACCGGATGGTGTGCGTAATCGTCCCGTCAGCGAGAGTCGGGTCACCACTGACCGAGATCGCGATTTCCCCAATCCCGAAGGCGTAGAGCATCATGAACTCACCGGGCAGTGGTGTCGGGAGTAAGTCGCGCCGTGGCTTCAAACATAAGGTGACTGAATCCCGGTTCTCGACCACGCGGTCGCGAACCAAGTAGGGGACCGGCGCCATTGCCGATGGTTCCGACTCGAAGCGGGTGGCGGCGTCAGTCATCGTCGCCGTCCGCGCTGGCCATCTTGTTCATCTCCTCGGTGATGTCAATGCCGGTCGGGCACCAGGCGATGCACCGCCCGCACCCGACACAACCCGACATCCCGAACTGGTCGTGCCAGGTGCCGAGCTTGTGGGTCAGCCATTGCCGGTAGCGGGATGCGCCGGACTGCCGGACGTTACCTCCGTGGATGTAGGAGAAATCGGGCTCGAAACAAGACGCCCAATTCTGCCAGCGTTCGGCGTGCTCACCGGTCAGGTCGGTGACGTCCTCGGTGCTGGTGCAAAAACAGGTTGGACACACCATCGTGCAGTTCCCGCACGTTAGGCAGCGGCTGGCCACCTCCTCCCACTGCGGCGACTCCCGCGAGGTCACCAGCAGGTCGCGCAGGTTCCCCGACGGCATCTGGCGGCCCATCCGGTGGGACGCCGCTTCGACGTCGGCTCGGGCACAGCTGATTTCATCGGCCTTGGCCGGGCAGTTCGGTATCGCCGCCAGTACCTCGGCACCATCCTCGGTGCCCACGTCAACAAGGTAGCGGCGCCCGTCGCCGTCGACGCGTTCGGTCAGTGCAAGGTCGTAGCCCGGCCCGGCGGCGGGACCGGTTCCCATCGACGCGCAGAAGCATAGGCCGCCCGGCTCTGTGCAGTTGACCGCGACGACGAAGATCTGCCGTCGACGCCGCGCGAATGATCCGTCCGGGAACTTGCCGCCGCCGAGCACCCGATCCAGCGTCGCGATTCCGGCGAGGTCGCAGCCGCGTACGCCAATAAAGGCGTATCGTGGAATCTCTTCTGCGGCATCATCACTCATTTCACCGCCGCGATCATCTGACCACAACCGTTGCCGGGGTGGGTGCAGGAACTGCTTCCAGGACTGTGGACCGGCCGAGTGTGCGAACGCCGCGTCATCGTCGCGGCGATGCAGCCGATAGTGCCCGGGACCCACGTCGACCCCCCAGCCGCGGGGCAGATCCTCGGCCGACTCCAGCTCGGCGAGCACGATCGCGTTATCCCGCAGTGTCGGGCCGACGACCTGATAGCCGCGCTCGATTAAGACACTGACGAGGCGGTCGAGTCCCGCCGTATCCAGCATCGCGGTCGCTTCCGCGCGTGTGCCGGCGGGCGTTTCGCCGTCCCGATCTTCGCACTGCCCGCTCATCCGTAACTCCTGTCGTTACGGCCACCATCATCGTCGATTAAGCATCGTAGCTCGCGCTCCCTTTGTCCGTCGCGCATCCGACCCATCCGCCAGTGCGCGACCGCCACCAGTGTCGCTGCGGCCGCGACCACGGTGAGAAGGATCGCTACGTCTCTGCGTATTCCATCGGCGGCGGCGCGCGAGGTTGGTGTATGTGCGTTGACTTGGTTACCATCGTTGCTCACCCCAAACGTCGCTTTCCTGAGCAGCTTTGGCTGGATTGCCGGCGTCGGCGGCGCTCCATCTGGCGTGTCCAGCGGGACCGGAATCATGCGCGGCTGTAAGGCCGCTCAGCACCGCGGCGCCCCGGAAGAACGCACGATCCACCAGCAGCACGGGTCAAGCGTGAATGTCAGCACAACAACTCCTTCGGCGATGCATGCCACATCGATCGAATGAGACGATTGTCCTTCGGAGCCCCGGAGGTCTCAAGGGCCGAAAGCCCCTGGCGTCCATGGCCGCGTGTCATTAAGCCGCGGCCGACAATCGGGGCGGGCTTGGCCGTGTTGGGACCAAGGGCCGACAAACTGAGGACCAACGGCTCTGAAGAGGCCGGCGTGTCACCGATAGCGTTGCGCACGAGGGCGCCTTCATTGGAGTGTGCCGGCTCGGAGTTCGCGATGAATGATTTGCCAACACCGCCCGCGGTTGTGGTCGGCGTCGACGGTTCGACGGCGGCCCTGCGTGCTGCCCTGTGGGCCGTTGACGAGGCAGTTAGCCGGGACATCGCGCTGCGCCTCGTTCACGCACTCCACGCCGACGACAGCGAGAGTCTGGACCGCGCGGACACCGCTCGCTCGTTCGCCACCGCCGAGCGCGCCGTTCGGCGTGTCATCGCTGCCGTTGAGGCCACCGACAAGCCAGTGAAAATAGAAGTCGAGATCACCAAAGGGCCGCCAGTCGGCACGCTGGTCCGCGCTTCCCGCTCAGCGGCGATGGTTTGTGTCGGCGCTGTTGGATCTGATCACTTCCAGCCGGACCGGGTCGGGTCCACGGCCACCGCAGTAGCCACCTCGGCGCAGTGCCCCGTTGCTGTCATTCACGGATTTGGCCATCCAACCCGACCGCATCCCGGGTGGGTAGTCGTCGAAGCCGACAAGTCCCCCGACAACGGCGTCGTGTTGGGGGCGGCGGTGGACGAGGCGCGCCTGCGTAACGCGCCGCTACGGGTGATCACCTGCTGGCCAGCTCCATCCTGCGACAAGTCGGCAGTCGCCGAGGGCGATCATCGGATACACGCGCGGCTGACCCGCCGGTTGTCCCCGTGGCGGCGGCGCTATCCAGACCTTCGGATCGAGCCGATTGCGGTGCATGGCAGCATCCTCGATTATCTGGCGAAAAGCGCTGGAGACGTGCAGTTGCTCGTCGTGGGCGCCCGAGATGCCCAACATCTAGCCGAGCTTGTCGGCCCAGCAGGCAACGCCGCGCTGCGTGACTCCGACCACGCGGTGCTCGTAGTTGATCGCCAACACCTGTGAGAAGGGGTCATTATGAGCATGATGGATGCCGATGCGTCGGTCCCCGACGCTAGCCGGCAACAGCGGGGAGGGCTCGCCATGGTTGTAAGGGTCTTTTTGGTCGACGACCACGAGGTGGTTCGTCGCGGGATTGTTGACTTGCTCGGATCGGATCCAGAGCTCGAAGTCGTCGGCGAAGCCGGCTCGGTTGCCGAAGCGATGGCGCGGATACCGGCGGTGCGGCCTGATGTTGCCGTGCTCGACGTCCGCCTGGCCGATGGCAGTGGAATCGAGCTTTGCCGCGACTTACTGTCTGACATTCCCGAGCTGCGTTGTCTGATGTTGACCTCGTTCACTTCCGATGAGGCGATGCTCGATGCGGTGTTGGCCGGCGCCAGCGGATACGTCGTCAAAGACATCAAGGGCATGGAGCTGGCGCAGGCCATCAAAGACGTCGGTGCCGGCAAATCGCTGCTGGACAACCGGGCTGCTGCGGCACTGATGGCCAAGCTTCGCGGCGCTGCCGAACGCACCGATCCGCTGCTTGGGCTCACCGACCAGGAACGGACACTGCTCGGGCTACTCAGCGAGGGGCTGACCAACAAGCAGATCGCCGCGCGCATGTTCCTTGCCGAAAAGACGGTGAAAAACTATGTCTCACGATTGCTGGCCAAGCTGGGAATGGAGCGGCGGACCCAAGCGGCGGTCTTCGCGTCCAGGCTAGACACCACCAACCGGCCGGACAGATAACTGAGCCGGAGGTCTCGCCTGGTGCCACCATGGTCGTGTGACCGAGACAGGTGAGCCGGTAGGCGGCGCGCATCCCCTACGCGAGACGTTGTCGCAGTTGCGGCTGCGGGAGCTGCTGGCCGAGGTCCAAGAACGCATCGCGCAGATCGTCGAGGGGCGCGACCGACTTGACGGCTTGGTCGAGGCGATGCTGGTAGTCACCTCGGACCTCGACTTGGACACCACCCTGCGCACGATCGTGCACACCGCAATCGAGCTCGTCGACGCCCGGTACGGGGCGCTGGGCGTCCGGGGGAGTGGACACGACCTGGTGGCGTTCATCTATGAGGGAATCGATGAAAAAGAGCGCGAGCGGATTGGGCACTTGCCCGAGGGCCGCGGTGTGCTCGGAGTATTGATCGACGACCCGAAGCCCATCCGGTTAGACGACATCGCGCAACAGCCTGCTTCGGTGGGATTTCCCCTGAACCACCCGCCAATGCGGGCGTTCCTCGGTGTGCCCGTCCGGATCCGTGACGAGGTATTCGGCAACCTGTATTTGACGGAAAAAGCCAACGGGCAACTGTTCAGCGAAGACGATGAGGTCCTTGTTAAAGCGTTGGCCGCCGCTGCAGGGATCGCCATTGAGAATGCCCGCCTGTATGAACAATCAAGGGCTCGTCAATCCTGGATTGAGGCGACCCGCGATATCGCAACGGAGCTGCTGTCCGGTGCCGACCCGGCGAAAGTATTCCGGCTCATCGCCGATAAAGCCCTGAAATTGACTGAGGCCCAAGCGACTTTGGTCGCGGTTCCGGCCCTTGATGGCAAACCGCCCGCCGATGTGGATGAACTGCTGGTCGCCGAAATCGCGGGAAAGCTACCTCCGCTCGGTGCGGCACCAACGATACCGGTCAGCGGAACCCCGGTGGGAGACGTTTTTCTGGACCGAACTCCGCGGCGATTCGATAATCTCAACCTCGAGATCGGCGACGTGGAGATCCGTTCCGGTTCCGCGCTGGTGCTGCCCCTTCGCACCACCGACAAGGTCGCCGGTGTGCTAGTCGCACTGCGGCATGACCAATCAACGCCGTTCAGCCAAAACCAGGAAGAGATGATGGCTGCCTTCGCCGACCAGGCAGCGCTCGCCTGGCAGCTGGCCACCTCACAGCGCCTGGCGCGCGAACTCGATGTGCTGGCCGACCGCGACCGTATCGCTCGGGACCTGCACGACCACGTCATCCAACGCCTCTTCGCCGTCGGGCTTGCCCTGCAGGGGACCATCCCTCGGGCGCGATCGCCCGAAGTACAACAACGGCTCTCGGAGTACGTCGACGACCTGCAAGCGATCATCGAAGAAATCCGGACGACGATATTCGATCTCCATGGGCCAGCCTCGGGAATGACCCGGCTGCGCCAGCGGCTCGACGAGGCGATCGCCCAATTCTCGGACGGGACGTTACACATCACGACGAAGTTCATCGGACCACTCTCGGTGGTCGATGCCACCCTGGCCGATCACGCCGAAGCCGTTGTGCGCGAAGCGGTCAGTAACGCCGTGCGACACGCCCACGCGACCACGCTCGCAGTCACCGTCAAGGTCGAAGACGAGCTGTCCATCGAAGTGGTGGACAATGGCCGCGGCATGTCCGGACGCACCAAACGCAGCGGCCTGGCAAACATGCATTATCGCGCACAGCAGGTGGGCGGCACATTCACCGTTGACACCCCCCCGATCGGAGGCACGTTGCTGCGGTGGTCGGCCCCGTTGCCCTAACCGACTTGCGCGATGTACTTACGCGTGCGACTCGCGTGCCACGATGACCGGCATCCGCGCCAACTGGGCAACGGTTTCGCTGACCGAACCCACCAGCATTTCGGCGAATCCGCCGCGGCCACGACTGCCGACCACCAGCAGCTGGGCTTCCTCCGAGCGTTTGACGAGCTCACGTGCCGGCTGATCGCGGACCACGACACGGTGCACGGTCACGTCGGGGTACCGTTCTTGGCAGCCCGCTAGGTGCTCGGCCAGTACCTGTTCGCCTATCGACTGCGTTGCCGGCCAATCGACGCCGGGCCACTCCGATACATCAACATCGCTCCAGGCGTGCAGAGCGATTAATCCCACGTTTCGACGCGATGCCTCTTCGAATGCGATCGCTGTCGCCAACTCGGATGCCGACGAGCCGTCAATGCCGACCAACACCGGTGCCTGAACTGGATATGGCATCAACGGATCCTCATCGTGGATGATCGCGACCGGGCAGTGCGCGTGCCGGACCAGCGCGGTACTGACCGAACCGAGAAGCCGGCCGGGCCACCGCCCACTGTCGTGGGATCCGGCGACTACCAGCTCGGCGTCTTTGGACAGGTCAACCAGTGTGGGAATGGCTGCCGACGACAAGACCTCAGTGTGGATCTGGGTGGGATCTGGGCGGTCGCAAGCGTTTTCAGCAACCTTGACCGCGTCATCAAGCAGTCGGCGCCCGTGTTCTTTCTGCCATTGCGCCAAGCCCGGGGACAGCGGCGTGTTCCACCATGTGGTTAAGTTCGGCGAAACCGCGTTCACGAGCGTTAGCGAGACATTACGTAGCTCTGCATCGCGCGCCGCCCAATCCACCGCTACCTTGGCAGCCGGCGAGTCGTCCACACCGACGACGATCCCCAAATGCGCGTTGCGCGACGACATGGCTTCTCCTGTAGGACCGTGGGTTTTCAAAGGGCGCCCCAGCAACGGTATCGGCGGTAGGCACGGCGGGTCAGGGTCATTCGTCACTAGCGATGTGGCCATAAGACCCGCAAGTATGCAACGTCAGGTGACTGCGGCTGTCAGGAAGTCCTCTGAACTGGAGTCTTTCGGCTCTGGCGGCTGCCACCTGTGCCGGGCGACGCTGGATTCACTATGTTAGCCACAGAAAGCGGTGTTCCGATGAGCGCTCACTTCCCGGATCACGAGACTGTCTACACGGCCTTGTCGCTGGCAACCCGTGCGCCGTCGGTGCACAACACACAGCCGTGGCGGTGGCGGGTGGGCTCGGACAGTCTGCACCTATATGCCGAGCGCGGGTTAAATCTACCTAGCACCGACCCTGACGGCCGTGACCTCATTCTGAGCTGCGGTATTGCCCTGCATCACTGCCTGGTAGCACTCGCGGCACTAGGGTGGCAGTCGAAGGTTCACCGGCTACCCAACTCCCATGAATCCGAACACCTTGCCGCTGTGGAGGTTTACCGTCGTCCAGCTAGTGAGGTTGACATCACGCTGGCGGCGGCGATCCCTCGGCGTCGCACCGACCGGCGCCATTACAGCTCGTGGAACGTGCCTTCCAACTACATCGCCCTGATGGGTGCTCGCGCAGCGCGCGCCGGGGTGATGCTGCGCCAAATCGAATCGTTGCCACGATTGCAACATATTGTGGCGCACGCGGTTTGGCGACACGCGACCGACCACGATTACTTGACGGAGCTGACCACTTGGAGCGGACGATACGCATCGCTGGCCGGCGTGCCGGCGCGCAATACACCGGAGTCCGACCCAGCCGCGCCGGTACCGCCGCGGCTCTTCGCCGGGCCCGCACTGGCACAGCCACCCGCCACCGACTCGGTCCACGACAACGCCGCCGTGTTGGCGCTGGGCACCAAAGACGACAGCACGCTGGCGCGGCTGCGCGCCGGCGAAGCCACCAGCCTGGTGCTGCTGAGCGCAACCGCGCTCGGTTTGGCGAGCTGCCCAGTCACCGAACCCTTGGAGATCACCGAGACGCGCGATGCCGTGCAGATCGAGGTTTTCGGGATCAGCGGGTTCCCACAGATGTTGCTGCGCGTCGGCTGGGCTCCGGTCAACGCCGACCCGTTACCGGCGACTCCGCGCCGCCCACTAGAAGATGTTGTTGAACACCTGGATGGATCAGCCTTCAGCTGATGCCGCTATGGTTCAGTCAGACTCAGGCTTGAGTTCAGCCAAATCAATGTCAAGGTGCACGACACCACTGTCATAGCTCTTGTGTTGCGGATGCAGGCTGGCGTCGTAGAGCACCTTGAACATCAAGTGATTCGTGGTCAAGACGTCTGCGACCAAGTGCCGGATTCCGTTGGCGTGGGCAATGTGAGCGAGCCGCCGAAGCAAAACGGTTCCTACTCCGCGCAAGTGATCGTTGTGGGCCACGACGACAGCGACCTCCGCGGTTGCCGGTCTACCGCAGAAGTCGTAGCTCGCGACGCCGATCAACGTTCCGGATTCGAAGGCGCCCAGCGCGTAGTTTTCAATGTTGCCGTCAGTGAGCTTGTCAGCCAAAGTTTTCAGATGGGCAGGGTGCGTCGTGAAGAATCTCAGGTAGCGTTCGCGTTCGCTGAGCGTGTCATGGAGCGCGATGACCGCGTCGATATCTGTCGGTTCGAGCCGCCGCAACAACACTGTGGCGCCATCCCGAAGCGTCGAGGTAGATACATCGTCCACTACTTGGCTTCCGCTCATCGTCCGTACTAGGACCGGACGATCAGCACTGAGCACTCGGCGTGCCCGAGGATGGGGTGGTGATGGGGCCCAATGAGACGCGCGAGTTGGTCAGCATCGGTGCTGCCGATTACGGCGAGCTGTATCGTTCTGTCCATAACGGCAAGGAAGTCTGCAATGTCGGTTCGGGTGGCCCCGGTGTAGATGTTGACGTCAGGGTGGCGCCGACGCCAGCACTCCACTCGTCGGTCCAGCTCGTCACTGGCCATGTCACCGGTGTCTTTTCGCAGCACTCCGAGGGCAAGAACCGGCGCGTGGCGCAGCTGCGCCTCTTGCATCGCGTGCTCGACAACGTCGTCGTTGTCTGGTGAATCGTTGACTGCGACCACGATCAAGGCACTGTCGGGCTTGGGCTGGCCATGCTGGGTGCGGATGATCGCGACCGGGCAGTGGGCGGCGTCGGCGACTTCGGCGGCAGTGGAACCCAGTAATGCACGCGCAAAGCGTCCGATTCCCACCGTACCGATGCAGATCATCTCGGCATTATGGGATTCGGCGATCAGCGTCGCCGCAGGATCGCCTTGCAGAATCACAGTTTCGACTTTTACAGGTTTCCCGGCGGCTTCCACCGCCGCGGTGGCGATCCTGAGCGCGGCCTCCCCATATTCGAGTTCCATCCGCAGATTGCCGACGGACGCGAACGGGGCAGGCTCGACCTGTTCAAGGACAATCTGGACCAGCCGCAGCGGGACCTCTCGACTGACAGCTTCATCGACTGCCCATTCTGCGGCGTGGATCGCGGCTTGAGAGCCGTCAATGCCGACGACGACAGCGGGCTTTGGCGAGTTCGAATCGTGCATCGCTGTTCCCCTCAACCTTTCAGGCGTAGAACTTCGGAAAGCGGTCGCCGCGGTGTCGGCGGCGGTGTTTTTTCAGTGACGGGCACCACGCCCACCCGGAGTAGCACTTGCGGTACGGCCTCGTGATCCATGAGCGACTGGATGAGTTCGCGGGTGACGTACAGCTCGGTGAGATGCGTAACCGGGCATGTGGCGAGGCCGCCCATCGTGCATTCCAGCATTACCGCGGAAAGCGCTTCGCCGGAAGCCAATGCGTCGGCGCGACCGTTGTCGTCGGTGGACAGCAGCAGGATCTTGGCGTGGTCGTCGGGAATTTCGGCGCGTCGTTCGGGCTGGTGGGTGACCGGGAAAGTCCGGTCTATTCCGACTCGGTCAGCCTCGGCTTCAGAAGTCAGGGCGCTGTACGGAATGCCTTCTGATGCCTCGAATGGTGCTGTCCACCAGTGCAGTTCGTCGTGGTAGGAAATGTCGTAGAACCGCAGTGACTCGGCGAGCTGAGTTGCCTCCACGAGTCGGGGACGCAAATGGTCGGAGAGGATGTCCAGATGGACGGCTGCTCCGTCCACCGTGCTGTCCAGCACCGGTTCGAAGGATTGCCAGTCCGTTGGTCCGCTGAACGGCAGCCGATCGGTGCGGCGTTCCCAGATGGCGCCGGCGCGACGGCGATCTTGGTCAGTCACGAAATCCATCGGGGTGAATTTGATCGACGCCAGGTGATTCGGGCTGTTGGGACTGGGAAACCGATCGACGTGCGACTGCCACCCGGCCGCGGCCATCGCTACTCGAAGATGATCGAGGGCCGCGCCGCAGCCGATCAGCGCTTCTCGCGCGGAATGGTCGGTCTCCGGTACCCGACTTGGATCCAGGAACAACCGGAGTTGATCACCATTGAGCACCCATTGCCAAGGTTGGCTGTTGTGCTGTGACGGGGCGCGGCACGCTGACCGCACCGCATCCTCGATGACTTCGGTTCCCACTACCGTGGCAGGCATTTCTCGACCTCCGATCGTTACCTGCCGTCAAGGGTTGTCCGGCGGCGCTGCCTAGGGCAGGGCCATTAGTCCTCGATCCGGCTGCCATCGGGCCATGCCCCGGTAGGCTATCACCGCGCGTCGACTGCTCGCCTTGCCCGTGGCCGCTCGTTGGCGAACCCTCGGACCAGGTGTGCACGCACAAAGTCTTCGACGACATCGGGGTTGTCCATGTCCAGGGTCGATGACGGCGTGCTGAACAGCGAGAACAGTATGCGCGCAAACCATTCTCCGGCCGACTGAACGTCGAGGTCCTTGCGAACCTCGCCGGTGAGCTTGGCCGCAGCGAGGCGGGGCGCACGGAAGTCCACGCATTCGCGCAGCAAGACCGCGGCGTCTTTGGTCAGCAGCAGGCTGATCGCGTCTTCGTCGAAGTACTTCTCGGAGGCGATGACTCGTCGTGCTTGGGCAACGAATACCGCTGCACGGCTGAGCTTGTCCTCCAGCGAGCTGCCCCGATCCATCGCCGTGGACATCCGGCGATAGAACTGCTCGGAAGCATGCTCGGCGCACGCTTCGACGATGGCGGCCTTGTCGCGGAAGTACTCATAGATCGTGCTTCGCGAGACACCCGCCACCTTCGCGATGTCGACGATCGTGACCTTACGGTTCCCCAGTCCCTCGGATTTAGGGTCTTCGGTCCCTAGCTCAGATGGTCCGATCACGGACCGACGCCCCTGGCATTCGGTACCAAGATCTCGGACTGAAACCTTGCCGGAGTTGGCCCTCGTTCGCGAGCCAGCCGAGCCAGCCGAGCCAGGTCTGATGGAGCAACTACCCAGGTCGACATCAGAGAAGTAATCACCCGTCAATTACACTGGTGCGGTTGGGGATTGATGGAAAGCGCCTCGGCGCTATTGGTCATAGTTTCGCTTATTACCGTGCTGCTGCGCACCGGTTAGCATCCGGGCGATCCAACCGAAGTCGGGACACCACTGCAGCACGTGGTGGCGAACGGCCCGGACAAGCGGGACTTCGGTCCCTATCGCAGGTCGGAGCTCAAATGATCGGATATGGCCACGGGATCAATGCATCTCGAACATAACAGCATGGTTGTCGTATCGCCGGATGACAGCCTTGAACGGAGGCAATACAATGAGATCTTCGCAAGAATCCCAGAGCAGGACGCGCATGTTCGCTCGCGTAGTCGGCCCATATTTGGTCATCATCGCTGCCACGACTGCTCTGCAGCCCAATGATATGCGCGCGCTGCTCTCAGGATTCGAAGCGAATCCCTTGTGGTCCTGGGTGACTGGCGCGTTTATCCTGCTGTTGGGTCTCATGGTCATCGCCCTTCATCCGTACTGGCGGGGCACTGCGGCGGCCATCGTGTCGGTTTTAGGCTGGCTTATCGCACTCAAGGGCCTGTTTCTAGTGGCCTTCCCCCACACCTACTTTTCGATGGCCAACTCTGCAGTTGACGCAATGGGCTGGTGGCGCGGCGGTGCTGTTATCGAGGTTCTGATCGGTCTGTATCTGACTTACGTCGGGTGGATGGCCGCGCGAAGCCATCCAGCGTCACACGAGGCGAGTCCACAACCCAAAGATCTTCGGCGTGCGGCCTGATTGCCGGGCGAGACATCTGGTCGACATGGTTGGTTCAAGGCATCCGCATGCGGGTCTTTGAACTTGGTCCGAGCATCCCGACTTGTGAGGTGATTCGTCCGCTTCGTCGAACTTCGGCCGCCCTCGCCGGGAATCGTCCCGGGAGGGTCATCGACGGCGACGGTGACTGGGAATCTATCGCCTAATCAGACTTCCGGCCGGCGCCACAAGCGAGGCGGTGCTCGGCCAGCGGAGCCCTGCAACCACCAGATCACTTCGACAATCGCCGCGCCGAACACGCCAATCCCCAGCGCGGTGGCGGTCAACGCGATGTTCGAGGGGTCTAGCATAAACTTCTCGCGCGCGAGCGGAATGCTGAACATCACCACGTACGCGCCGCCGGACAGGGCGACCAACACCACCCGCCACCAGGTGTAGGGCCGGGCCACCACCGCCAGCACCCACACCGCGACCACCAAAAGGGTGATTAAGGCGGAGGTTGACGCCTGCATCTGCTGGACCGGGGTGGCCGTAGCTCCTCGGAAGGACAGCAAATAGCTCGCGAAGGTCGCGATGCCGGCGATCGCGCCATTGGGCACCGCTGTCCTTAAGACCCTGCGGACGAAACCAGATTGCGCGCGTTCGTTGTTGGGCGCTAGCGACAGGATGAACCCGGGGATCCCGATGGTGAACCAGGCCGCGATGGTCACCTGGATCGGCTGGAACGGGAACATCAACGATTTGATGCCCAACCCTTTGGCGGCTAGGCAGGTGATGCCGATCAGCAATGCCAGCAGCACCGAGTACACGGTCTTGGTCAAGAACAGGTTGGATACCCGTTCGATGTTGCCGATCACTCGGCGTCCTTCGCCTACGACATCGGGCAGCGTGGCGAACTTGTTGTCTAGCAGCACGATCTGGGCGACAGCCCGTGACGCCGAACTCCCCGCCCCCATCGCAACACCGATGTCGGCGTCCTTCAGGGCCAGCACGTCGTTGACACCGTCACCTGTCATGGCGACGGTGTTGCCGCGGGATTGCAAGGCGCGCACCATCGCACGTTTTTGGTCCGGGCGGACCCGTCCGAAAGTGGTGTACTTCTCTAACGTTTCGGCCAGCTCGTCCGGGTCGGTGGGCAACTTCCGGGCGTCGAGCGTCTCACCGTCGAGGCCAAGCTTCGATGCCACGGCACCCACCGAGACAGCGTTGTCGCCCGAGATCACCTTGACCGAAACATTCTGTGCAGCAAAGTATTCTAAGGTATCGCGGGCGTCTGGGCGAACTCTTTGCTCCAGCATGATCAGAGCAGCCGGAACGACGCGGCCGGGGGCATCGGGATGATCGGCCCGCAGGTCGGTGAACCCTAGCAGTAGCACACGCATCCCCCGCGAACCGGCCGCCTCGGCCTGCCGAGCGACCACTGACGAAGAGTCCAGCAGCACGTCCGGGGCGCCAAGGACCCAGTTGCCGTGCTCGCTGTAGGACACCCCACTCCACTTCGTGGCCGACTTGAACGGGGCCGTCGCGGTGACGGTCCAGCCCGGCGGGTTGCGGTAGGCCTCCGCGATGGCCTGGATGCTGGCGTTGGGGCGGGCGTCGTCGGCAGCCATCGACGCCAGTACATCGATGATCGTGTCCATGCCAGCCGCGGAATCGAGCCGCTGCAGGTCGGCGACCTGCATCCGGTTCTCGGTCAGCGTGCCGGTCTTGTCGGCGCAGACCACGTTGACCCGCGCGAGTCCCTCGATGGCGGGCAGCTCCTGCACCAGGCACTGCCGGCGGCCCAGGCGAACGACGGCCACCGCGAACGCGATCGACGTCATCAGCACCAGTCCCTCGGGGACCATCGGGACCAGCGCGCCCACCGTGCGCAGCACCGACTGTTGCCAGCCGACATGGGTGGTGAACAGCTGCGTATAGATGATCAGCAGCCCGGCGGGAATCAGCAGATAGGTGATGAACTGGAGAATCTTGTTGATTCCGGCGCGCAGCTCCGAGCGCACCAGGGTGAACTTGTTGGCCTCCGCAATCAGCCTGGCTGCGTAGGCTTCGCGTCCCACTTTCGTGGCCCGGTATGCACCAGTCCCGGCGACATGAAGCTGCCGGACATCACCGCGTCATCGATGCGCTTCAGGACAGGGTCGGCCTCGCCGGTGAGCAGCGACTCGTCGACCTCCAGACCGGATTCCTCGATCACCACCCCATCGACCACCACCTGATCCCCGGGGCCCAGTTGGATGACGTCGTCGAGCACGACTTCGTTGGGCGACAGTTCACGTGTTCCGGCGGCCCGGCGCACCAGCGGCTTGGCTTCCCCGAGGATGGACAGCTTGTCCAGCGTCTGTTTGGCTCGCAGTTCCTGCACCATGCCGACGACGCTATTGACGATGATCAACAGCCCGAACAGCCCGTTGATCAATGAACCGGTCGTTAGCACGATCGCGAACAGCACAGCGAGGATCGCGTTGATCCGAGTGAATAGGTTGGCCCGGACGATGTCGGCCACGCTGCGGGTCGCCCGGCTCGGCACATCGTTGGTCCTGCCGTCGGCAACCCGCTGGGCCACTTCGGCGGCCGTTAGCCCAGCGGCCAGCGACGAGGTCATGGAGCGCAAGCCTACGGAAAAAGATATCGCGGAATGCGGTTGTCAGCGTGGTCGAGTCCCCGCGCGGCCGAGGTTGGCAGCGGAGCCGGGTCGGCGGCTAGCTGGCTGTACTGAGCAAGAAAGAACTCGCCGAGATCTTTGCGGCCCAGGAACTCCAAATCCATAGCCAGAAAGGCGGCGTCGTCGATTGTGTCGACGTACCGAAGGTTGTCGTCAAACTCCAGGCAGTCCAAAATTTCCGGACCGTTGGGAAGGCAGAAGATATCATCGGCAAGCAAATCGCCGTGTCCGTCGACGATCCGCCCGACGTGGACGCGTCCAGCGAACAGCAGCGCCCTGCCGGCGATGAATCGACCTGCCAACCGTTCGACGGCCTCGAAACGTTGCCGGTCGATGACCGTGCTGACAAATCGCTGCAGCTCCGCGATATTCGCATCCCAGCGGGCTTGGACCGCAGCGGCGGTGCTTTGCGCTTCGACGGGCCGGCCCCGCTCGGCGCTTTCGTGGAACCTCGCCAGCATCTCGGCGATTTTCTCTAGTGGGTCGGTGACTGGTTGGCCGCGGCGCACATCGTGGCCAGCCGGGACGAGTCCGGGTGGCGCTTCATGACGAGCACCGGCTCACTAGTGCCGGCCCACTCAGCGCTCAGGTGAGCGACGCCCGAATAGCTGGCGGACGCCAGCCGCCGGTTGAGCTCCAGTTCGCGCTGAAGAGCCCGTTCACGCCGTTGCTGAGTGCTGAAATCCAGGAAGTCGGTGCGAATCGGTTTTTTTGACCTTGTATGCCAAATCTCCGACGAGCACGACGAGCCCGGTGTGAGTCTCGTGTACCACGCTGTATGGCTCGACTGCCTGTTGGTTGGTGGCCATGGCGTGCCCCATGAGCACATTCTGTTAGCCGGCGCGTTCTTCGCGAAGCGGTCCGAAGACCTCCACAGCCGGGTAATACGCCGCGTCCTCAAGGGACCAATGACCCTGGCTTCCAGTGCCCCGCCCCGTAAAGCTTGAGAGAGGAAAGGGCTGGTGAACCTGTGTCGACAACGGCAGTGGCTACCGATGTGATCGCGCGGGCAGTGGAGTTGGCATGCCGTGCGCCATCGCTGCACAACAGCCAACCCTGGCGATGGGTGGCTACACCCGCCGACGTCGAGGTGTTCACCGATCCTCATCGTGTCGTGCGATCAACCGACAGTTCTGGCCGCGAGGCAATCATCAGCTGCGGCGCCGTGCTCGATCACTTCCAAACCGCGATGGCCGCCGCCGGATGGAACACCCAGATCGATGAGTTCCCCAACCCGAATAGGCTCGAGCACCTCGCGTCGATTTGTTTCACGTCGCTCGATTACGTGACTCAGGCCTGGCGCGACCGTGCCGATGCGATATCGCGACGCCGCAGCGACCGATTGCCGTTTGGGCCACCAGGGGATTGGCAGTCATTCGAGACGACGCTGCGCATCGCATTCGGGTCCGATTTGGTCTCCATCGAGGTGTTGGCCGACAACGCACGCCCGCAACTACATGAAGCGTCGCGGCTCACCGAATCCCTCCGCCGCTACGACGACTTTTATCACCGTGAGTTGCAATGGTGGACAAGTCCTTTCAGACAGTCCGAAGGAATCCCACCCAGCCAATTGGTGTCCTGGCCAGAAGCCGATCGAGTTGCGGTAGACCGAAAATTCCCGTCCAGTGGTTTTAGCGATCGGCGCTCCGCCACCTCGAAGGACCAAGCAAAGATACTGGTGCTGTCCACACCTGAGGACACCCGCGCAGACGCACTCCACGCCGGCCAGGTGTTATCGAAGGTGCTGCTGGAATGCACCATGGCCGGACTGGCGACGTGCCCCCTCACGCACATCACCGAATTGGAAGCCAGCCGGGACATCATCCGAGATCTGATGGTGACCAAGGCGATGCCGCAAGTCTTGATACGGGTCGGTACCGCGCCGGACGGCGAGGACGTTCCGCCACCGACGCCTCGCCGACCGTTGTCTGACGTCCTGGAATTTCATCGCTGATTGCTCGGCAGTCACGCGCAATCGGTCGCGATCAAGAGAGGCGAGATGTCAGAAACCTCAACAAAATACGGAATACTGGTCGGCGTCGACGGTTCGGCGGAATCGGATGCGGCCGTATCCTGGGCGGCGCGTGAAGCATCCCTGTGTCATGAACCCGTCGCGCTGATGCATGTCGTACAACCGGTGATCGTCAGCTGGCCGGTCAGCGCCGACCAGTCAACCGTCGCGGAATGGCAAGACGACAACGCGCGACACGTCATCGACCAAGCGCGCAAAGGTCTCAGCGCCGCCGTGGATCAGCCGCGGCTGCCAGACGTTCGAACAGAGGTGCTCTATTCGCATCCGGTGGATGCGCTGGTCGATGCCTCCAACCAGGCGCGGATGATCGTCGTCGGAAGTCACGGCAGGGGCGCACTCGGGCGTCTTGTAATGGGTTCGGTCAGTAGGGGCGTGGTTGAGCATGCGCACTGCCCGGTAGCGGTCATCCACGCCGACCAGGCGTCCCTTCCGGTCGACCCGGAAGCGCCCGTTCTGGTGGGTGTAGACGGTTCGCCCGGCTCCGAAGCCGCCACCGCCTGGGCATTCGACGAAGCTTCGCGGCGGGGAGTGGCGCTGATCGCGCTGCACGCGTGGAGCGACGTCGGGGTTTTCCCGATCCTCGGCATGGATTGGCGGACATATCAGGGCCAGGGTGAGGAACTGTTGGCCGAACGCTTGGCCGGCTGGCAGGAACGGTACCCCGATGTGCGCGTCAGTCGACGGTTGGTCTGTGATACGCCGGCGCGCTGGCTGATCGAGGAATCCCAAAACGCGCAACTGGTGGTTCTCGGCAGCCACGGCCGCGGCGGGTTCGGCGGCATGCGACTCGGCGCGGTCGGCGCTACGGTCGCACAGTCGGCGAGCGTTCCGGTAATCGTCGTACGCACACGGTAGAGCAATAGCTTTCGATCCGGCAGCGGACACATCCCGCTGACATTGTGACGAACGGCCCAGCGCTGCCGGGACTTCGGCCTCTGTCGCATGTCGGCGCCGAGATGATCGGATATTCATACGGGACCAACACATCTCGAATACAACAACACCGGTTGTCATCTCGCCGGATGGCGGCCTTAAACGGAGGTAGTTGCAATGAGGTCTTCACATCAATCCCAGAACAGGACACGCATGTTCGCTCGCGTGATCGGCCCGTACTTGGCCATCATCGCCGCGTCGGCCGCTTTGCGGCCAACTGATATGCGGGCGATGCTGTCCGGATTCGAAGCGGACCCGTTGTGGTCGTGGGTGACTGGGGCGTTCATCCTGCTGTTTGGTCTCGTGGTGATTGCCCTTCATCCGTACTGGCGGGGCGTCGCGGCGACCATCGTCTCGGTTGTGGGTTGGCTTGTCGCAGTCAAGGGGCTGTTTCTGGTGGCGGGCTCCCACACTTACTTTTCGATGGCCAACTCCGCTGTTGACGCAATGGGTTGGTGGCGCGCCGGCGCCGCTGTCGAGGTGCTGATCGGGCTGTATCTGGCCTACGTCGGCTGGATGCCTCCGCGGACCCGCCCGGCGTCACAACCGGCGAGCTCAACTCCGGACCTGCCCCGGGCCGCCTGACTAACACCTCAGACGTGCGGCTGAGGACACGGCGGCGACCCCTGCCTGGGGGTAGTCGCCGCGGACATGGCAGGTCATGACCAAAGGCCTCGATCTGAGGACTAACGACACAGGTTCCCTACGGTCGTGCTGCATAGCGTCGAAAGGCAAGAACTCAGAACAGGTTTGGGGCCCAACCCAGGAAGAGAAAGAACGATGGCAAACTATAGCTATGGGCATCCGGGTCCGCCCGGCCGGGAATCGCCTGGGCAGTTCGGCGTCCCGATCGCACCTAATCCTGAGCCGTCCAAAACCGGATCTAGACGCCGGGCGAAATGGATCATTGGCATCGCTATCGCCGTTGTTCTATTCGCTGGGGCAGCAGCCGGCATGGCTGTTATGAACCACCCGCGACAGATCGGTTCGGCGGGTCCGGCGACGTCCAGCGTTACAGCGCTGCAACAATGGTGGGCTGGGGCGGAGAAAGACTTCACTGATATGCGGAACGCATCGGATGACGTGGATCAAGCGTTCAGTCGTTTCAGGCCAGGCGCTTTGGCGGCGGCATGCCAGCATGTGCATGATGCTGCGGAGATCAAGATGCAGAGCCGTCTGCCTAGCCCCAATCCGAAGCTGACTGCCGAGTTGAGTTCGGCGATCATGGACTTCGGTTTCGCTGCGCATTTGTGCCTGGCAGCTGTGGCCGGCTCACCCGGAAACTATGACGGCGAATTCCTGTCGCTGATGACTCAGGCGAATAAGCACATGCGGACCGCTCAGGACATCATCGATCAGATGTTGACCAACATTTGACACTCGTTGCCGGTCGAGTCACCGCTGGTGACCCTTCACTAGCGGACGATGAGCACCGAGGATTGGGCATGCCGGAAGACGGGATGGTCCTGCGGCCCAACGATCCGCGCAAGTTCTCCGGCGTCGGCGGCGCCGACAACAGCCATCGGGACTAGGTCATCGATGGTCTTCAGGAAACGCGTGACGGTGTCGCCCGTTGTCACGGGGTAGATGTGGACGTCCGGATACCAACGTCTCCACGGCCACAAGCGATTGTCGAGTTCGTGAGACGGCGCCTCGGCCGCGTCAGCTTGCATAGTTGCGATAGCCAGCACCGGCAGCTTGCGCAGCTGTGCTTCTCTCATCGCCTGATCGACGATGATATCGCGTCCAGGCGCGTCGCTCACCGCCACCACGATCCAGTTGATGTCCGGTCCGGGCCGATCTGGCTGGGAGCGGATTACCGCGACCGGACACAGCGCCTTCTCTGCGACTTCGGTTGCGGTCGAACCCAACAACGCCCGGGAATAGCGACCGATCCCGACAGATCCGACGCAGATCATTTCAGCATCGTCGGACTCGGAAATCAGAATGGCACCCGGTTGCCCGCGGAGGATCCCGGTTTCGACTTTCACCGGTCTTCCCATCGCCTCGACCGCGACTCGTGCGGCCTGAAGCGATGTCTCGGCGTGTGCGACGTCTCGGTGGTAGTCCTCGGCGGAGGGATGAGTGGCCTTGATGACCCCAAGCATAAGTAACGAGACCCCACGACCGACGGCCTCATCTGCGGCCCACTCAGCAGCATGGATCGCCGCCTGCGAACCATCTATACCGACGATGACGGCCGGTCGAATTCGCCTGTCGCTCACAGTATCCTCCTTACCTCGCCACCTTCGTAACGGCCTCGGTACCCGTCTGCGGCGGTGATCTCGGGTTTTGCGAGCCGGTACACGTCGACCAAACGCGTGAGATCGCTTGGGGTGACGATACCTACGACACGCCCCCCGTCGATGACGAGAGCGCGGCTGCTTTCACCGGAGGCCAGCCGTTCCAGCAGCGCGGTGACCGGCTCGTCCGAGGTGGCGGTGGGGACCCGGCTCAACGGCATGGCGATTTCACCGATAAGGGTGTTGGAACGATTGCTCGGTTCCACTTGGCGCAACTGGGTCAGGGTTATCAGCCCCGAGATCGACCCGTTGTGATCCTCCACCGGGTAGGCCGAATGCCGGTCGCCGAGCAGATAACGCTCAATGAAGTCCTGGGCGGTGATCCAGGCCGGCGCCGTATGCGGGTGGGGAGTCATTGCCTCCCCGACTCGTACACCCGTAAGCGCATTCCGAGTCAAGGCCAACGCCTCATCCGTATGCGCGGCGGTGAAGATGAACCAGCCGATGAACGCCAACCAGACTCCGGCGACCATGGCTCCGGCCAGAAACTCGAGCAGCCCGAATGCGATCAGGACGAAAGCGAGCGTGCGCCCGGCCCGCGCTGCGCCTACGGCAGCGCGCGTAGGGTCACCGTAGCGGCGCCAGAGCCACGCGCGCAGCACTTGACCACCATCCAACGGAGCACCGGGCAGCAGATTGAAAACGCCTAGCAGTGCGTTGATTCCAGCCAGCCACCACACGACACCGATGGTGATGTGCCCGACTCCCAGGGTTCGCAATCCGGCTCCGGCGCCGGCAAATGACGCTGCCAGCAGCAGGCTCGTAGCGGGGCCCGCCACCGCGATCCGGAATGCCGTCTGCGGTGTCTTCGCTTGACCGCCCAGACGGGTGACGCCGCCGAAAATCCACAGCGTTACACCAAGAACCTTGACACCGGCGCGGCGAGCCACGATTGCATGCGCAAGCTCATGTGCGAGCAACGATGCCAACAATACCGTGGCGCCGCACGCACCGGCCACCCAATAGGCGCCTGGTGAGTAACCTGCGGCGGTGGTGGGCAGAGTTGAGGCCAGGCTCCAGGTAAACAGCCAGAGGATGACCAGTACGCTCCAATTGGCGTTTACCGGAAACCCCGCGATGCGCCCTAACGGGATGCCGCCCATGCTTAAACCTCCAAAACTACGGTGAGAGAGTAGATTTCTGTCGTTTGATTACTGCTGTCCGGCGACGATCACCGGCACGCGGGCCGCCTGCGCCACCGCCGTGCTCACCGATCCCAGCAGCATGCCGGGAAATCCGCCGCGGCCATGGCTGCCGACGACGAGGAGTTGCGAGGACTCGGCCTCTTCCAGCAGATGACGAGCCGGAGCATCCAACACAATTCGGCGCCGGACGGCAACGTCGGGATAGCGCTCTCGCCAGCCCGCCAAGCGTTCCGCCAAGGCTTCCTCCCCGACCGCTTGCTGGGCCGACCACTCAATGCTCGGAATGTCGGATACGTGCGCGTCGGACCATGCGTGCAGAGCGATTAGCTCGACACCTCGCCAGGACGCCTCGTCGAAAGCGATCGCTGTCGCCAACTCCGATGCCGGCGACCCGTCAATGCCGACCACCACCGGAAGCTGAGAAGGTTGGGAGGCAGCGGGTATTTCGTCGTGGATCACGGCCACCGGACAATGCGCATGGTGGATCAGCCCGGTACTGACCGATCCGAGCAGAACGCGACCCACCCTGCCGTGCCCGCGACAGCCCACCACAATCAGTTGCGCGTTAGTGGATAGATCGAAAAGCGCCGGACCGGTTGCCGAGAAGTACACCTCGACATTTAGTTCCGGAAGGGTCCCGTGTTGGACGGTGTCCTTGGCGAGCTCGACTGCGGCCGAGATGATCTCCTCGTCTTCTGTTTTCTGCCATTCACTGGTTGCGGACGGAGGTGGGAGAGCGTCTCCGCCCAGGGCTAGCATGCCCCACGGGGGTCTCTCGACGACATGAACGAGGCTCAGCGGAACGTTGCGCATCCCCGCTTCCTGCGCGGCCCAGCGGACCGCCATGTCCGATGACGGCGATCCGTCGACGCCGACAACGATTCCCTGATGTACAGAGCGATTGGACATTGCCGTCCTTCCTGTTGAGTGGCTTTGTTGGGCTCGTCGCTCCTGACTTTAGGAACTTGGCGGGCGACTGGCAGGAGTCATTAGTCCCGAAAATCGCGGCCGTAGGACCCTCCGCGACGGGATGAATTATCCAGCGGGGTAATCGCTTTCGTAGTTGGACGGACGGCAAAGCCGAGTTTAGTTTACTTCTCCGCGAATCGGGGATCGTGTCGCCGGCGCCGAGGGCGTCTCTCTCCGTGATGATCTGCCCGAACGCGGTATCCCCGTCTTGGGACGGTGGGTCAAACCAGGTGTCTAACTACCTGACGAACCGCGATTCGGGCAGATCTCATTATCGACTGTCGCACGGGCCGCCCGAGCGCCCTAGGGCCAAAGGTCACCTCACGTCTCGATTTCCAGACAAGTGCCGACAAATGTCCCCGGCAACGCGGGACTTCCGCCCCTACTGCCGCGTTGGGCCGAGTGGTCGAATCGTCCACGTAGCTAAACCAAAACATCAGCAGGAGGCCAGTATGAGCACCCTTCCCGTCAAACGTCAGCAGCACTCGCTGTTTCCCGAGTTCTCTGAGCTGTTCGCCGCGTTCCCGTCGTTTTCTGGACTGCGCCCAGCTTTCGACACCCGATTGATGCGGCTCGAGGATGAAATGAAGAACGGCCGCTACCAAGTACGTGCCGAGATCCCCGGCGTCGACCCGGCGAAGGACATCGACATCACCCTGCGCGACGGCCAGTTGACGATCAAAGCCGAGCGCAGCGAGAAGAAGGAATTCGACGGGTGCTCGGAGTTTTCCTACGGCTCGTTTGTCCGCACGGTGTCGCTGCCGGCCGGTGCCGACGAAGACGAAGTCAAGGCCACCTACGACAAGGGCATCCTGACAGTCTCGGTGGCCGTCACAGAATCCAAACCCGCCGAAAAGCACGTGCCGATTGCCTCGGCCAACTGACCAGATTGCGAGGCGGGCCCGCGGCAGCACACACCTTTGCTGCGGGTCCGCCCAACACCTACCGTGTCGTCTGCACCGCGGCGGCATCCGCGAGTTAGTGAGGACACGCAAATGAGTAGAGCGATCATCCTCGGCAAGGACACGCCAGATCGACTGTTCCGCAATCGTCGTGAGGCCGGCCAAGTGCTGGCGGGCCTACTGCAGGCCTACCGTGACAGACCCGACATCGTGGTCTTGGGTCTTGCCAGGGGCGGAGTGCCAGTCGCATGGGAGGTAGCAGCCGCACTGCATGCGCCGCTTGATGCATTCGTCGTGCGCAAGCTCGGCGTCCCGGGCCATGAAGAATTCGCGGCGGGCGCGCTCGCCAGTGGCGGTCGCGTTGTGCTGAACGATGACGTGGTGCGAGGTCTGCGGATCACCCCACAACAGTTGCGGGACGTCGCCGAACGTGAAGGACGTGAGCTGATCCGACGAGAAGCGGCCTATCGCGACGGTCGCCCGCCGACTGACGTGACCGGAAAGACTGTCATCCTCGTCGATGACGGGCTGGCCACCGGCGCCAGCATGTTCGCCGCGGTGCAGGCTTTGCGCGAGGCCCAACCGGCACAAATCGTGATCGCGGTGCCAGCGGCACCCGAGTCCACGTGTCGCGAATTCGCCGGCTTGGTGGACGACATGGTCTGCGCGTCCATGCCCACCCCGTTCTTGGCCGTAGGCGCATCGTTCTGGGACTTCAGCCAGGTCAGCGACGAAGAGGTTCGCACCCTGCTCGCCACCCCGACGACCGGGCCGACGCTGGCCCCCGCCGGAGAGACAGCGGCCGACGTTCTCAGGCGCGTTGCCATCGACGCCCCGGCCGGTGTACCACCACGAGAAATGTTGTCCGAGTTGATCGGCGACGCACGGATCGTGCTGATCGGCGAAAGCTCGCACGGTACTCACGAGTTCTATCAGGCCCGAGCCGAGATCACGAAGTGGCTGATTGACGAGAAAGGATTTTGTGCGGTGGCCGCCGAGGCGGACTGGCCGGACGCCTACCGGGTGAACCGGTACGTGCGCGGGCAGGGCACCGACACCTCCGCCGAAGAGGCGTTGCGCGGATTCGAGCGCTTCCCGTCGTGGATGTGGCGCAACACCGTGGTCCGTGACTTCGTCGAGTGGCTACGGGCCAACAATCGAGGCCGTAGATCGCAGCATCGCCGCCAAGCCGGTTTCTACGGCCTGGATCTCTACAGTCTCCATCGGTCGATGCACGAGGTGGTCAGCTATCTCGGCAAAATCGACCCGGTGGGCGCGGCCCGCGCGCGGGCCCGCTACGCCTGCTTCGACCACGCATCCGCCGATGATGGTCAGGCTTACGGCTTCCGGGCAGCATTCGGCGCCGGCCTGTCATGTGAAAAAGAGGCCATCGATCAGCTCGTTGACATCCAACGCAACGCGCTGGCCTACGCGCGGCGCGACGGGCTGCTTGCCGAAGACGAGCTTTTCTATGCGGAACAGAACGCGCACGTCGTGCGTGACGCCGAGCGCTACTACCGCGCGATGTTCAGCGGACGCGTCACATCCTGGAACCTGCGGGACCAGCACATGGCCCAAACGCTGCAGGCGCTGCTCGCCCACCTGGACCGCCACCCTGGCGCCGCACCAGCACGAATCGTGGTGTGGGCGCACAATTCCCATGTCGGTGACGCCCGGGCGACAGAGGTGTCCGCGGACGGTCAACTCACTTTGGGCCAACTCGTCCGTGAACGCTACGGCGACGACTGTCGGCTCATCGGGTTCAGCACCTACACCGGCGCTGTGACCGCTGCCAGCGAATGGGGAGGTGTGGCCGAGCGGAAGGTGGTTCGGCCGGCATTGCCAGGCAGCGTCGAGGAGCTGTTCCACGAGACCGGTAACCCTGCGTTCGTCGTGTCATCCGACGGCGCCGCGGGCGCGGCGTTGGACATGGTCAGATTGGGCCGCGCGATCGGCGTGATCTATTTACCGGCGACTGAAAGACAAAGCCACTACTTCCATGTCCGCCCGGCGGATCAGTTCGACGCAATGATTCACATCGAGAACACGGAGGCACTCGAGCCGCTCGAAGTGACCAGCCAATGGATTGCGGGCGAGACACCCGAAACCTACCCGACTGGCCTGTAGGGCCGGGCTTGACGAAAGCAGCACGATGAGCACACTCACATCGCCTGACGGAAACCGGTCCACGATCGTGACATTGACGATGAATCCGGCGCTCGACATCACGACCAGCGTGGACCGGGTGCGTCCCACCGACAAGCTCCGCTGTCAGGGCGCTCGGCATGATCCCGGCGGTGGCGGTATCAACGTGGCACGTATCGCAAGTGTGCTTGGTGCTTCAGTCGCCGCAGTGTTTCCAGCCGGCGGGCCGACCGGGGATGTGGTTGCCGATCTGCTTGTGGCAGAGGGCATTCCGTTTCACCGGGTCGGGACCGGCGGGCGGACGCGGGAAAGTTTCACCGTCAATGAAGAATGTAGCGGGCAGGCAGTATCGGTTTGTACTCCCCGGACCGCGGTGGACCTTCGCCGAACGGGCACAATGCGTTGACGAACTTCGCACGGTGGCCAGCTCCGCTCGGTTCGTCGTGGTGAGTGGCAGCCTACCGCCTGATGTGCCCGCCGACTTCTACGGACAGATAGCCGACGTCTGTGGTGATCTCGGGACGCGACTGATTCTGGACACGTCGGGCAGCGGCTTGCAACACATAACCTCCGGGGGTGTTCCTCCTCAAACCCAGCGTGCGAGAGCTACGTGAATGCATCGGACGTGAACTGGCTACCGAGGCAGACCAGGCCGCTGCGGCACAGGAGATAGTTCAGCGCGGACAGGCGCAGGTCGTCGTGGTGTCACTCGGTAACCGTGGTGCGCTGGTGATCACCCCTTCTGCTGCTCAACGCATTCCGGCGATCAACATGCGTTCCGGAAGTGGCGTGGACGCCGGCGACGCGATGGTCGCCGCGATTACGGTTGGCCTGAGCAGAGGATGGCCGCTGTCGAAGTCGGTTCGCTTCGGCGTCGCCGCCGGGGCCGCGATGTTGATGACCCCGTGCCGTGTGCACTCGTGGCGATGTCGAGCGCCTCTTCGGACTCGTCGCCGAGCCGGCGGATCTCAGTGCCGTGGGCAGCTAAGCTGATTGAGAAAGGAAAGGTTGATGATCGACGTATTGTCGGGCATGCCCGAGGGAGTGACCGGCATCCGGGTGTCGGGCCGGCTGCGTGGCGACGACCTGCGCGAGTTCAAGCCAGCCATGGAGAAGCTAATGAAAGCCGGCGAACTCAGGATCGTGGAGGTCATCGCGTCCGATTACGAAGGCTTCGGACCCGGCGGGTTGGTTGAGGACCTCAAGCTGGGATTCGGTGCTCTTTTCCAGCATCATGCGGCCTTTAAGCGAATCGCGGTGGTAACCGACAAGGAATGGGTTGCCCACACCCTGCATGCATTGGCGTGGATGGTTCCCGGGGAGCTTGCTCTGTTCGGTCTCGACGAGCTCGAGCGCGCCACGAAGTGGGCCGCCGGCTGACAGAAGGCTCCGGTCGGATATGCGGCTAGCGAGTCTTCGTCAGAGGGCCGGAGTGCGATACAGCGCGGCACCGGCTACGATTCCTGCACCCGCGGCGACGAGCAGAACTGGAGTGCCTGCCGGGATCCTTTCGGTTTCACGTTCCAGCGCTGCTACTAGCGAAGCCGCATGCATGCGTTCGTCGGTAGCCACGGCAATCCGTTCAACCGGTACCCCAAGCCGCGCAGCGAGTTCGGCTCGATACTGGTGGTGAGGAGGAGCGGCGATGATCACCGGAACGTCGGATGCGTCGAGCGCCGCTTCTTCGAGGCAACGCTGCGCCGCTTGCGCGCCTGCGGCGGCCAGCTCAATGTCTATTGCAGCGGATTCGCGAAAGCGCAGAACGTTGCGGGATTTATCGAAATCTATTGTTGCCCCGAAGTTTTCACCGTCATCCGGATTGTTCACCCAGTAAACCGGGCCGAGGCCGTCGTCCTGGTCGGACCACTTGCACAACAGGGCCGCGCCCACCGGCGAGAATGGGAACCGCTCACTGGCACGCCGACCCGGATCGGCGTCGCCCGCGACGACCAATGCTCGAGAGATCGTTTGTGATCGCAGGAATCCGTCCGCGATCTGCAACGCGGTCAGGACCCCGCAGGCGCCGTTGGCGATGTCGAAAGAGAATGTGCCGTGCGCATCGCTGTGCGGATCTTCCGGATTGGCGCCGATGTCGTCCTGGATGATGGCCGCCAGCGCTGGCTCACCCCTGAGGTGCAGCGACGTCTGGCGGAGCAGGTCGACGATTTGCAAGGAGTGATCCAGGACATCCGCACCGCGGTCTTCGGCCTGCACATCACGCCTTCGGGTGCGCGGCTGCGGCAACGGTTGGAGGATGCGATCGCTGAGTGCTCGGGTAGCGGTCTACGCACAATGGTGCAGTTCGTCGGCCCAGTGTCGGTTGTC
The DNA here is from genome assembly GCF_052143115.1 of Mycobacterium sp. Taxonomy (GTDB): domain Bacteria; phylum Actinomycetota; class Actinomycetes; order Mycobacteriales; family Mycobacteriaceae; genus Mycobacterium. The sequence continues at coordinate 33,186 of NZ_JBKQTQ010000073.1, forward strand.
GATGCAACCCTGGCAGATCACGCGGAAGCCTTCGTCCGGGCGGCCGTCGGCGATGCGACCCGCCAATCCAACGTCAGCAGGCTCAGCGTCATCGTCGAGGTCGGTGACGACCTGAGCATCAAGGTTGCCGTCGATGCGCAGGGCGTGCCAGACCAAGCCACTGCCAACAACCGCACCGAAATGCATCGGATCGCCGAAGAGATCGGAGGCGGCCTCACGGTCGAGACCGGCCCTGCCAGCGAGACGATACTGCGCTGGTCGGCGCCGTTACCCGAATAGCGGGCCGAAGAACCGATTTCTCTGTGCGCAGCTACGATTGACGCGCGACGATTACCGGCATCCGAGCCGAGTGAGCCAATGCGGCGCTAACCGACCCCAACAACATGCCGGCGAATCCACCCCGGCCATGGCTGCCGACGACCACAAGTTGCGCCGATTCGGACTGCCTGATGAGGTGATACGTCGGATGGTCACATTCAACGACGCGTCGCACCGTCACGTCGGGGTAGCGCTCCTGCCAACCGGCCAGGCGCTCGGCGAGGATCTCCTCTGCGGCCGGCTTCATCGCCGGCCAATCGATGGCGGGAAAATCGTTCACTTCGACGTCACTCCAGACGTGCATCGCGATGAGCTCGACGCCTCGCCATGACGCCTCCTCGAAAGCGATCGCGGTCGCCAGCTCCGATACCGGCGAACCGTCAATGCCAACCAGCACCGGCGCCTCAGCGGGATGAGGCATCAGCGGGTCCTCGTCATGAATGACCGCAACCGGGCAGCGTGCGTGCCGGATCAGGCTGGAGCTCACCGATCCGAGCAAGCTGCGCGCTAAGGGCCCTCGCCCCCGGGAGCCGACGACGACCATCTGGGCCTCCTTGGACAAATCGACCAAGGTCGGAACGACGGGCGAGAACAACGGCTCGCTTTCAATCTGCGCCGGGCCACCATCCCGAGTGGTGCTCCGCGCGATCTCGACAGCGTCGTCAAGGATCTTCTGCCCCTGCTCTACTTGCCATCGTGAGAAGGCCGTCGGCGCCGGCAGTGCCGGCAGGGTGGTCCCGATGGGCCGAACGGCATGCACGAGAGTGAGACGAACATGGCGCATCGCGGCGTCACGCGCCGCCCAATCGACGGCATAATTGGAGGCAGGCGATCCGTCGACGCCGACCAAGATGCCCGAATGGCTTATCGGAGCGGACATTTGCATCTCCTCAAAGGATCGGCGGCCCACGGCCGCCGCTTGACAAAGCTGATCATTGCGAACGGTTGGTGCGCCCGCCGTCGTCGTCGACGAGGCAGCGGATGTCTCGCTCCCACTGAGCGTCCCGCATGCGGCTCGCGTGGGCACGCACAGCCCACACCACTTGTGCGGCGGCCAGGGCGACGATCAACCATCCCACAACTGCTGCCGATAATGCGTCGGCGGCTGCGCGCTCTACCGGAGTTGGTCGATTGACTCGGTTGCCATCGGCGCCGACCCAAATCTGCAGCGGCTCACCGGCTTTGACGGCGTAATCCGAGCCGAGTACGTCGGCGTGATCAATGCCGTTCACTTGCCAGCGCGCGTAAACCGTGGAGGCCGTTGTTTCAGATGACACTGCTGGTTTGCTGTCGTCAATGGCCGTGGCCACGACGGCATGTCGCGTTTGCGCCTGTTGACGGTAGTTCTGGGCCTCGGTGTCGTGAATGACCGTCCCCAGTGCCCCTGCGCATGCCGCGGCGATGACAACCAATAATACGGCCAGCGTGACGACTGCTGTTTCGATACGATCGCTGGTCCGGATGAGCGGATTGCGGCTGAAAAGCCGAAGAATCGGCCACGTCATCGGCCGGATTACAAAGCTCTGCATGGCAACCTCACCTCGGGTTATTTGCGATGTTGCATCCAGCGTCGCAATTCAGAAGTCCCGCTCTTAGGGTCCAACGTCTACAGGTGAGAGGCCCTACGGCTCCTGTCCGGTGACCGGCCTCCGGATAGCGTCATCAACGTCCACGTCGAATCAGGAGCACGCGATGAACAACACAGAGTCACCCGGACCGGTTGTCGTTGGCGTCGACGGCTCGGACGCCGCGATCGGAGCTGCCCAATGGGCAGCCAGGGAAGCCATCCATCAAGATGTTCCCCTTCGGCTCGTTCACGTCATCCAGATCACCGACGGGCCGATCGCGTCGGCGTCTGCTTATCGAGACGACGAAGAATACGCCGAAAGTTCCTTGCGCGCTGCTCGTTTGGCGGTGGAGGCGACTGGCCTGCCGGTGAAGATCGACACAGCGGTGCTGCGTGCAGATGTCGATTCTGCCCTGATCGCCGAGTCGAATAACGCGACCCTGATCTGCGTCGGATCTACGGGGATCGGTCGAGTAGCCAGCATGGTGTTCGGATCGACCGCGGCAATACTTGCCGAGTATGCGCAGTGCCCGGTGGCGATTATTCGACGCACTGAGGACGGGCCGCTTCCCGAGGCCGGTTTCATCGCGGTGGTCGTCGACGACCAACCCGGCAACGACGAGGTCATGCAATGGGCCATGGAGGAAGCCCGGGCGCGGCGGGCTCCCCTGCTCGCGCTGGGAGTCTGGCGGTGGGCGCTCTTCGAGATCGGCGATGAACAGTTCTATCGGCGCCTGGATGGCTGGTTGCGACGGTATCCCGACGTGCAGGTTGAAGTCGCCTGCACGCGCATGAGTGCGGCTCGATATCTCGAGGGCTACATTGGTGCGGTTCAACTGGTCGTGATTGGCACTCAGGATGCCAACCGGGTGCCGCAGCTGGTCGGCCCGCGAGGTTTGCCGATCTTCGCCCATGCCGACTGCTCCGTGCTGATCGTGCGGGGTAAACACCGATGAAGGCGAGTCCCTCGAGCGGCCGGGCCCGCACCGGAATATTCTGCGAGGTTCAAATCTGTGTCAGCTGTTCGCCAGCCCAGCCAGCGGCATGCGGTCGGCGTTGATTGGCAGCCTGCACCCGCTCTGATGGGATCGCGGACACGTCATGCGGTGGATTCGGTGCCGCTAGCGAGCCATGCCCGATGGCCCGGCTACGACTCGACTCGAGGCGAGGGCTGTACCCGTTCAGCAGCCGTTCGAAAGCGAGTGGATCCATTGCCGTTTGAACGGTCCCCGACCTGGCCGGGCTGATGGCCTAACGGCTTGCGTCTTTCCGAGCTGTCGCTGTACCCGTCAAGCTCTCAGCCGCAAGACTTCAGACAGCGGTCGCCGCGGTGTGGGCCGTGGTGCTTTTTCGGCGACTGGCACCACGCCCACCCGGACCAGGACTTGTGGCACGGCGTCGTGATCCATGAGCGACCGGACGAGGTCGCGGGTGGCTTCGTGCTCGGTAGAGTTTGTTACCGGGCAGGTGGCGAAGCCAGCCATAGTGCATTCCAGCAAGGTCGCGGAAAGCGCTTCGCCGGAAGCCAAAGCGTCGGCGCGACTATCGTGGTCGGTGGACAGCACCAGGATCATGGAGTGGTCTTCGGAAATCTCAGTGCGCCTTTCGGGCCGACCGACGACGGGGAACACCCGTCCGACACCAACCCGGTCGCTCTCTGCCGCCGAAACCAGGGAGCTGTGCGGGATGCCCTCTGCTGCCTCGAATGGTGCAGTCCACCAATGCAGCTCGTCGTGGTAGGACGTGTCGTACAGTCGCAACGACTCCGCCATCTGCGCCGCCTCCACCAGACGCGGACGCAAGTCTTCGGGGATGATGTTTATGTGAATGGCGCCGCCGTCGACGCTGCTGGACATCACCGGTTCGAACGACTTCCAGTCCGTTGGCGCGCTGAACGGCAGCCGGTCGGTATGACGTTCCCAGATGGCGCTGGCGCGACGCCGATCTCGTTCCGTCATATATTCGATCGGGGTGAAGTGGATCGATGCCAGGTGGTTTTGGTTGTCAAGATTGGGAAACCGATCGACATGCGCCCGCCACCCGGCGGCGGCCATCGCTACCCGCAGATGATCGAGGGCCGCGCCGCAACCGATCAACGCTTCTCGCGCCGACTGGTCGGTATCCATGACTCGACTTGGATCGAGGAATAACCGGAGTTCGCCGCTGCTGAACACCCACTGCCAGGGTTGGCTGTTGTGCTGTGACGGTGCGCGGCACGCCGACTCCACCGCAGCCTCGATGACTTCGGCTTCTACCAAAGGGGTTGTCATATCTCTACCTCCCGACCTTTACCTGCTTTCAAGGCTTGTTGGACGACGTCGGCTGCGCCAGGGCCATAAGTCCTCGATGCCACGACCCATCCTGCCATGCGCCCGATCCATGACATAGGTATTCGCTGCACAGCGTGAGCGCGGTTCCCACAACGCATTGCGTGGTGTTAAACAACAATGACCGCTGAATGCCCCATCGTCGCAAGGTAACCTGCACACGTGCTGCTGACCTCGCTGGATCCCGCCGCCGTCACCGGCGGCCGCGATATCGGCGACGCCGTCCGCATCGGCGACGTCACGCTGAGCCGCAGCGATGTCGTCGGCGCCGCGACATCAGTGGCCGAACGCGTCGGCGGAGCGGACCGGATTGCGGTCCTGGCCACACCGACCGCCGCAACCGCGTTGGCCGTCGCCGGATGCCTGATCGCCGGCGTGCCGGTGGTGCCGGTGCCCGCCGACGTCGGGCAGGCCGAGCGTCGCCACATCCTCACCGACTCCGGTGCGCAGGCCTGGCTGGGTCCGGTGCCCGACGAGCCGGAGGGCCTGCCGCACATCCCGGTACGGACGCACGCCCGTTCGTGGCACCGTCATCCCGAGCCGTCCCCGCAGGACACCGCGCTGATCATCTACACCTCGGGCACCACCGGCCCGCCCAAAGGGGTGCAGCTGAGCGGCCAGGCGATCGCCGCCGACCTGGACGCGCTCGCCGAAGCCTGGCAATGGACGTCCGAGGACACCTTGGTGCACGGGTTGCCGCTCTTCCACGTGCACGGTCTGGTGTTGGGTCTGCTCGGGTCACTGCGAGTCGGAAACCGCTTCGTACACACCGGAAAACCAACGCCGGAAGCCTACGCAGCCGCAGGCGGCACGCTGTACTTCGGTGTGCCGACGGTCTGGTCACGGGTGGTGGCTGACACGGCGGCCGCCGAGGCGCTACGGCCGGCGCGGCTGCTGGTGTCCGGCAGCGCCGGCCTGCCGGTGCCGGTATTCGACCAATTGGTCCGGCTCACCGGGCACGCGCCCGTCGAACGCTATGGCGCCACCGAGTCGCTGATCACGCTGTCCACTCGCGCCGACGGCGAGCGCCGTCCCGGCTGGGTCGGCCTGCCGCTGGCCGGCATCGAGACCCGATTGGTCGACGACGACGGTGGCCCGGTGCCGCATGACGCGGAAACGATTGGCCGGCTGCAGGTTCGCGGCCCCACCTTGTTTGACGGCTACCTGAATCGGCCGGACGCCACCGCCGAGGCGTTCGACACCGACGGTTGGTACCGCACCGGCGATGCCGCCGTCATCGACAGCGACGGTATGCATCGCATTGTGGGTCGTGAGTCGGTCGACCTGATCAAGTCCGGCGGATACCGTGTCGGCGCTGGTGAAATCGAGACGGCGCTGCTCGGGCATCCCGGGGTGGCCGAGGCGGCAGTGGTCGGGCTGCCCGACGAAGACCTGGGCCAGCGCATCGTCGCGTTCGTCGTCGGCGACGCGCAGCCGAAAGAGCTGATTGACTATGTCGCCCAGCAGCTTTCGGTGCACAAGCGGCCGCGTGAGGTGCGGATCGTGGACGCGCTGCCGCGCAACGCGATGGGCAAGGTGGTCAAGAAAGAACTGCTGACCCGCGGCTGAGAGGCAACGGCGTCCGAGTCTTTACAGCGTCTTTACAGCGCGACATCTGCCTTCGTTGTGGGCAAGGGGAGGCGCCTTCCCCTACCGTCGTTACCGTGCACCGACGCAGCCAAACACCGATGCGACGGGTGGCTGCTGCGTGTCTGGTCGGCTCGGCAATCGAGTTTTACGACTTCCTGATCTACGGCACCGCGGCGGCGCTGGTGTTTCCCACCGTGTTCTTCCCGCACCTCAGTCCCACATTGGCCACGATCGCCTCGATGGCCACATTTGCCAGTGCGTTTCTGTCTCGGCCGATCGGTGCCGCCACCTTTGGCTACTTCGGGGATCGGCTGGGCCGCAAAAAAACCCTGATCGCCACGCTGCTGATCATGGCCGTCGCCACCGTGACCGTCGGCGCGGTTCCCAGCACGGCGTCCATCGGTACCGCCGCCCCAATGATCCTGATTGCGCTGCGGCTGCTGCAAGGGTTCGCCGTCGGCGGCGAATGGGCAGGGTCGGCGTTGCTGAGCGCCGAGCACGCGCCAGCCGGCAGACGTGGCCGTTATGGCATGTTCACCCTGCTCGGCGGCGGCACCGCGGCGGTCCTCAGCGGCCTGACGTTTTTAGCCGTGAACGTCAGCATCGGTGAAGAGAGCCCCGCCTTCATGCAGTGGGGATGGCGCATACCGTTCCTGATCAGCGCCGGCCTGATCGGTATTGCCCTGTATGTGCGGCTCAGGATCGACGAAACTCCGGTGTTCGCCGCGGAAAAGGCCCGAAACCTGGTTCCCACCGCGCCGATCGCGGAGTTGCTGCGCTTGCAGCGCCGGGAGATCCTGTTGGCCGGGGGCAGCATCGTGGGCGGCTTCTGCTTCGCCTACATGGGAAACACCTACCTGACCGTGTACGCCCATTTCCATCTCGGCTACACCCGGAGCTTCATCTGGGCCGTCGGCGCGCTGGGCGGGCTGGCAAGCATCGCGTCCGTCGTGCTATCGGCCAGTCTGTCCGATCGAGTTGGGCGTCGCCGCATGATGTTGCTGGGCTGGTCGGGATGTGTGCCATGGGCGCTTGCGGTGATGCCGTTGATGGACACCCGCCAGCCCGTTCTGTACGCAATCGCCATCGTCGGCATGTCCGCGATCGCCGCGATCGGCTCCGGACCTACCGGCGCATTCATCCCCGAGCTGTTCGCCACCCGTTACCGCTACAGCGGATCGGCGTTAGCGGTCAACCTCGCCGGCCTCGTCGGCGGCGCGTTGCCGCCGTTGATCGCCGGAACATTGCAGGCAACCTACGGCAGCTGGGCGGTCGGTCCGATGCTGGCCATCCTCGCTGCGGCCAGCCTGGTGTGCACCTACCTGCTCCCCGAAACCAAGGGAACAGCGCTGCAATCCACTCTGGGTGCCGGTGTAGCAGAGATGTCTTCCTAAGGTTGAGGTGTCCGGAGGCAGCCGATAGCTCAGTCGGCGTGCTTCGGCGGTCTCGGTATCGCGGGCTGGCCAGCTGGTTCCTCGGTGAGTGCTGCGAGCGTCGGTGGGGCGCCGGTCTTGGCGGGAATGGGCGAAGCGTCCTCGGTCGGCAAGTTATCGGTGCCGGCCAGTTTGTCCGCGGCCACGCCCGCCGAGCCGGTCGCTGCTTCGCCGCTGGCGGGCTCGGGGTGGACTGCCCCCGCCGAAGAAGGCGGCGGCATGAGTAGCCCTGGCGGCCGGCATGCCGGCGTACGCCTCCGCCGGTCGCGGGGGTTACGGCATGGGCCCGCGCTACGGCGTCAAGCCAACCGCGATGCCCACGAAATTGCTCGTCTGACGCGCCTAGTTGGCGTGCAGGTCTTCGTTGAGCGCGATGCCGCGACCGTCGCGGGACACCACCTCGACCGCGCCGGTCACCGAGTTGCGGCGGAACAGCATGTTGCTGCTGCCGGAGAGCTCACGGGCCTTGACCGAATTGCCTTCGGGCAGAGCGACTTTGGTGCCCGCGGTGACATACAGGCCGGCTTCGATGACGCAGTCGTCACCCAGTGAAATCCCCAGTCCGGCGTTGGCGCCGAGCAGGCAGTGCTTGCCGACCGAGATCACCTCGGCGCCACCGCCGGACAGCGTTCCCATGATCGATGCGCCGCCGCCGATGTCGGAGCCATCGCCGACCACCACGCCCGCCGAGATCCGGCCCTCCACCATCGAGGCGCCCAATGTGCCTGCGTTGAAGTTCACGAAGCCCTCGTGCATCACCGTCGTTCCCGACGCCAGATGCGCGCCCAGCCGCACCCGGTCGGCGTCGGCGATGCGCACGCCGGTCGGCACCACGTAATCGACCATGCGGGGAAACTTGTCCACGCCGTACACCGCGACCGGGCCGCGGCGGCGCAGTCGCGCCCGCACGATCTCGAAACCCTCGACCGCGCAGGGCCCGTGGCTGGTCCACACCACATTGGTCAGCACCCCGAACAAGCCGTCGGCGTTCAATCCGTGCGGCGCGACCAGTCGATGCGAGAGCAAATGCAGTCGCAGGTAGGCGTCGTAGGCGTCGACGGCCTTGTCGTCCAGCGAACCGATCACGGTGCGCACCACGACGGTCTCAGTGTCACGGTCGTCGTCGCGTCCGGCCAGCGCCGCCAACTCGCCGGGGACCTCGGCCACCGATAGCCGCACCGTGCCGCTGTCGCCCGATTCGATCAGTTCCGGTGCGGGGAACCAGGTGTCGAGGACCGACCCGTTGCCGGCCAACGTCGCCACACCAATACCTGAAGCTGCAGTCACGTGCCCCACGCTACTTTCCCGAGCCGAGCAGACGTAAAGGCCCCCAACACGCCGGTGTGAAAGGAGCTTTTACGTCTGCTCGGCCGTAGAGGTCGCCCACTAGGCTGGGTTCGTGCTGGACCTACGCGGCGACCCGATCGAGCTGACCGCAGCTCTGGTCGACATCCCCAGCGAGTCGCGGCAGGAAAAGCGCATTGCCGACGAGGTGGAAGCCGCGCTGCGGGCGCAGACGTCCGGCTTCGAGATCATCCGCAACGGCAATGCCGTGCTGGCGCGCACAGCGCTCGGTCGGCCGACTCGGGTGCTGCTGGCCGGGCATCTCGACACCGTTCCGGTCGCCGGCAACCTGCCGAGCCACCGAGACGGCGATTCGCTGCACGGCTGCGGCACCACCGACATGAAGTCCGGTGACGCGGTCTTCCTTCATCTGGCCGCCACTATCACAGCACCCACGCACGACCTGACGCTGGTGTTTTACGACTGCGAGGAAATCGAATCCGCGGCAAACGGTTTGGGGCGCATCGAACGTGAGTTACCCGACTGGCTGTCGGCCGACGTGGCGATCCTGGGTGAGCCAACCGGCGGCTACATCGAGGCAGGTTGTCAGGGCACGCTGCGGATCGTCGTCCACGCGACCGGAACCCGCGCGCATTCGGCGCGATCGTGGTTGGGCGACAACGCCATTCACAAACTTGGTGCCGTGCTGGACCGGCTGGCGGGTTATCAGGTCCGCAGTGTCGAGATCGACGGCTGCACCTACCGCGAAGGACTGTCGGCGGTGCGTATCGACGGCGGCGTTGCCGGCAACGTCATCCCCGATGCGGCGTCGGTGACGGTGAACTTCCGCTTCGCGCCCGACCGCTCGCCGGAGGCCGCGCTGCGCCATGTCCACGAGGTTTTCGCTCGCCTCGACGTGCGGATCGAGCAGACCGACCTTGCCGCCGGGGCGCTGCCCGGGCTGTCCAAGCCTGCCGCCAAGGCCTTGGTCGAGGCGGCCAACGGGCAGGTGCGGGCAAAATACGGCTGGACCGACGTGTCCCGGTTCGCCGCCAGAGGCATTCCGGCGGTCAACTACGGACCGGGAGATCCCAACTTGGCGCATACCCGCGACGAGCGGGTGGCGGTCGACCAGATCACCGCGGCGGTGGCCATGCTGCGGAGTTATCTGAGTAGCTAAGCGCGCTGCGCCTGTGCCGACGCGTCGGCGGCCGCAGGATGCATTCCCCGATCCGCTAAGTCGGCGGCCACGTCGGCCAGCGCTGCGGCATCGCCGTCGGCCAGCGCGCGGGCGTGCGCCAGCGTAAGCCTGCCGAGCACGCAGTTAACCTCGATCGACAGGCGTTCGGCCCGCTGCACGGCACGGGTGTCGCCGAGCCGCGTCGCGTCCTGCAGCGCGCGCAGTGCGATCGCGGACTGCCCGCCGCGTTCTGCGGCCTGCACGGCCTGACGGGCGGCTTCGATCGCGCCGGTCGAGTCGCCGCGAGCTGCTCTCGACCAAGCCCTGGCCAGCGCCAACTCCGGAGCGAACAGCGTCGATTTCAGGCCGTGTCGAGACTCGGCCCGGCTGAAGACCTTGGCGGCCTCGAGGTGTTCACCTTGCTGGGCGAGCGCCTGAGCAAGCAGCGTCAATGACAGCGGACCCCATGAATAGCCGGTCCGCGCCAACGGATCGGCGGCGCGGCTCAGCAGCTTGACGGCGGTGTCGAAATCACCCTGGGCGATTGCCACGTAGCCCACCAACGTCTCGCCGATCGCCCGGCCCGGCTGCTGCAGCTCGGCGAAGTCGGTGTAGCGCTGCGCCAATGCGCGGGCTTCGTCGAGCCGCCCGGCCATCAGCAGGGTGGTGATCCGGCCGAAGCCGCTGGTGAATCGGAGCAAACCGGGATGGTCGGCGGCCATCGCACGCCCGGCCAACGCCTCGACGTCGTCGAACCGGCCGGTGCGCGCTGAGCTCAGCGCCGCCGCCGACGCTGCCCATCCCACGGCCACCCCGTCGGCGTGCGGCGACGCCAACACCTCGCCTGCGATCCGCAACGCACGCAGCGGAGTGCCCGCGTTCATCGCAAAGGTCGCCGCGAGCGCGTCGAGGGTCGCCAACGCCGTCGGCGCCGAGATCCGGTTCCGCGTTGTCTGCAGAAACGCAGTGGCCCGCTCCGGCTCGCTGAGCATCCAGAACTGGTTGGCGGCTCGCGGCAGTGCCCACTCGATCAGCTTGGACTGCGACAACTGCGCGGGGTCCACCGCCTCCAGCACCGCGCCGGCTTCTCGCCCACGGCCCTGCCAGGCCAGCGCGTGCGCCAACGGAAGCCGCGCGGCCAGTCCTCCCGACCGGTCCAGAGCCGCCCGGGCGAGCTGTTCGGCGAGCTCCAACTCACCCAGCCGGAGCGCGTGTTGGGCCGCGGTCACGACGTCGGCGACTGCGCCGGGAGTGTCGCTGTCCACGGTCAGCGCCGATAGACGCAGCTGGTCGCCGATGTGGCCGGATGGTCTAGCCGCCAGCTGTTCGACCAGCGATGTTCGTAGCGCCCGTGCGGTGGCCGGTGCCAGCGCCGCGCGGACGCGGTCGGTGTAGAGCGGATGGCCCGCATACACCATTTCCCGCTCATCGCAAGCGATCGCGCCGACGGTTTCCGCTTCCTCGACGGCAGGCTCGCCGGCCAGCGCCGCCAGGTCGCCGCGGTGCAGTGGTTCTGCGGCCGCGAGATAATCCAGCACGGTGCGGACCGGCGTCGGCAGACCGGACAGATAGCCATCGATCAGGGCCGGGAGTGACACACGGTTCTCGTCGCGGCAGCGCCAGCCGCCGTCGACCTGAACCAGGCCACCGTCGCCGACGAGATGCCGCAGGTACAGCGGGTTGCCCTGACTGCGATGAAACACCTCGTCGGTGACCGCGGCATCCGGCGGCGCGCCCAGGGCCGATTCCAGCAGTGCGGCGGTCGCCGGCTCATCTAGCGGCTCGACCTCGACCACGGTCAGCAGCTCATCGGCCGACAGTGCTGCGACCGCGTCGGGCAGCTCGGTGTCGGCACGGACCGTGACGACCATTCGCGCCGAGCGACTCAGCGCCAGTTGGTACACCAGCGTGGCCGACAGGTGGTCGAGATGGTGTGCGTCGTCGATCACGAATAGCAGCTCGCCGCCGTCAGCGGTCAGCGATTCGTGCGCGGCCCGCAGCAGCTCGGCGGGCCTGCCGGTCTCGTTGATGTCGAGCAGGGCGCGGAACGCGCCGAACGGCACGATCCGGCCGGTCGCAGTGCCCACCACCCGGCGCATGACAATCGACGGCTTAGCCGCGGCGAAACTTTCGGCGGCACTGCCCGCAAGCAGCGTCTTGCCGGCGCCGTCGGCGCCGACCAGCACCACCCCGGACCTCTGGGGGTCGTCCAAGGTGGCCGCGATCGGTTGCAGGACGGCTTCCGCCGGCGCGGTAACCCAAGCAGTCGGCACCGCCGGATTTTATGGCGCGCACCCCTAGCGGCATGCGAATAGGCCCAAATGCACTCGGCGGCAAGGCGGTCTACTACGTCTACTAGGTCTATTAGGGTTTCGACTGTGCAATCCAAACGCGATGCACCGCAGGCGTGGGCGGTCTGTGTGTACTGCGCGTCCGGTCCCACTCACCCCGAGTTGTTGGCGTTGGCCGCCGAACTCGGCGAAGCGATCGCCGACCGGGGCTGGACTCTGGTCTGGGGCGGCGGCAACGTCTCCGCGATGGGCGCGTTGGCCACCGCCGCACGGGCCCGCGGCGCCTGGACGGTCGGCGTCATCCCCAAGATGCTGGTACGTCGCGAAGTCGCCGACACCGATGCCGACGAGCTGATCGTCACCGACACCATGCGGGAGCGCAAACAGATCATGGAGGACCGCGCCGATGCGTTCATTGCGCTGCCGGGCGGCATCGGCACGCTGGAGGAGCTGTTTGAGGCCTGGACCGGCGGGTATCTCGGTATGCACAACAAACCGGTGGTGATGCTGGACCCGGCCGGACATTTCGATGGGTTACGGGCGTGGCTGCACGGACTGGTCGACAGCGGTTATGTGTCGCAAGCCGCGCTGGACCGGCTGATGGTAGTCGACGAGGTGAGCGCGGCACTGGCGGCCTGCACACCCCGCTGAGCGGGTTAGGCTGGCCGCCATCTGTCGTCGCGCGAATCGAGGGATAACAGTGTCCGAACACGACTCCGGGGCCCGCACGTCGGTCGGGCTGATCGATATCGCGACCCGGGTGCCCGGCTTGTTGACTGACGCTCCGGTGATGATCCGCGGGGTGCTCACCGGGCTGCTGGCCCGGCCGACCTCCAAGACGTCGATCGGCAAAGTGTTCCAGGAACGCGCCGCCCGGTTCGGCGACCGGGTGTTCATCCGGTTCGGCGAGCAGCAACTGACCTACCGCGAGGCCAACGCGACCGCCAACCGCTATGCCGCGGTGCTGGCAGCGCGTGGTGTCGGTCGTGGCGACGTGGTCGGGGTCATGCTGCGCAACTCGCCCAATGCGGTGCTGATGATGCTGGCCGCGGTCAAATGCGGCGCGGTCGCCGGGATGCTCAACTACCACCAGCGCGGCGAGGTTCTCGCGTACAGCCTGGGGCTGCTGGACGCCAAAGTGCTGGTCGTTGAATCCGACTTGGTTGAGACGGTGGACGAGTGCGGCGCGCCCGGCGTCGCGCCGACGACGATCGAGGAGGTGGAGCGCCTCGCCGCCACCGCGCCCACGACCAACCCCGCGTCGGCGTCGGCGGTGCTGGCCAAAGACACCGCGTTCTACATCTTCACGTCCGGCACCACCGGGCACCCCAAGGCCAGCGTGATGACCCATCGTCGGTGGCTTGCCGCGTTGGGGGCGTTCGGCGGGCTGGGTTTGCGGCTGAAGGGTTCCGACACGTTGTACAGCTGTCTGCCGCTGTATCACAACAACGCGCTGACGGTCGCGGTCGGATCGGTGATCAACTCGGGATCGACGCTGGCGCTGGGCAAGTCGTTTTCGGCATCGAAGTTCTGGGACGAAGTGATCGCCAGCCGGGCCACGGCGTTCATCTACATCGGTGAGATCTGCCGGTATCTGCTGAACCAACCCCCCAAGCCGACCGACCGCGCCCACAAAGTGCGACTGATCGCCGGCAACGGGTTGCGCCCGGAGATCTGGGACGAATTCACCACGCGGTTCGGCATCGCGCGGGTCTGCGAGTTCTACGCGGCCAGCGAGGGCAACGTCGCGTTCATCAACATCTTCAATGTGCCTAAGTCGACCGGCGTTGCGCCGATGCCGTTGGCATACGTGGAGTACGACCCCGACACCGGCGCGCCGCTGCGCGGCGAGGATGGCCGGGTGCGACGGGTGCCCTCGGGTGAGCCCGGTCTGCTGCTCAGCCCGGTCAACCGGCTGCAACCGTTTGACGGTTACACTGATCCGACCGCGAGCGAAAAGAAGTTGGTGCGCAACGCTTTTCGTGAGGGCGACTGCTGGTTCAATACCGGTGACGTGATGAGCCCGCAGGGCATGGGCCACGCCGCCTTCGTCGACCGACTCGGCGACACCTTCCGCTGGAAGGGCGAGAACGTCGCCACCACAGAGGTGGAACGCGCGCTGGGGTCCGACAAATCCGTCGAGGAGTGCACTGTCTTCGGCGTGGAGATTCCGCGCACCGGCGGGCGCGCCGGAATGGCCGCGGTCAAGCTGCGCGACGGCGCCGAGTTCGACGGGAAAGCACTCGCCCACACCGTCTACGACCAGCTGCCGACGTATGCGCTGCCGCTGTTCCTGCGGGTGGTCGAAGCGATGGAGCACACCACCACGTTCAAGAGCCGCAAGGTGGCTCTGCGCGACGAGGCTTACGGCCCTGACATCGAGGACCCGCTGTATGTGTTGGCCGGCCGCGACGAGGGATATGTGCCGTTCTACGACGCATATCCGGACGAGGTCGCGGCCGGCAAGCGACCACAGGGCTAGTGCAGGCCAGGGCGCGACCATCTCGTCCGCCGGGGAGGCACCGGCGCGATGGTTAACGACGACCCGATACCCGGCCCCGGTAAGCATCACTGCATTAGCTGCACCGATACCCGGGCTGACTCCGGCGACCATCGCGACTAGTAACATCGGCGCGGCTTCGTCTAGCGGTGCATCCCGAGATCGAGGTGGTGGTCCTCGGCGTTTCCTACTTTATGTCGATCTCGTGGTGCTCGATGAGATGAGGCTCGGTGGACGTCCCGAGTCGCTCGCGGAATGCCTCCACGGTGTAGCCAACCACTGTTGCATCGGTGCGGGCGCGCACGGTGGCCGAGCGGGGCATGCGGAACAACGGTCCGATCTCGCCGAAGTAGTCGCCGGGGGTGGCGACCTTGAGGAGTTCTTCGCCTCCGCCTGCGGGTTCACGCACGATTTCCAGTTCGCCTTCGGAGACGATGTAGATCAAGTCTCCAATGCTGCCCTGTTCAAACAGTACGGAGCCGGGTGTGAGACGGACGGTTTCCGGCTCTCGGTCGGTGGAGGTGAAAGGCGGCACGAGCGCGACGACGCGGTCAGCAAGTGCCAGGATCCGGGTGTCGTGGGTCGCTACCACGACGATGCGCTCACCTGTCGCCAATTCCCGGAGTAGCCGCAGCACCTCTTCCACCTGGACAAAGTCCAAGTGTGCCGTGGGTTCGTCGGCCAATATCAGCCTTGGATCCAAGGCGATCGCGCGGGCAAACGCCACCCGTTGTTGCTGACCGCCGCTTAGGTCACCCGGCCGGTGTGTCATGCGGTCCTGCAGTCCGACGCGTGTCAGCAATTCGTGGGCGCGTTCGCGCGCCACCCGTTGCGACCACCCAGCAATCCACATCGGCACCATCACGTTCTCGAGCGCGGTGAGACTTGGCACCAGATTGAACATCTGAAAGACGATGCCTACGGTGTGGCGTCGGTAGGCGATCAGCTCGCGGCGGTCTAGCGCGGTTACCTCGACATCGCCGAATTCGATGCAACCGCTAGTCGGGCTGAGGATGCCGCCCAGGCACGACAACAACGTCGTCTTTCCACATCCACTGGGGCCCAACACGATCACCAGCGATCCAGCCGTGATCTTCAGATCCAGACCGTCGATCGGGCGGATCGCGTCGCCGCCGTCGGAGTACTCGACGACGAGATCTTTGATGCGGAGATCACCCACGACTTATGGACCTCCAAACGCCAGCGCCGGGTCGACAGCCACCGCGTGGCGCAGGCCTGCCAAGCTCGCCAACAGACCGATCACCACCGCCGTCACGACCAACGACAGGAACGCCGAGGTGGTCACCACCACGAGCATCGGAAACAGCGGACCGAGCACCACCGCGAGCAGCCCACCGAGCACCGAGGCGACCAACGCGACGAGCACCGCCTGTAGCGCTAGCCCGGCGAGCACCGACTGAGTAGTGGCGCCGAGAGCTTTGAACACCGCAAAGTCGCGGGTGCGCTCCAACGCAGAGAGATAGATCAGCGATCCCACGATCAGGCCCGCCACTGCCCACAGCAGAATCGCCATGTACGACATCGCCAGGCGGGCCCCCTGCAGCGGGCGCACCATGTCATCCACCGCAGCGTGGCGATCCACGATGCGGTAGCCGTTGGGTACCTGGGCGGGTGTGCCGCGCAAGCCGATGGCGGAAATCACCGGCTGGCCGGAAAACATCAACCGCTGCGCCCCCGCGACGGTAAGGAACGCGTTGGCTTGGCCCGCGAGCGTAGTGGATTTGCCGACGAGCCCGACGATCCGCAGCATGTTCGCACCGATCTCGACTTCGTCGCCAATGGATCGCCCCAGGGTGGTCGACATGGCAACCTCGCCGGGCTTCGACGGTGCGCGCCCCGCTGCGATCGGCGGCATCCCGGATCCGCGTTCGGGCACTCCGTACACGTTCACGTTTTGCGGCGAGCGACGATCTTGCAGGATCGTGTTGCCGTAGACCACCGGGATCGCCGATTCGACGCCCGGGAGCCGGGCGATCACCCCTGTTTCTGCCTCCGGGAACCTCGACGAGCCCATGAACGGACCTACTGCGCCCGCCGCGATGATGTAGGTGTCAATGCCCAGCGAGTCGACCACATGCTGGGCCTCGACACGAAAACCGTGCGTCAGCCCGGTGATGATGAAGGTCAGCGCGAATACCATTCCGGTGCCGATGGCCGCGGTGATGAAGCGTCGCCGCCGCCACTGCAGGTCCCGCAACGCGGTGATCAACATTCGCATGCGCGCCGGCTCTCGCAGTTCACCGATGTACTCAGCATTCGAAGGAACGCCGCCGCCTGTTCGGCGGCGGCGAGATCTGGGATCGGGTATTCAATTCTTTGTAGCACGGAAGGCGGGGTCACGTGGTGATTCCGGTGGTTGAGTGTGGTCATTTGGCGTCGCTGCCTTCGTGATACGCAGATGATCTTGGGCGACCGAAGGCCGCGCCAAGCCCACACCAGAGCAACTGCTGCGACCAAGAGCCCGAAGTCGTGCAGCGCGATGTCGCGAACTTGTCGATACCAGACCTACCAGGGCGCCAATCAGATTCAGCCCGTGGTGATGCCGCAGGCGTTATTGGGCTGATTGTCTTTGCGGTTGGCCATGATTCGCCGAAGTAACGGTTAAGTGTGCCCGGACGGCTACGGTACCGTCGCGCAGTGGTGCTTGGCAGCGTCGGCGAACGTGTGCATACACTCGGTCAGGGGTGGGGGTGAAGGAAGACACGATGACCACCGCTGATGATGGGGGTCTGGTTTTTACCGGGGTGGCGCGCCAGGCGCAGCTGGTGCGCGATCGTCAGGTTTCACCGCATGAGCTGGTGGCGCTCTATCTGGAGCGGATCGCCCGACTGGACCCGTTGTTGAACGCGTTTCGCGTCGTGCTGGCCGAGCAGGCGATGGCAGAAGCGGCGCAGGTCGAGCGGCGACTGGCCGCCGGTGAGGTGTTGCCGCTGGCGGGCGTGCCGATCGCGATCAAAGACGACACCGATGTGGCGGGGGTTTCGTCGATGTGCGGCACCGCGATCGATATGGGTCCGGCGAGCACCGACAGCGCCGCTGTGCGACGCCTTCGGGCGGCCGGGGCGGTGATCATCGGCAAGACGCATTTGTCCGAGTTCGGTGGCTACCCGGTGGCCGAGTCGGCGACCTGGGGGGTTACCCGCAATCCGTGGGACCTGTACCGCACATCCGGGGGTTCCAGTGGCGGTTCGGCCGCCGCGGTGGCCGCCGGGATGGTGCCCGGGGCGACGGGCAGCGATAGCGGCGGGTCGGTTCGCATCCCGGCCGCCTGCTGCGGGCTGGTGGGTCTGAAGGGTCAACGTGGGCGCATCAGCACCAAGCAGGCACCCGAGCGGGCCTACCGGTTCCACGGGCTGAATCACATCGGGCCGCTGGCTCGCAGCGTCGCCGACGTGGCGCTGTTACACGACGCGATGACCGGCGCCGAGCCGAACGACGAGATCCCCTCACCCCCGCCGGCACCGCCATTAATAAACGCGGTGTCGCGGGCGCCGGGTCGTCTGCGGATCGCGATGTCGTTCAAGCCGGTGGTTTCCGTGCCGGTCAGCGAGGAGGTGCGCCGCCCGGTGGTGGAGACTGCCGAGTTGCTCTGCTCGCTCGGCCACGAGGTCGTAGAGCGTGACCCGGTCTATCCGCCGGCCGGGATCGCCGCCGTGCTCGCCTTATTCATGAATGGTTTCGCCCATGAAATCGACCGGCTGCCAACACCCGAGCTGCTGGAGCGTCGCATGCGAGCCGAGGCGCGTACCAGCCGGCTGATCCCCGACTGGCTGGCTCGCCGCGCTGGCCGCCGAGGGCCGCCTCACCGAGCGCTCGCTGCGTCCAATCGCCGACTGCGACGTGCTGATGACACCGGTGCTGGCGATATCGCCAGTGCGTATCGGATATTTTGAAGGATTAGGGCCAACCCGGGCCATGTTGCGGCTGTTGAAGTTCATCCCGTTCACCTTCCCGCAGAATTACAGTGGCCAGCCAGCCATGTCGATTCCGGCCGGGATCTCGGCCGACGGCCTGCCCGAGGCAGTCCATCTGGTCGGGCGACCCCACGATGCGTCCACACTCATTTCGCTTGCGGCGCAACTGGAATCAGCGCGCCCGTGGGCCCACCACCGGCCGCGCCGCATCGCACACCAGCTTCGGGTTGACCTGTAATGGGTCATGCGGCGTCGACGATGGCGTACTTCCGGACTGTGCCACCGAACTGGGTCGACAGCTGGATGCGGCAGCCGACATCCACTACTGCAATGCTCTTTTGAACGGAAAACCCGATGGCACACGCCGTGGTAACCGGAGCAAGCGGGCTGCTGGGGGCCAACCTGGCCGCCGAACTGATCGCGCAGGGGCACACCGTGACCGCGACGCGACGCCCGAGCACCGATACGAGTTCGCTGGCCGACCTCCCGATCAAGTGGGTATGCGCTGACCTCGGTTCGGTAGCAGAACTCTGCAATGTGTTCGCCGACGCCGACGTTGTCTTCCATTGCGCTGCATGCGTTTCGACCAAGCGAACGATCACACCTGCGATCTCGGCCGTCAACGTTGATGCGACGCGAGCTGTCGTCGAAGCCGCGATTGCCGTCAGTACGCCGCGGGTCGTCCATACCTCGACCGCGAACACGATCGGACCCACATCCGATGGCACACCCGCCGACGAGCAGACGCCATGGGCGTGGGACAGAGCCGGGCTGGCATCGGCCTACCCAGTCACCAAACGGCGTGGCGAAATCCTCGTGCAGCGGGCCTGCGACAAGTTGGATGCAGTCATCGTAAACCCCACCTATCTGGTAGGCCCGCTCGATGCCAGACCCAGTTCCGGCCGTCTCATCGTCGAGGTCGCCAACCGCAGAATTCCTTATTGGACACCGGGATACAACAACTTCGCGGATGTCTGCGAGGTGGCGCGTGGGATGATCGCCGCCTGGTTGCACGGGAAACGCGGCGAACGCTACATCCTGGGCGGCCAGGAGCTGACGTATCGCGACTACCTGGAGCTAGTGGCACGGGTGGTCGGGGTCGACCCGCCGCGTAGACGGCTGCCCTATCCAGTCGCATGGATCGCGGGTAAGACCGGCGACCTGTTCGAGGTCGTCACCGGTCGGGAAACCACAGTGAACTCGATGTCCGTCGGATACGCGTTCACCGACCGCTACCGGTACCGGTGCGATAAGGCGGCGCGCGAACTGCGCTATGTAGTGGGACCCATCGAGCCTGCAATCCGCAACGCGGTCATATGGTTTCGCACTCGAGGGATGATCCCGTCTGGGGAGATTCCATGATGCCACAGCAGAGTGCGAGGTAGGGGTCATCGGTGCCGGCTTCGGCGTCCGGGTTCACGTATGCGTTGCGGGTTCGATGTTTTGGTTGAGGGCGAAGCGGTTGTCCGGGTCGAGGCGAGCCTTCAGCCTGGCGAGGCGCCGGTAGCTGACTTCACCGAAGCTGGCCCGGATGCGGGCCTGCCCTTCATCGCCGACGAAGTTGAGATACGCGCTTGCCGGGCCGAGGGGACGCAAGGTTTCGTATGCTTCGTTGGTCCACGACGTGCATCGTTGGGTGTCGGCGGGGTCGGTCCACGTGGTGATCAGATGGACGATGTAGGGATGGTTGCGGGCCGAAAAGGCCGTCGCCTGGGGCGGAACCCGGCTGGAAAAGCCGCCGAGCCTGATCACGTGTAGACGTGTTTGCGGCGCGGGGCGAGTTCGTCCGAGCAGCGCGATGCGTCGGATGGCCTCGTCCGATAACTCCGTCAGGAAGACCGACTTCCAATAGTTCAGCCGACCGAATGCGGCCGTGTGGTCGAGTACCTGCTGCCAGGTGGGATAGGAGAGTTTGCGCTGCAGCGCCATCACCGGTTCGGCGGTAACCCCGCCCATGTCCAGCAGTGCACCGATACCGGCCTGACCGACCTCATCGGATCCGGTCGAGCAGCCGAGGATCGTGACCAGGCGGCGTCCTGAACTCTCCTCGGTCCCGAAGTCCACAATCGACGCGAGGTGGTCGTCGGCGTTGTCCATCTGGGCGCGGAAGTGTTCAAGTACGGCGTCGGCGTCGGAGTCGTCGTAAGCTCGCACGCCTGCGATGACGTGGTCGACCGGGTGCAGGTCGAGCACGAAGTGTGCGACCACCCCGAAGTTGCCGCCGCCACCGCGCAGTCCCCACAGCACCTCCGGGTTCTGCAACTCGCTGACGTAAAGCACCTCCCCGCTGGCCAGCACCAGCTCCGCGGCGGTTAGGTTGTCGCAGGTCAACCCGTATGTCCGGGACAACCAGCCGACGCCGCCGCCGAGCGTGAACCCGCCGACGCCCGTCGTTGACACCACCCCGCCGGGGCAGGCGAGTCCGTAGCGGGAGGTGGCCTGGTCAATGTCGCGCCAGGTCGCACCGGGCTCGACGACCGCGATTCGGTGCTCGGGGTCGACAACGACGCCGCGCATCAAAGAGAGGTCGATGACGATACCGCCGTCGGTCGAGGAGTGTCCTGCCACGCTGTGCCCGCTGCAACGCACCGCGATCTCGGCTCCGGAGCTGACGGCGTAGCGGATGGCGGCGACGATGTCGGCGCGGGAGCGGCAGCGGAGTACAACGCTCGGCCGCTTGTCGATCAGGCCGTTGAAGACCTCCCGCGCCGAGTCGTAGGCGGCGCTGTCGGGAAGGACCACGTCGCCGGTGAAGTCGGGCACCGCGTCGATCGTGAGTGTCATCGCTGTCTCCGTGTCTCGGGGATGGTGGCCTAGCCCCGGAGGTAATCGTTTTCGAGATACCACTTGTATGCGCTCTTCGCCGCCGTGCGGAACGGCGTAGCGGGCACGCCGAGCTCGTCTCGGGCCTTCGAGCCGTCGGCGTATATAACAGCAGATGACAGCCGCGTCTGCTTTCCGTCGATGGGCAGGCGAGGGCGGACCACGGCGCGGGCCGCGCCCACCGCGGCGGCCGCCACCGGTATGGTCCAGCGCGGCAGGACGAGCGACGGTCCGGGCCGACCGACGATGTCGCACACCGTCGCGAAAGCGTCACGGAAACTCAGATTCTCACCGGCCAGGATGTAGCGCTCACCGACCCGGCCGCGTTCAGCTGCCGCGATGTGCCCGTGCACGACGTCGGTGACCGACACGAAGTTGGTGCCACCGGGTGCGGCGATCCGGAGTCGGCCACGCGCGGCCCAGACGAACATCGCGCTGGCGATGCGGTTGACGTCGCGCGGCCCGATGACGACCGACGGGTTGACCGTCACGGCGGGCAGGCCCGCGGCGACCACGCGGCGCAGCTCGCATTCGGCGAGATGCTTGCTGTACTCGTAGGGGAACCTGCGGGGACGCATGTTGAAGTGGTCGGCCTCGGTGAGCTCTCGCCCGGGTGCCCGCACGTGCAGCGCGGCGAGCGAGCTGGTGAAGACCAGCCGTTGCACACCCGCGCGCAGGGCGGCGACCGACATGTTGCGTGTCCCCTCGACATTGGTGCGGTAGAGACGTTTACGCCCGCGGTATCGCCAGTAGTCGGAGATCGCCGCGGTGTGGAAGACCCAGGCGCAGTCGGCCATCATGGCAGCGAGCGTGTCAGCATCGTCAAGCACGTCGCCGACACACATCTCATAGTCCAGCCCGTCCAGCGCCGCCGTCGATGAGGTTGCGCGCTGCAGCACCCGGACCCTGATCCCTCGATCGATCAAGGCAGCCACCAGGTTCGACCCGACGAACCCGGTTCCTCCGGTGACCAGTGCAGGCATGGGAATCAGAAGCGGTAGGTGGTGCAACCGACCTCGACACCCGAGCCGACGGCCACGATGAGCGCGAGGTCGCCCGGCCGTGACAGCCCGTGTCGGCGGGCGTGCTCCAGCGCATACGGCAGCGACGAGGTGAAGGGGTCGGTGTCGACGGCGAGGTTGACGAATCGTGATCTCGGGATGCCGATTCGGGCGGCCAGTTCGCGCAGCGCCGCCGGAGACAGATACGGCGGGAACACAATTGCGATGTCGGCGGGGTCCAGTCCCTCCAGCGTCAAAAGTTCCTTGACGCTGGAGGGGATGCAGTCGACGTAGATGGCGTCCAGGCTGGGGTCGCGGTCGATCTGCAGAAAGGTCCGCCCGTCCCGGTGCTGGGTGTAGCTGGCCAGTGCCCCGCCGTATTCGGGATGGTGCTGGAAGACGAACCGGCCGAACCCCGTCGAGCCCTCGCTGCTGCCCAGCAACACCGCCGAGCCGGTCTGGCTGATGCCGTTCAACGGATAGCCGCTTTCGGGGGTGTTGTTTTCGATCTCCGAGGCCAGCACCATCGCATGGTCGGTCTTTCCCGCCCCGATCATTCCGGCGGCGACGTGGCAGGCGGTGAGGAAGCCGACCGCGCCGTTGAGGACGTCGAAGGTGAAGGTCTTGGGCCCGTCAGCGGACTCCACTTCGTCGTTGATCCCGAGTTCACCGGCGACAAGCGCGGCCACCGCCGGCTCGCTGAGAAATTCGTCGCGATAGACGCCGGCGTGGATGATCAGACCAAGCTTGTTCCGATCCAGACCACTGTGGTCGAGGCAGGCCGCTGCCGCTTGCACCGCGAGCTCCAGCGAGTGCGGCGGAGAAGATTGCGAAGCGGGAGCGACGCCGACGCTGTCGATGCACACCCGAGGGGTCGCCGGCACGTTTTTGCGGTGGCTGCCGGCCCGAACGACGTGGCGGTGACGTGCGTCGGTCCCCCGGCGCACCCGGTCGGGCAGGTCGTCGAAGGTGTACAGCGCGGCGCCCACCGTCTGTCCGGATCCGGTGATGGAAAAGACCATGTTGTCGCCCGAATTGATTCGACCGCCGCGGACATTGTCCATCATTGCGACGAAGTGTGTCGTGGTGGCGGTGTTGCCCCGCTCAGCCAGGTTGTTGATGACGTTGCCGCCGCCTACCGCGGTTTGCCCGAACATCCGGTTGATGGCGGTAACCGCGTCATTGATCGACGCCGCCGACGTCTGGTGCATGAGCAGGTGGTCGCAGTACTCCGGTCGCCATCCGTGCCGCTGCATGACGGCAGCGACGTAGGGCACCGAATGCTTGACCGCGACCGCGGTCTGCGTGACGGAGTCGGCGACCATGATGGCACCGCCGTGCGGGCCGTCGGTCACCTTGGCGATGCACAGCTTGCTGTACCGGCTCACTGTGGTCATGTCGATGTCGTGGAAGCCGACCCGGTTGTTGGGACCGCGCTCCAGGATCACCGCAGCACCGGCATCACCGAGAGTCAGGCAGGCAAGCCGTGGGTCCATCGGCCCCTCGATTTCGTTTTGCGCTGTCTCAGTGAGGTGGCTGATGTATTCGCCGCTGACCACCATGACGGAACGAGCCAGCCCGGCCTTCAGGAATGCGTCCGCCACGGCGATGCCGGTGAACATTCCCGCGCACGCGTTGGAGATGTCGAAGGTCAGCGCGTTGACCAGACCGCATTGATCACGCAGCCGCGAGGCGGTGCTGGGTTCGAAGGTGAACTTGTGCCCGGGTCCGTCGCAGCGCGAGATATTGCAGGAGATGACCAGGTCGATCTCTTCCGGTCGATAGCTCGACCGGGCCAGACAGTCGGCCGCCGCCTGCCTGGCGAGGTCGATGGAGAACTCGCCGTCGCCGACCATCCGTCGGTTCTTGATGCCGGTCAGGCGTTCCAACGGTATGCGGATCTCGTTGGCGCACTTTGCCAGGACCGTCTCGGTCGACACTGTCCGCGCCGGCAGGTACACACCGAGGCTTTCGATCACGGTGTTCTGCGTCTCGGGGCCGTTGGATTGCACCGGCTGCTCGGGCCCTGGCGCCAACACGCTCGCCTCGATACCCCGGTCCCACCTGGATTCCGCGCCTTCCTGATGGTCCGGGTCGTCGTCGGTGAGCGGCCCGTATTCGGCGGCCAGGTCGGCGATTGTGCCGTAGACGAACATCGACTCCGGCCGAAGGGCCAGGCCGAGCGCGTTCGCCCGCACCGCGACCTCCAGGCCCTGGGTCGAGGCACCGCCGAGCGCGAAGAAGTCGTCGTTGACCCCGACCCGCTCCAAATCGAGTACCTCACACCAGATCTCGGCGAGAATCCGCTCGGTGTGGGTGCGCGGAGCCACGTACCCCGCCTGCGGGGGTCCCGGCGCCACATCCGCCGCCATCAAGGCTCGGCGGTTCACCTTTCCGCTCGACGTGAGCGGGAGCGCGTCGGTCACCTGAAAGACGGCCGGCACCATCGCCGCTGAGAGCAACTCCAGCAGGAAGCGGCGCAACTCGGCTGTCGACGGCGCGTCGCCGTCGGCCGGCACGACATGGGCGACAAGCAGGGTGTTGCCGTGGTCATCGTTTCTGGCCACCACCGCGTTCTGGCGCACTGCGGGGTGTTTCGCCAGTGCGGCCTCCACCTCGCCCGGCTCGATCCGGAAACCGTTGATCTTCACCTGGTAGTCGCGACGTCCCAGGTATTCGATATTGCCGTCCCGCAGATACCTGGCCAGGTCGCCGGTGCGGTAGAGAAGTTGGCCGGGTTCGTCGGCAAACGGGTCGGCGACAAAGCTGGCAGCCGTCAGGTCGGGGCGGTCGAGGTAGCCGCGCGCCACCCCGGCCCCGCCGATGAACAGCTCACCGGGCACCCCCACCGGCACCGGTTGGAGATAGTCGTCCAGAAGGTGAATGCGGACGTTGGCGATCGGTCGCCCGATCGGGACCACCGGGCCGGTCCCGGCTTCACAGTGGAAATGCGTGACATCGATCGCGGCCTCGGTGGGCCCGTACAGGTTGTACAGCTCGGCATCCAGTGTGGCCAGGAAATCATCCCGCAGGTCAGCGGGCAGCGCCTCACCGCTGCAGAACACCCTGCGCAGCCCGGCACACCGGGCCACGCCGGGTTCGGCGAGAAAGCGGCGCAGCATCGACGGGACGAAATGCGCTGTGGTGATTGCCTGCTCGGTGATGGTCCGAACCAGGTACGAGGCGTCCTTGTGGCCCTCAGGTTTTGCAATAACAACCCGTGCCCCGACGATCAACGGCCAGAAGATCTCCCAGACGGCGGGGTCGAAGCTGATCGGGGTCTTGTGCAGCACCCTGTCGTGGGGGGTCAGCCCGTAGGCGTCCTGCATCCAGAGCAGCCGGTTGCAAATCCCGGCATGGGTGTTGAGCGCTCCCTTCGGCACCCCGGTGGAACCGGACGTATGGATGACGTAGGCGAGGTTTGTCGCCGTCGTGTCGATGGCTGCGGTGACCGCGTCGTCGACCGATGTTATCGACGGCAGGTCGAGGTACAGCCGGTCACCGGTGAAGCCCGGCGGCAAGCGGTGCAGGTGGCACCGGTGTGTCACGCAGACCGGCGCGGCCGGCACGTCAGCCAGCATCGCGGCCATCCGGTTCACGGGCTGCGCCGGATCCAGCGGCATGAAGGCACCGCCTGCCTTCAGGACGCCCAGCAGCGCCACCACCAGATCCGCTGAGCGGTCCAGCAGGACAGGTACCACAGTGTCGGGACCGACACCGAGGTGCTGCAGCCGGTGCGCCAGACTCTCGGCTCGGCGGTCGAGCTCCGCGTACGTCAACTCATGATCATCACACGTCATCGCGACAGCGTTCGGGTTGCGCCGAACCGATGCCGCTACCAGCTTGTGTAGGCAGGTCTCGGCGTCGTAACGGACCTCGGTTCGGTTCCATGCTGCCTGCTGACGACGCTCCTCTCCGAACAGCAACGGCAGCTGCGAAACGTGCGTGCCGGGCTCGGTGATGATCCCATCGACGAGCGTCGCGAAGTGCCCGGCCATCCGCTCGATCGTCACCGCGTCGAAGAGGTCCGTGTTGTACTGCAGCGCCCCGCACAGCTTCCCGCTCTGTTCGGACATCTCCATCATCACGTCGAACGGGGCGCCGCCCTGCCCGATGTGGATGGTTTCCAGGTTAAGCCCCCCGCTTTCCAAACCGGGCCCGTCGGAAAAGCGGCGCGGTTGTTCCCACGCAAACGAGACCTGGAACAGTGGCGTGCGACTCCCGTCGCGCGCGACCCGAAGCCGCTCGACGAGCAACGGGAAGGGATAGTCCTGATGTGCGAGTGCGCCCAGCACGGTGTCCTTGACGCGACCGAGGAGGACCGTAAACGTCGGGTCGTCGCGCAGGTCGGCGCGTAGGGCCACCGGATTGGCAAGGTAGCCAACCAGACCCTCCAGCGCTGCCCGGTCACGACACGCGAAGGGTGAGCCGATGACAAGGTCGTCCTGGCCGCTGTAGCGGTGCAGCAACGTGACGTAGGCCGCCAGCAGTGTCATGTAAGGCGTCGCACCAACGGTCCGGCCTACCTGCGTGAGCCCAGCCGTCAGCGTGCCGTCGAGGGTAAAACGGTGAACGGCGCCCCGGTAGGTCTGCACAGCCGGTCGCGGCCGGTCGGTCGGCAATCGAAGGACCGGCAACTCGCCGGCCAACTGCTCACGCCAGTAACGCCAGAGGTGCTCGCCTTCGACACCCGCGAGCATTCGGGACTGCCTGTCCGCGTAGTCAACGTAGTGCTCCGCGGGTGGTGCAGGCGGGTTCGCCCCGTGCTCAGCGGCATACAGCAGGCGGAGCTCGTCGAGAATGACGTCGATTGACCAGAAGTCGACGGCGATATGGTGCACCACCAGCAGCAGTACATGTTGGTCGGGTGTGCGCTTGAGCAGCGTGAGCCGCACCACCGGGCCGGTGTAGAGGTCGAACGGACGATCGGTTTCCCGGCGGATCCACTCGTCGAGCTCGAGCTCGCCGGGGCCGAGGTTGTGCTGGGCGATCCGCACCGGCCATTTCGGATGAACGAATTGCACCGGTTGTCCGTCGCGCACGGTGAACGTGGTCCGCAGCATCGGATGCCGGTCAACGAGTGCCTGGACCACGCGTTCCAATGCCGGCACATCGAGCTCACCGCGGATCCGCCCGGCATACGTGATGCTGTAGGCGGCGCTGGTGGGTGCAAGTTTATGGACGAACCACAGGGATCGCTGCCCATACGACAGCGGATACACCAAGGCCGAGTTCTCCGCTTCCGCCATGAGGAGCTGGGACAGCAGCGCGCGTTTTCTCTCCGGTGAGAGGCCTGAGATGTCGATGGGCTTATCCGTCATCGCTACCTTCCTTCACAACAAGCTCTCGCTCGGCGATGACCTTCTGCAGCAGCTCTTCCACGGCATCGTCGGAAAGCTCAGGTACCCGGGTGAGCAGGTCGATCTCGTGTGATGGGGCGCCGTCAGTCTCAGGCGGCGGTGCCGCGGCTACCGCCGGGGCCGGACCGGTGGCGGACAGCTGGTCGCTCAGCCAGCCGGAGAGGCTGGCCACGCTGGGCCCATCCAGTAGCCGGGCGACCGGAACGATGATGCCCAAGTCGCGTTCAATCTGCAGGCGCAGCTCCAACGTGATCAGCGAGTCGACGCCGAGATAGCTCAGCGGCGAGGCAATGTCGAGGTTCGATGGGGCCAGACCGAGTTTGCCGGCAGTGAGATCACGCAAGTACGACTCGAGCAGCCGACGGCGCTCCACCGGTCCCGCGCCCTGCAGTGCGTCATTGAGGCTGCTTCCCGGCCCGGGCGCAGTGCCCGTTTCCGGGCCGCCGGGGAGTTCAGGGTGAAGATCCGTGAGCAGTGGTGGGTTCATGCCCGGGCGTAATCCCGAGCGCCACCGCGCCCAGTCGACGTCGAGGACCGCGGCCTGCGTAACAGACCGCGTCAGCAAATACGATAGCGCTGCAAGGCATTCCGCTGCCGGCATGGCCTCAACGCCGTGTTGGGTGAAGTGACCGCGCTGCTGAGCGGAAAAACCAAGCCCGGCCCATGGCCCCCAGTCGATGCTCAGCGCCGGCCTGCCTTCGGCACGTCGATGCCACGCCAACGAGTCGAGAAAAGCGTTCGCTGCCGCATAGTTCGCCGCCCCCGGCGAGCCCAGGAGCGTCGCCGCCGAGGAAAAGAGCACGAAGAAGTCCAGTGCCGCGTCTCGGGTTAACGCATGCAGATTCCAGGCACCCTGAACCTTGGGCGCCATGACCTCCCGCAGTTGTCGGTCATCGAGGAGTTGCAGGATGCCATCATCGAGGACCCCGGCCGCATGCACCACCCCGCGCAGCGGTGGCATTGAAGCGCCGATCGACCCCAGTATGGCCGCGGCCTGGTCCGCCCTGGTGACGTCGCCGCGCGCGACAACCACCTCGGCGCCAGCCGCCCGCAACTCGTCCAACGTCACCTGCACCGACGCTGACGCCGCACTACGCCCCATGAGGACCAGATGCCGGGCACCCTGCTCCACCATCCACGTGGCCACCGCACGTCCCAGCGCGCCGAGCCCGCCTGTGATGAGGTAGGTGGCATCAGCCTTGACGGCCCCCAACACCGTGGCGCCGAGCGGGGTTTCCGTGGGTTCGACATCGTCGCACCGGGTCAACCGCGCGACATAGCGGCGGCTGCCACGCAGCGCCAGGTCAACCTCCGGGTGATCCGTCCACACCTCCTGGAACAGTGCCCGGAGTTCTTCCGGGCCGCCGCCTGCAGACAAGTCGACGCGAGTGCAGCGCAGCTCCGGATACTCGTGGTCGATGGTGCGACCCATCCCCCACACCGGAGCCTGGGCGATCGACACGGGTTCGGCGCAGGCACCTGTCACCTGCGCCCCGCGCGTCACCAGCCACAGGCGCGGGGGGTCCGACCAGCCGGCCATCGCCAGCGCCTGCACGAGATGCAACACGCTCACCGGGCCCAGGGCAGCCGCGGACTCCAGCGCGCCAGGCGACGTGTCGGCTGGCGGCGCGGCCAGCAGATCCCACAGGTGCACCACGCCGCGGCACAGCGGCCGTTCGCCCCCGAACGCTTCTTCGAGCAGCCGCCGAAAGTGCTCGGGCTGCGTCGGGTCAAGACGGTAACCGCCGGATGCGTGACGCTCGAAGTCGACGCCTGGCTCGACCAGCACGCATGTCTGAGAATGCGATTCGAGGTGGTCTCGGAGCGTGTCCGCGGTGACCCCCCCGTCGCCCAAGATGAGCCAGCTCCCGGCTTCGATCGGCCGGTCCGGCCCGTCCCGATCCGGCGGGATGGATGCGGGAAGCCACCGCAGCTGGTAGATCCGATCACTCAGATCCGCTGCCTGCGCGGCGCGGTGCGCGGGCGCGGTAACGGCCGGAACGTCTAACCAAGAATGGACTCGCTGCCACGGGTAGGTCGGTGCGGCTACGCATCGGCCACCCGAGGATTGCAGCTGTTCCCACTCAACTGGTTGACCGAGGGTGTACAGGGCGCCCAGCGATGCGAGCGCGGTCCCGCGCCCTCCGTCGTCACGGTGCATGGACGGCAGCAAGGTGCAGTCCCGCCCTAGCTCCTCGGCGTCCTCGCGGATGGCGCTCAGCAGGATCGGATGCGGGCTGATCTCCAGGAACGCGTCATGGCCCGCGGCCAGCAGCCGGCGCAGTGCAGTCGAGAAGTGGACCGGCGACCGCAGGTTTTGCACCCAGTAGTCGGCGTCGAGCGGACGGTCGGCCAGCAGGTCGCCTGTCACCGTGGAGTACAGGGTTAGCACCGGCGCCGTCGGCTGCAGCCCAGCGAGCATGTCTCGCAGATCGGCGCCCAGCGCGTCCATCTGCGGACTGTGCGACGCGACATCGACCTCGATCCACCGGCAGAAACGCTCGCGCCGCTCCAACACCGCCATGAGATCGGTCAACACCGCCCGATCACCCGAGAGCACCGTCGATCGGCAGCTGTTGTTCGCGGCGATGGCGACACGACCCTCTTTGCCCGCGATGAGCTCGTGCGCTTCGGCCAGCGAGATTTCCGCCGCCAGCATCGCTCCCTGGCCGCGTGCCCGTCGAAGCAGCCGGGCTCGGGAACAGATCACCCGCGCGGCGTCTTCCAGGCTCAGCGCACCCGCGATGTGCGCCGCTGCCGCTTCGCCCAGGCTGTGCCCCACCACCGCGGCGGGCTCGACTCCCCACGAGCGCCACAGCGCGGCCAGCGCGACCTGGACGGCGAAGATTGTCGGTTGGACCACGCCGATGTCGGCGGGCCGGGAATAGTCTTGCCCCGCAGCGAGTTCCGCGAGCAGGGACTCCCCCAGATACGGGCTCATCGCGTGGTCGCACGCGGCTAATGCGTCGCGGAACGCCGGCTCGTCCACCTGTAACCGTTGCCCCATGCCGTACCACTGCGAGCCCTGGCCGGAGCAGACGAAGATCACCGCGGGCCGATGGGCGGGACGGCACCGCCCCACGGAGAGCCCGGGGCGGGTTTCCGCCCGCCGGTAGGCGGCGAGAGACTCCGACATCTTGTCGGGGGAGTCTGCGACCGCGGACAGCCGGTGATCATGGTGGCCGCGACGCGCACCGGCGGTGTAGCAGAGGTCGGCAAGCGCCAGCCCGCCGGCAAGCGCCAGCTCGTACCGGCCGGCCAACTCCGTCAGCGCCTCCGGTGAGCGGGCGGACAGCGGCAGCAGCTCCGCTCGATCCGCTGCGGCATCGTGCGGCGGCGGCGTGACTCGAACCTGCGGAGCCTCGGCGAGCACTATGTGCGCGTTGGTGCCTCCAAAGCCGAACGAGCTGACCCCCGCGATCGCTCGCCCCCCGTTGTCCGGCCACGGGGTACGGGTCTGCACCACCCGCAAAGGCAGGCTGTCGAAGGGGATGTGGGGATTGGGCTCGGTGAAGTTCAGGCTTGGTGGGATCATCCGGTGCCGCAGAGCCAACGCTGCTTTGATGAGCCCGGCCACTCCGGCCGCTGCCTCCAGGTGGCCGATGTTGGTCTTGGCCGAGCCGATCAGGCACCGGTTGCCCGGCGCACGACCCTCGGCCAGAATCGCGCCCAGGGCCTTCGCCTCGATCGAGTCGCCGAGAAGCGTTCCGGTGCCGTGCGCTTCGACGTACTGGACCGCACCAGGCGAAACACCCGCACGCCGGTAGGCGTCGGCCAGCACGGCTTCCTGGGATTGCCGGCTGGGTGCCATCAGTCCGTTGGTGCGGCCATCCTGGTTGGTGGCGGTGCCGCGGATCACCGCGTAGATCGGGTCGCTATCGGCCAACGCCAGACCCAGTGGCTTCAGGACGACGATCCCGGCGCCTTCACCGCGCACGTAGCCGTCCGCGCCTGCGTCGAAGGTCTTGCAACGGCCATCCGGGGCCAGCACCCTGGCCTTGCTGAAGTTGATCGAGATCGCCGGCGACAGCATGATATTCACGCCTCCGGCCAGGGCCAGCATGCACTCGCCGTCGCGCAGGCTGCGGCACGCCAGGTGCACGGCGACCAACGACGACGAACACGCGGTGTCGATCGCCATGCTCGGTCCGCGGAAGTCGTAGGCGTATGAGAGCCGGTTGGCGGCTATGCTCAACGCGTTTCCGGTGCCGCTGTAGGCGTCGACAAGCCGCGGCTGGCCAGACCGGAGATATCCGTAATCGTTGGTGGAAATACCGACGAACACGCCGGTGCGGCTGCCGACAAGCCGCTCCGGCACCTGTCCGGCGTCTTCCAGCGCCTCCCACGCCACCTCCAGGAGCAGACGCTGCTGCGGGTCCATTTGCACCGACTCCCTCGGCGAGATGCCGAAGAACGAAAAGTCGAAATGGTCGACCTCGGGCAAGAAACCGCCTCGCCGGCTGACCGCGGTGCCCGGCACGGACGGATCGGGGTTGTAGAAGGCGTCGGCGTCCCAGCGGTCCGCTGGTATCTCGGTGATCGCGTCCTTGCCGTCCGACAGCAGCTGCCAGAAGGCCTCCGGCCCGTCGGCACCCGGAAACCGGCAGCCGATGCCGACGATCGCGATCGGCTCATCCGCGTTGCTGGTCCGCGGGCCGCCGCTGTCCCCGGCTGGTGTGGCGGTGCGGTCGACGGTCGGGGCCTCCCCGGCCAAGTATCTGGAAAGACTGTCGATCGTGGGGTATTCGTACGCCAGCGTGGGTGAGACCTCGCGTTCCAGCCACGCCTCCAATGCGGCCGTCAGCCGGACGGCATGGACGGAGTCGAGGCCGTAGTAGGCGAACGGACTAGACGGGTCAATATCGGCTGCCGGGATACCGAGGTCCTGGGAAAGCCACGAGACGAACCAGTCAGCGATCTCGGCAGCAGTGTGCCCGCCGTGTTGGCCGGTCACTCGAGCCTTTGGCACGGCGGAGGGCGACGGCGAGTGCCAGTCGACGACCGCCGCAAGTTCGCCGTCGAGGTACCGCTGTCGGCACTGGCCCCGCTGGATCTTGCCGCTCGACGTCGTGGGAATCGACAACGGCTCGACCAGGACGACGGCGTGCGCTGCAATCCCGTGCTGCGCGGTGGTGGCTGCCCGGATTGCGTGCATGATCTCGGTGAGTTCGGCCTCGCCGACCTGATGGTGGTTCACCTCCTGCACGACAACGAGCTGTTCGGCAGCATCCGATCCCGGCGTAGCCGAGAAGACCGCACCGCGGCCTGGCAGCAGCGCCGGATGGCAGTCCTGCACGGTTAGCTCAATGTCGTTGGGGTAGTAGTTGCCGCCGCGGATGATGATGACGTCCTTGCAGCGTCCGGTGATGAACAGCTCGCCGGAGCGCAGGAAACCCAGGTCCCCCGTGCGCAGGAAGGGGCCGCCAGCCGGCTCCGAAAGAAACGCCGAGAATGTCTGTTCGGTCTCTTCCGGCTTTCCCCAGTAACCGTGGGCAACGCTCGGCCCGGCGATCCAGATCTCACCGACCTCGTCCGGCCCGCATGGCCGGCGGGTCACCGAATCGACGATGATGACTTGCTGGCCGCCTCGGGGCCGACCGCAACCTACCGACGCCGCAGCGGTGGGATCATCCGGTGCGACGTCGACAACGCGGTCCTCGCGCAGCGCGGTGCGGTCTATATGTCGAACCACCGGTACGGCGGAATCCGACCCACCGGACACCAGCAGGGTCGCCTCCGCGAGCCCATACACGGGATAAAACGCCTCCGGCCGAAAACCAGCCGGGGCGAAGGCGTCAGCGAAACGCTGCAGACTCGCGGCACGCACTGGCTCGGCACCGCACATGGCGGTGGACCAGTTGGACAGATCGAGCGCCGCACGCTCGGCCGCGCTGCTGAGTTCGACGCACATGTCATAGGCGAAGTTCGGCGCGGCGGTGATGGTGGCGCGGTGCCGGGAGATGGCTTCCAGCCACCGCATTGGGCGTTTGATGAAGGCGGTCGGCGGCATGAGCACGGATGTGCCCCCGACGTAGATCGTCTCAAGGATTCCGCCGATGAGGCCCATGTCGTGATGCGGCGGCAGCCAGAATACGCCGGTTGCGTGGCTGTCACCGTTCCACGCCTCACAGATAGCCGCCAGATTGTGGAGCAGGTTGCGGTGCGTCAGCACAACGCCTTTCGGCGAGCTGGCGGAGCCCGAGGTGTACTGCACGACGACGGCTGTGTTCGCGTCGACGTCTGGCGCCAACCACTTTTCGGCGTCCCCGACGACCTCGTCCGCGACACACCACCGCAAGGGACGCCCCTCGACCAGACCGTCGACCGTGGCCTTGATTTTCGCTTGTGTCTCAGCGGTGGTGAGCGCGAAGTTGGCTTGCGCATCGGCGGCGATGGACGCGACGCGCGGAACCAACCGATCGTGCATCGGCGGATGCACCGGCACCGCGATGGCTCCCGCGTAGATACACCCGAAGAGGCCGGCGACAAAGTCGAGGCCTGACGGGCATAGCACCAGTACACGCTGGCCCGCGGCGCCCTGTTGTTGCAGAATCGACGCGATTCCTCGCGCCTTGCTGTCCAACTCGTGATAGGTAAGCCGGCTACTGTGTTCTTCTTCGCCGTTGCGCGAGAAGCGAAACACAACGTTGTCTCGATAGCGTTCGGCTCTCCGCCCCAGAAGGTCGAGCAGGGTGCCCGCGATAGGCGCTGTGTCCTCTGGCATCTCGTCACCTAAACCGTAGTGCGGATCGCTGTGATTGCTGCCACATAGGCCGTGCGACCTTTCAGGCTGAACGTAACATCGCGGACGCAGCAACCGACTTCGATTGCGTCGACGGCCCCGAAATCGTGCCGGTATCGGGCAGTAGCTTGTCGGTGGCGTCGGCGGCACCCGACCCGGCGCGGCTGGCTGCACTGGCGCCGTCGCGGTCGGCATCAGCCGCACGCGTGCCGCTTACCATCTCGACAAGCTGGCCGATACGGGAATTCTCGCCGTCAGTTATGCCCCGGCTCCCGGGCGGTCAGGCCCCGGGGCTGGACGCCCGGCGAACCGGTACTTGCTTGCGCAGCAGGAGCTCTCGGCGAGCGTGCCGCCACGTAACTATGGCTTGCTGGCCAAGCTGCTGGTGGAAGCAGTGGCCTCCGACGATTCGGGAACTGTCGGCTCAACGGTGGCGGCGGTGGCACGTCAGGCTGGGCAGGACAGCGTGTCGGGCACCGGCGTCGTCGATGCGTTGTGCCGGTGCGGGTATGAGCCCGCCCAGAGAGCCGATGGCGACATCGAATTGCGTAACTGCCCATTCCATCAGCTCGCGCGCCAATATCCCGAGTTGGTGTGCAGCCTCAACCTGCAACTGATCCAGGGCATGCTCGAAGCCAACGGTGACCAACCTGAGCGAGCGGTGCTGGCGCCGCGCGAATGCGGATGCTGTGTCAGCGTGCGTGCGCCGGAGCGCCCCCCAGAAACGGGTCCGCGCGGCCAAAACGCCACCGCGGCCGACGCGC
The DNA here is from genome assembly GCF_052143115.1 of Mycobacterium sp. Taxonomy (GTDB): domain Bacteria; phylum Actinomycetota; class Actinomycetes; order Mycobacteriales; family Mycobacteriaceae; genus Mycobacterium. The sequence continues at coordinate 68,301 of NZ_JBKQTQ010000073.1, forward strand.
GACACCGCGGAGTGACGCCGCAGCCTGCGCCACAGCGGAAGGAGACATAGGCGAACCTGTTGGAAACACTCGGGTTGCAGTACCCGGTGATGCAGACCGGCATGGTGGGCGGGGGGCGAGGGGGACCACGATGGTTGCGGGCGTTGAGCCGGGCGAGTGGGCCGCTGGGAAGGATGCTGCCGTTGGGCGCGCTCGACATGCTTCGCTCACTACAGCGTGTCGCGCTACCGGTGTACACACCCGCTCTGCCGCTGGCCGGCATGAACGCCGCAGTGGTTGATCGGGCGGCGCTCTAGGCCGGCGAGACAATCCACCGCATCAGCGACATTGTTGCGGCGGCCGATACCGTGGCACGGCTCGCCCCCTGACCAGCGCAGCACCTGCGTCGGCGGCCGCGCAGGCCGGAAACCGATTGCGCTGTTCTCCCGCGCGAGCGGGGGTGCTGCCACCTCCAGCCGTTCCGGCCCGCATCATCGTAGGGCGAACCGCGCCGGCTCTCGGCGACCAGGCACCATAGAGGGGTGCAGTCCACACTGTGCGGTCGTCGGGTTGCCGACGACCGCCCGCTGATCATGGCGATCGTCAATCGCACCCCGGATTCGTTCTATGACCGCGGTGCGACGTTTGCCGACGATGCGGCCAGGGATGCCGCGCACCGCGTCATCGCCGAAGGGGCCGACGTCGTCGACGTCGGCGGCGTCAAGGCGGGCCCGGGGGAGATCATCGACACCGAAACCGAGACTGCTCGGGTGGTGCCCTTTATCGAGTGGCTGCGCGATACCTATCCCGACCAGCTGATCAGCATCGACACCTGGCGTTCGGAGATAGCCCGAGCTGCCTGCCGGGCGGGCGCGGACCTGATCAACGACACCTGGGGCGGCTTCGACCCCGCGATGCCCGAGGTGGCCGCCGAATTCGGAGCGGGCCTGGTCTGCTCGCACACCGGGGGTGTGCCGCCGCGCACCCGGCCATTCCGGGTCAGCTATGGGACAAGCACTCGCGGTGTGGTGGATGACGTGATCCGCGAAGTCACCGCGGCGGCTGAACAGGCCGTCGCCGCCGGTGTGGCCCCCGATCGCGTGCTGGTTGACCCGACCCACGACTTCGGCAAGAACACGTTCCACGGCCTGGCGCTGTTGCGCCATGTGGAAGATCTTGTTAACACGGGGTGGCCGGTGTTGATGGCGTTGAGCAACAAAGACTTCGTCGGGGAGACTCTGGGCGTGGATCTGACCGAACGGCTGGAGGGCACCCTGGCAGCCACCGCGCTCGCGGCTGCCGCCGGCGCGCGGATGTTCCGCGTGCACGAAGTCGGGCCCACCCGGCGGGTGCTGGAAATGGTGGCTTCGATCAATGGGCATCGGCCGCCCATGCGCACGGTGAGAGGACTCGCATGACGGCGTCAGAGCTTGTCGATCTTGCCGCTGAGGGGGCATTGACCGCACTGTCCGGCGACGTTTGGTTGTCCGACCGCAGTTGGACCCGTCCGCATTGGACGGTCGACGAGTTGGTGGCGGCTAAGGCCGGACGAACCATCTCGGTGGTGCTGCCTGCCCTCAACGAGGAAGACACCGTTGAATCGGTGATCGAGAGCATTTCACCGCTGGTCGGCGGGCTGGTCGACGAGCTGATCGTGCTCGATTCTGGCTGCACCGACGACACCGAGATCCGGGCGATCGCCGCCGGTGCGCGGGTCGTCACCAGAGAACAAGCCTTACCCCACATCCCGCCGCGGCCCGGCAAAGGCGAGGTGCTGTGGCGCTCGCTGGCCGCCACCGATGGCGACATCGTGGTGTTCGTCGACTCCGACCTGATCGACCCGCACCCGATGTTCGTGCCGCGGCTGCTCGGGCCGCTGCTCACCGAGGACGGCATTCACCTGGTCAAGAGCTTCTATCGCCGGCCGCTGAACGTGAGTGACGCCAGCGGCCGAGAAGGCGCCACCGGAGGTGGCCGGGTCACGGAGCTGGTGGCGCGCCCGCTGCTCGCGGCGCTGCGACCCGAGCTGGGCTGTGTGCTGCAGCCGTTGGGCGGCGAATATGCGGCCACTCGCGAACTGCTGACGTCGGTGCCGTTTGCGCCCGGCTACGGCGTCGAAATCGGCCTGCTGGTGGACACCTATGACCGGTTAGGCCTGGACGCGATCGCGCAGGTCAACCTCGGTGTGCGGGCGCACCGCAACCGGCCGCTGGCCGAGTTGGGCCCGATGAGCCGCCAGGTCGTCGCGACGCTGCTCTCGCGCTGCGGCATCCCCGACTCCGGGGTGGGTTTGACCCAGTTCTTCGTCGACGGCGACGGCTATACCCCGCGCACCTCGACGGTGTCGCTGACCGACCGGCCGCCGATGAACGCGCTGCAGCCCCGCTGAGCAGCCGCTGCGCTGCTGTCGCACCGATAAGGCAATATCGGTGACGTGGCATTGGTGTTGCTGTACGTAGTGGTGCTGGTCCTGGTCGCGATCGTGCTGTTCGGTGTGGTCAGTTTGCTGTTCGGCCGCGGTGAGCCACTACCGCCGCTGCCCACGGGGACCACGCCGACGGCGCTACCCGCCTCCGGTGTCACCGGCGCCGACGTCGACGCCGTCAAGTTCACTCAGACGCTGCGCGGCTACAAGACAAGCGAGGTGGACTGGGTGCTGGACCGGCTCGGCCAGGAGCTCGACCTGCTGCGCGGCCAGCTGTCGTCGGTGCATGCCGCGGCCGCCGCCGATGTGGATGCCGACGACGGAGATGTCGGCGCCGACGCCCAGGACAACCAGGAGCCGAGATGACCGTGCTGCCCGACGACGGGCTGGTCCGCTGCGACTGGGCCGTAGGTCGGCCGGGCCCGGACTTCGCGCTCTATCGCGACTATCACGACCAGGAATGGGGCCGGCCCCTACACGGGCGGGTGCCGTTGTTTGAGCGGATGAGTTTGGAGGCCTTTCAAAGCGGCCTGTCCTGGCTGATCATTCTGCGCAAGCGGGAGAACTTCCGGCGTGCGTTCGCCGACTTCGACATCGAAACGGTCGCCCGCTACGGCGATGCCGACGTGGCCCGGCTGATGGCCGACGAGGGAATCGTTCGCAACCGCGCCAAGATCGAGGCGACGATCGCCAACGCGCGTGCCGCTGCCGACGTCGACGACCTCTCCGAGTTGCTGTGGTCGTTCGCGCCCGCGCCGCGGCCCCGGCCCGTCGACACCTCCAAAGTCCCTGCGGTCACACTGGAATCCACCGCCATGGCACGCGAGTTGAAACGGCGCGGGTTTCGATTCGTCGGGCCGACCACCGCGTACGCATTGATGCAGGCGACCGGGATGGTCGACGACCACTTGCGAACATGCTGGGTCCCTTCGCCCCGGTGAGGAAGTCAGGCCCGGCAGCCGATCGAAACGCCGACCCGGAGGTCATGTACACCTGTCGGCCCGGATAGGGAACAATGGAGGGGTGAATCTGCAGTTCAATGCCCGGGATGGCTGGAATTCCGCTGGCGGGGCATGCCCGGCGCTGACCAGGTCCGTGACGGCGGGCCAGCTCGAACCTGGAGGGAGCACTCGATGGCGGCGATGAAGCCCCGGACCGGAGACGGTCCACTGGAAGCGACCAAGGAGGGGCGCGGCATCGTGATGCGGGTACCGCTGGAGGGCGGTGGTCGACTCGTCGTCGAGCTGACACCCGACGAAGCCGCCGCACTGGGCGACGAACTCAAAGGCGTCACCAGCTAAACCCCGTCAAGCCAAAGGCGCGTCGCGTGTGGCGTTACGCGCACACCTTCCGGTAGATCTCCAGCGTCTGTTCTGCGATGCGCGCCCAGGAGAATTCCGCGATGCACCGCTGCCGCCCCGCTCGGCCGTAACGCTCCGCCTTTCCCGGATCGGGGATCAGGGCGTTGACCGCCTCAGCGATTCTGGTCTGATAGCCGTTAGCGTCGTCAGGGTCGTAGTGCACCAGCGAACCAGTCACCCCATCGGCGACCACCTCGGGTATGCCACCGACGTCGGAGGCCACCACCGCCGTGCTGCAGGCCATCGCTTCCAGGTTGACGATGCCCAACGGCTCATACACGGATGGGCAGACGAAAACTGTTGCAGCCGAGAGTATCTCGCGTATCTTACCGATCGGGAGCATTTCCTTGACCCAAAACACGCCGGTGCGCTTGTGGGCCAGCTCGGCTACCCCGGCGGTGACTTCGGCGGCGATTTCCGGCGTGTCGGGCGCTCCGGCGCACAGCACCAACTGCACGTCGGGCCCGAACTGGTGCGCGGCCGCCAGCAAGTGTGCGACGCCTTTCTGCCGGGTGATCCGCCCGACGAATGCCACTATCGGCCGGCTGCGGTCGACGCCGAGGTCGGCGAGCACCGACTCCTCCGGGAGGGACCCCAACGGCTCGGCCGGGTGCCACACCTCGGTGTCGATCCCGTTGCGCACGACATGCACCCGGCCGGGATCCAGCGCCGGATAGACCCGCAGCACGTCGTCGCGCATACCCGAGCTGACGGCGATGACGGCGTCCGCGGCGGTCACCGCCGTCTGTTCCACCCATGACGACATCCGGTAGCCGCCGCCGAGCTGCTCGGCCTTCCACGGCCGCAACGGCTCCAGTGAATGCGCGGTCAGCACATGCGGGACGTCGTAGAGCAACGAGGCCAGCTGCCCGGCCAAGCCGGTGTACCAGGTGTGGGTGTGCACCACGCTGGCCTCCGCGGCGGCATTGGCCATCACCAGATCCGACGACAACGTCGACAGCGCCGGGTTCGCACCGCGCAACTGCGAGTCGGGCTGATACGTGAAGGCGCCCGCCCGGGGCGCGCCCATGCAGTGCACGTCGACCTCGCACAGCTTGCGCAGTTGCGCGACAAGCTCGGTCACGTGCACCCCCGCGCCGCCGTAGACCTCCGGCGGATACTCCCGAGTCATCATCGCCACCCGCATACCCGGCACGGTAGTAGTCCCTGCCGGACAGCGCTGGGGGGCCACCCGCTTGCGGGGGACAGGCCACCGCGTCGAATTCATCGAAATGGGTTGATGGACAGTCCGTCAGCATGGGTATTCAGAAGAATGAGCTGGCAGCGGTTGCCAGCGGCCGATAGGTTTGACTCATGAGGGCAGCGCCACACGTGCTGGGCATCGTCCTGGCCGGTGGGGAGGGCAAGCGGTTATATCCGTTGACCGCGGACCGGGCCAAACCCGCGGTTCCTTTCGGCGGCGCCTATCGGCTGATCGACTTCGTGCTTTCCAATCTTGTCAATGCCCGCTACCTGAGAATCTGCGTTCTCACCCAATACAAGTCACATTCGTTGGACCGCCATATTTCTCAGAACTGGCGGCTGTCCGGGTTGGCCGGTGAGTACATCACCCCGGTTCCGGCCCAGCAGCGGCTCGGCCCACGCTGGTACACCGGCTCCGCTGACGCGATCTATCAGTCGCTGAACCTGATCTTCGACGAGGATCCCGACTACATCGTGGTTTTCGGCGCCGACCACGTCTACCGGATGGACCCCGAGCAGATGGTCCAGTTCCACATCGACAGCAGCGCCGGGGCGACAGTGGCCGGTATCCGGGTGCCGCGCGCCGAGGCGTCCTCGTTCGGGTGCATCGACACCGACGAGTCCGGCCGCATTCGCAGCTTCCTGGAGAAACCAGCTAAGCCGCCGGGAACCCCCGATGACCCGGACTCCACTTACGTGTCGATGGGGAACTACATCTTCACCACCAAGGTGCTCATCGACGCGATCCGCGCCGATGCCGACGAGGATGATTCTGATCACGACATGGGCGGTGACATCATTCCGCGGCTGGTCGCCGACGGGCTGGCGGCGGTTTACGACTTCTCCGACAACGAAGTACCCGGCGCCACGGACCGCGACCGGGCGTATTGGCGCGACGTGGGGACGCTGGACGCGTTTTACGACGCCCACATGGACCTGGTGTCGGTGCATCCGATATTCAACCTGTACAACAAGCGCTGGCCGATCCATGGTGCGTCGGAGAATTTGGCTCCGGCGAAGTTCGTCAACGGTGGCTCCGCGCAGGAGTCGGTGGTGGGCGCGGGCAGCATCATCTCGGCCTCTTCGGTACGCAACTCAGTGCTGTCGTCGAACGTCGTCGTCGACGACGGGGCGATTGTGGAGGGCAGCGTGATCATGCCGGGCGTCCGAGTCGGCCGCGGGGCGGTGGTGCGTCACGCAATCCTGGACAAGAACGTCGTTGTCGGACCGGGAGAGATGGTCGGGGTCGATCTGGAGAAGGATCGCGAGCGGTTCGCGATCAGCGCCGGCGGCGTTGTCGCCGTGGGCAAGGGCGTCTGGATCTAGTCACCATACGTATGGCACCAGCCGGTAGTGCACCTGCTGCTCATACTCGCGGTAGCCGCGTAATTCCCGCTCGAGCAGCCCCTCCTCATCGTCGATGCGAAGAGCGAGCAGGACTAGTCCGGGTATCACGAAGACAAGTCCCCAATACGAGCCGAGCGCCAGGGGGATACCGATCATCATCACCACGGTGCCGGTGTACATCGGATGGCGCACTAGCCCGTAGAGCCCGGTGGAGACCAGCGTCTGCCCCAACTCGACGGTGATATTGGCTGCCGCATAACCGTTTTGGGCGACCACCAGCATGGCAACGCCCAGTCCGACCGCGACCAGAATGTCGCCGACCACGGTGACCGTCGTTGGCACTGGCGACCAGCCGAATCGATGGTCCAAAGCGCTGACCACCAACATGGCCGGAAAGCAGATGAACACGACGGTGCTGACGATCTGCTGCAACGTTCGGGTCTCCGCCAACGGCCCGGCATGCATGCGCCGCTCTAGCGCGGCCGGGTTCTTGCGTACCAAGTAAACGCTGGGGATCCACGTATAGAACGCGAATACCGCGAGGAAGACCCACGCCTGCCAGTAATGGAACGTCCCCGCCGGCAAGAATAGCATCAATCCGAAGGCCACCAGGCCCAAAGCAGCTGACACTACTCCTTTAACAAGGGTTTTCATGAAAGCCTCCTCAGGTCTGCACGTCGCGACGGCGGAAGGCCGCCATTCCCAGTGCGATTAACGCGGCGTCGATCACCAACAACCACAGCAGTGGAACCGGCGTGAACGCGCCGCCGGTGACCCGCGGAATATGCGCGAACGGCTCCAGGTCGAGCAGCCACTGGGGAAATCCCGACAGCGAGCCGATCAGGTACAGCGCGACGAATCCGACCAGCACCCCCCACGCCACCGGGCTGAACCTCGGCGCAAGCCCGAACAGGGCGACGGTCACTGCGGCGGAGAGCCACACGGCGGGCAGCTGTACCGCCGCGGTAGCGACGACCATCGAAAGCTTGCCGCCGATGTCGTGGGCAGCGACGCCGTAGGTCAGCCCGGCCGCTGCTCCGGCAATCAACATCGCGACGGCGGAGCCGATCAGTGCGATCGCCAAATGTCCTGCCAGCCAACGGCTCCGGCCGACTGCGCCGCCCAGCACGGTCTCGGCTAGCTGGCCGGCCTCCTCCTGGTGGGGCCGCAGGGTCAGCGAGATGGCGATGGCGGCCGCCATCATGCCCAGCATGCAGAACGCCACCGCGACGAAGGCCTGCTCCAATGCACCGGTGCCGCCCATGTGCTCGACAATGTCTTGCGCCGTGCCGCCGCCCAGCTCATCGCCGATGCCGTGTACGACGCTGCCGATCAGCAAGCCGTAGAGGCACAGCCCCACGGTCCACAGCAGCAGTGCGCCGCGGTCCAGCCGCCAGGCCAACCCCAAGGCGCCGCGCAGCATCGGCGATGCGGTGGCTGGACCCGGGCGTTCTGCGATCAAGCCTGCGCCGACATCGCGACCGGCAAGCAGTCGGTACGCCAGCGCGGTGAGCAGCATGGTCGTCGCGAGATGCAGCAGCAGTACCCACCATCGGTCGCCCGCGTACGGACGAACCTGCAGCGACCAGCCCAGCGGCGAGAGCCACGACAAGGTGCCCGAACCGGCGTCCCCGACGGCGCGCAGCGTGAATGCGGTGGCCAGCACGGCGAAGGCCGCGCCGCGGGCGAACCGGGCGCTGGATGACAGCTGGGCGGCCACCGCGGCTACCGCGGTGAACACCAGACCAGAGCAGGCCAGGGCTGCCCCGAACGCCAGCGAGCCACTCGGCGGGACGCTGGTGGTGAGCAGGCCGGCCGCCCCGACGGCTCCGGTGATCACGGATGCCCCGAACGACAGCAGGAGTGCCGCGGTCAGGCTGGCATACCGGCCCACCGCGGTGGAGTCGATCAGTTCGGCGCGACCAGTTTCTTCGTCCGCGCGGGTATGGCGGATGACGGTCAGAATGACCGCGACCGCGATCAGCAGATGGAACATTCCGGCTTTCCAGATGCCGGTCGCGCCAAGGCTGTCGTTGTAGATCTGTCCGTAGAGCGCCCGCTGCGCCGGGCTGGCCATGATCGAGGCGGCGAAGCCGGCACGTGCCGCTTGGTCGGGATAGACCTTCTCGATGCTGCCGACATAGACGGTCGCCAGCGGTAGCGACAGCAGAAGCACCCACAGCGGCAGGACCACCCGGTCGCGCCGCAGGTAGAGCCGCAGCATCCCCACCGTGCCGGCGAACGCCGAACCTCGTCGTGGCGCTTGGTGTGCCGGATGGTGGGGGCGGTCCAGTATCGCTGTGTTCATTGGCGCCACTCCTCCTCATCGCTGCGCTCTGCATCGTCGTTGGCGCGGGTCATGCCCGCACCTCTTGGCCGCTGACCTCGCGCCCGCCGTCGGTGCCGATGCCGTAATGGCGCAAGAAGAGTTCTTCCAGAGTGGGCGGCTGACTGACCAGGCTGCGCACGCCCGCATCGCCAAGCACCCGGATGAGTTCACCGAGGCTCTCACTGTCGACGTGCGCCCGCAGGGTGGTTCCGTCGATGCTGACATCCTCGACGCCGCGGATTCGGGTGAGATCGCCCGGGTCGCCGAGCAATTCCGCCTTGATCGATGTCCGGCTGAGATGGCGCATCGAATCGAGCGAGCCGCTTTCCACGGTCCTACCACCTCGGATGATTGTCACCCGTTCACACAGTGCCTCGGTTTCGGCCAGGATGTGACTGGACAGCAGAACCGTGGCGCCTCGGTCCCGCGCTTCTGCGACGCATTGCTGAAAGATGTTCTCCATCAATGGGTCCAGACCGCTGCTCGGCTCGTCGAGCAGCAGTAGCCGCGCCCGCGACGAGAACGCCGAAATCAACGAGACCTTCTGTCGGTTCCCCTTCGAGTAGGTTCGTGCTTTCTTGTGCGGGTCCAGCTCGAAGCGCTCGATCAGCTCCGCGCGTCGGTTCTCGTCGATGCCGCCCCGCATACGTGCCAGCAGGTCGATGGTCTCACCACCGGTGAGATTAGGCCACAGGGTCACATCGCCTGGAACGTAGGCGATCTGGCGGTGCAACTCGACCGCGTCCGCCCAGGGGTCACCACCTAGCAGCCGAGCCGTTCCGCCGTCGGCCTTCACCACGCCCAGCAGTATCCGGATCGTCGTCGACTTTCCGGCGCCGTTGGGTCCAAGGAACCCGTGTACCTCGCCCTCGCGTACCGTCAGCTCGAGACCGTCCAGCGCCCGAACCGCGCCGAAATTTTTGGTCAGGTTGTGAATCTCGATCGGGGCCCGGTGGCTATCAACTGGCATGGGATTCTCCTTGTTCGGCTTCGGCGAGGAAGGCGTCGTACATGGTGCTGTCCGCCATCAGCCCTTCGGTGTAGACCTCAAGGGACGGCAGCAACATGTCACGTGTGTAATCGCGCAGCACTGCACGCAGATCCGTTGGGTTGTTGTGCATTTGCAGATACATGAGAAACCCGCCGCCGCCCGTTATCGCCAGATACCTTGCCCTGGAACGGGGATCGCGGCTGGGTTTGAGCGTTCCCGCGCGCACACCCTCTTCGAGGTAACTTTCAGCATCGTCGATCATCCGGCCCCACAGCATTTTGGCCAGGTCGCCGCCCGACTGCATCGAGCGAACCAGGTAGGCCATCATCGGGGCGTACGACTCGATTTCGGCCAGCTGCGCGAACCAGGTCCCGGGTTCTTTTGCCCGCATCGCCTCCGACTTGTCGCTGCGGATCTCTTCGGCGACGTAGTCGTCGCAGGCTTTGCGCAGGCCGTCCTTCGAGCCGAAATGGTGGATGACAAGAGCCGCGCTCACTCCCGCCGCTTCGGCAATCGATCGCAGCCCGACGCCAAAGCCGTGCTCGCCGAACTGCTCGATCGCCGCGTCGCGGATCCGGGCCGCGGCGGTCAAATCGTCGGCTGAACGCATGTTCAGGACATTAAACGGTTGTTCAGTCGAACGTCAAGCAGGAACGCCGTCAGAAATCCGTAAAAAGCCGGGTCAGTCCCGGACGGCGGCAAGCAAGCCGTCGCCGAGGGGCACCAGCGCCGGGGTGAGCAGCTCGTTCTCGGCGATGAGGCGCGCCGCCTCGCGCACCGCCGCGACCTCGGCGTCACGGGCCGCCGGGTCGCCGGCCCGGCCACCCAACGCGGCTCCGTGGACGACGATGGCCCCGCCCGAGCGCAGCAGCCGCACCCCCTCGACGACATAATCCGGCTGATCGAACGGGTCGGCATCGATGAAGACCAGGTCATAGGACGCATCGGCAAGCCGGGTCAGCACCTCCTGGGCCCGACCGCTGATCAGCCGAGTCCGCGACGGCCCGATCCCGGCGTCGGAAAATGCCTGCTTGGCGATCAGCTGGTGTTCGGGCTCAATGTCGATCGTGGTGAGCACGCCGTCGTCGCTCATCCCCGACAACAACCACAGGCTGCTAACGCCCGCACCGGTGCCCACCTCGACGACCGCTTTGCCGCCACTGAGCTTGGCCAGCAGGCTGAGTAAAGCTCCCACCGCGGGGGTGACCGCGCCGGCGCCGATGTCGACCGCGCGCTCACGGGCGGCCAACAGAACCGCGTCTTCGGAGATCGACCCCTCGGCATGTGCGGACAGCGATTCGGCCCGACTCGGCGGAGCCGGCTGGCCCGGTGTGCGGTCAGTGGTGGCCATGTCCGCAGCGTAAGTCCAACCGATGCCGCGTGTTAACAGGCGCGCCCGGTGCCGCAGCCCGGCGACGATGCGGGCCGGAACGGCCCGAGGTGAGGGTACGCCCCCTCGCCGCCGCGCGGCTGGGGGGACCCCCACCCCCTTGCGGGGGAGAGCTGGGCAATCGGGCACGTTGTGCGATGGACCGCGACACGCCCGAACGTCACGGCGCATCAAGGTCACAATTTGGTGAATATGACCCGCGCAACGGGGCCTAAGCGCCCATTCTCAGTGAAAGCACAGTGCGATCACATACCGCACATACGCCGATAGGCGACGGTATCCCCCATGGAACGTGGGGGCCGCTGGTCCGGGAATACATCTCGGCGCCTTCGTGTTGCGCGCGGTGAGGAATTGCCTAACCTTGACGGCAGTCTGAACCTGGAGGACCTGAACATCACGACACTGACGAGCCCCGCCAGCATGTCGCATCCTGAGCGGTATCGCGACGCCGAGTGGGTCCAGCCCGACGACGAGCCCCATGGCACCGCGGTCTTCGACGCGACCGGGGACAAGGCAGCAATGCCGTCGTGGGACGAGCTTGTCCGTCAGCACGCCGACCGGGTCTACCGGTTGGCCTATCGGCTGTCCGGTAACCAACACGACGCAGAGGACCTGACCCAGGAGACGTTCATCCGGGTTTTCCGGTCGGTACAGAACTACCAGCCGGGAACCTTCGAAGGCTGGCTGCACCGCATCACGACGAACCTGTTCCTCGACATGGTGCGCCGCCGCGGCCGCGTCCGGATGGAGGCGCTGCCCGACGATTACGATCGGGTGCCCGCCGACGAGCCCAACCCCGAGCAGATCTACCACGAGTCGCGGCTGGGGCCTGACCTGCAGGCGGCGTTGGATTCGCTGCCCCCCGAGTTCCGCGCGGCTGTGGTGCTGTGCGACATCGAAGGACTGTCCTACGAGGAGATCGGGGCCACCCTGGGGGTGAAGCTCGGTACCGTCCGCAGCCGCATCCACCGGGGACGACAGGCCCTGCGTGACTATCTGGCGGCGCACTCCGAGGGCGCCAGGCATTCACCCGCCGGCGTCACTCCGGAGCTCTCGGACTAAGACACACGCCGCCTGATCCGTTGTTCATAGGTGTTCCGTATCGGGCAGCGCGCTACATTCGAGGTAGTGCTACCGATTACAGGGCAGACCGAACGCTGATACGGAGAGGAGCTGGTGATGTTCGAGCGGGGACATGTGTTCCGCCGAGCGTTCTCCTGGCTTCCCTCCCAATTCGCCTCGCAAAGCGACGCGCCGGTGGGTGCGCCGCGACAATTCGGTTCTACAGAGCATCTGTCCATCGAGGCCATCGCGGCGTTCGTTGACGGTGAGCTGCGGATGAACGCGCACCTGCGCGCAGCGCATCACATCTCGCTTTGCCCCGAATGCGCTGCAGAAGTGGACGGTCACCGCCGGGCCCGCGCCGCGCTGCGCGATTCCCATCCGATCAGGATCCCCAGCACGCTGCTGGGATTGCTGTCGCAGATTCCGCACTGCCCCCCCGACGACGATGCGGGCCACCCGCAGAGCGGCCCGTGGGGGTCGCCCGGCACGGAGCGAAGCGGGGGCACGCCGGCAGAAGGGGGCACTTCCACCCGCTCGTCGGGACGAGTCGGGCCTACGGAGCTGTCCGATCATTTAGCTGACGGCAGCCCGCCTGACCGGCGCGAGCCTCGGTAGGGTGGGTGTCAAGTTGCCCAGCCGGTGCACAGCGCCGTGCTCATAGCCCATAGCGCGCGTTTCTCAAGCGCTCGGAAGAGGATGACGTGAGCTCCGACCAAGACAAGAACGGCGCCCCCCGGCTGGCGCCGCGACCCATTTCCCGGCCGCCCGTCGACGCCGCGTCGCGCCAAGCCTTCAGCCGTCCCGACGGCGTGCAGGGCTCGTTCGTCGCCGAAACTGTGCGTCCGCCGAAGTACCGCAACTCCGGAGAGTTCACCCCGCACGATGAACCGGCCGACCCGGTTCTTTCGGAGGCCTTCGGCCGTCCCTTTCCCGGAGCCGAGTCGTTGCAGCGCCATCCCACCGATGCCGGCGCGCTCGACGGCGACAATAACCAGCCAGACGAACCCGCTGACCCCTGGCGCGACCCGGGCGCGGCCGCCGCTTTGGGTGAGCCGGCGCTAACACGCTCAGGCCCGCACGGCGCGGGTGCGGAACGCGACCGGCTTGGTGTGCGCGACGTGCTGTTCGGCGGGCGGGTGTCCTACACGGCGCTTCTGGTGCTGGCCGTCCTGGCGTTGTTGCTCGGCCTGGTCGGCGGTGTGATCGGACGCAAGACGGCTGAGGTTGTCGAGGCGTTCACCACGTCCAGGGTCACGTTGTCAACCAACGGAAACAGCGAATCGCCGGCCGGCCGATTCGCCAAAGTCGCTGCCGCGGTGGCTGATTCCGTGGTAACGATCCAGTCGGTTAGCGATCAAGAGGGTATGCAGGGATCCGGATTCGTGGTCGACGGCCACGGCTACATCGTCACCAACAATCACGTCATCTCCGAAGCCGCCAACAACCCGAGCCAGTTCAAGACCACTGTGGTGTTCAACGACGGCAAAGAAGTGCCCGCCAACCTGGTCGGGCGTGACCCCAAGACCGACTTGGCCGTCATCAAAGTCGACAACGTCAACAACTTGACGGTGGCCCGGCTCGGTGACTCCGACAAAGTGCGCGTCGGCGACGAAGTGCTCGCCGCCGGTGCGCCGCTGGGTCTGCGCAGCACGGTCACGCACGGGATCATCAGCGCACTGCACCGCCCGATCCCGCTGTCGGGAGAGGGTTCGGACACCGACACCGTTATCGACGCCGTCCAGACCGACGCCTCGATCAACCATGGGAATTCCGGTGGCCCGCTGATCAACATGGATTCTCAGGTCATCGGCATCGACACCGCCGGTAAGTCGTTGTCCGACAGCGCTTCCGGGCTGGGTTTCGCGATTCCGGTCAACGAAGCGAAATTGGTTGCCCAGACGTTGATCAAGGACGGCAAGATCGTGCACCCGACGTTGGGCGTGAGCGCCCGGTCGGTGAGCAACGCGATCGCGTCCGGTGCGCAGGTCGCCAACGTCAAAGCGGGTAGCCCCGCCGAAAAGGGCGGCGTCCTAGAAAACGACGTGGTGGTCAAGGTAGGCAACCGGTCGGTCGCAGACTCCGACGAGTTCGTCGTCGCCGTGCGCCAGTTGGCGATCGGGCAGCCCGCTCCGGTCGAGGTGGTCCGCGACGGCCGCCACGTCACGCTGACGGTGACACCCGGCCCGGACACCAGCTAAATGTTCGCCAACGTCGGTTGGGGGGAAATGCTGGTGCTCGTGGTGGTCGGGCTGGTTGTCCTAGGCCCCGAGCGACTTCCGGGCGCCATCCGTTGGACTTCCAACGCATTGCGCCAGGCCCGCGATTACCTCAGCGGGGTGACGACCCAGCTGCGCGAGGATATCGGGCCCGAATTCGACGACCTGCGCGAGCCGCTGAGCGAGCTGCAGAAGCTGCGGGGTCTGACGCCGCGCGCAGCGCTGGCCAAGCATCTATTCGACGGCGATGACTCGCTGTTCACCGGCCAGTTCGACCGGCCGTCGCATGGCGTGCCGGAAGGTGTTTCGGCCCAGCCGGCCGTCCCGCCGTCGTCAACCGCGCCGGAACCACCCGCCGCCGGGCCCGCGCCGTTCGACAGCGACGCCACCTGAATCGGCTCAGCGCCGCGTCGGATCCAGTCCCAGCGACATGCCGGCCAGGCCGCGGCGTCGCGATGAGAGGGCGTCGGCGACGCTATGCAGTTCCTTGCCCGCCGACGAGTCGGGGGCACTGAGCACGATCGGCACCCCGGCGTCGCCGGCGGCGACCAGCGCGGGGTCCAACGGGATCTGGCCAAGCAGCGGCACGTCGGCGCCGACCGTGCGGGACAGCCGCTCGGCGACCTGCTGGCCGCCGCCCTCGCCGAACACCTGCAGCTGCGAACCGTCTGGCAACGCGAGCCAGGACATGTTTTCCACCACCCCCACGACGCGTTGGCGGGTCTGCAGGGCAATACTGCCCGCGCGCTCGGCCACTTCCGCCGCCGCCAGCTGAGGTGTGGTCACCACGAGGATTTCTGCATTCGGAATCAGCTGCGCCACCGAGATGGCGATGTCGCCGGTGCCCGGCGGCAGGTCGAGCAGCAGCACGTCCAGGTCGCCCCAGTACACGTCGGCCAAAAACTGCTGCAACGCTCGGTGCAGCATCGGGCCGCGCCACACCACCGGCGTATTGCCCTCGGTGAACTGGGCGATCGAGATGACCTTCACCTCATGCGCGATGGGCGGCAGGATCATCGACTCCACCTGAGTGGGCCGATCGGTGGTGCCCATCATCCGCGGGATGGAGTGGCCGTGGATGTCAGCGTCGAGCACTCCGACCGACACCCCGCGCGCGGCCATCGCCGCGGCCAGGTTGACCGTCACCGTCGACTTACCGACACCGCCCTTGCCGGAAGCGACCGCGTACACCCGAGTCAGTGATCCCGGCTGGGCGAACGGGATGACGGGCTCGCGGGCGTCACCGCGTAATTGCTTACGCAGCTCGGTGCGCTGCTCGTCATTCATCACGTCCAGGCTGACCTTCACTGCGCCGGTGCCCGGGACGTCGGCCACGGCCTGGCTTACCCGCTCGCTGATTTCGGTCTTCTTCGGGCATGCCGCGGTGGTCAGGTAGATCTCGACGTGCACGTCGCCTTTGGCACCAACGTCGATACCTTTGACCATCCCGAGTTCGGTGATGGGGCGCCGCAGTTCAGGATCGATCACCTTGGCTAGTGCAGTTCGGATGGCTGCGCTCAGGTCAGCGGGGTCATGACGGGACATCACCGCCGAGTGTAGTGCGGCTACGGCCTGTCAGTTGGCGGGAGCAGGTCCCGGCGGCGGACCTGTCGGTTGGCCGGCCGGTGGGACCGCAGCAGGCGCCGCCGGCGGGGCGGGCGCGGGCTGCTGGACCGGTGGCGCGGCCGGAGGCGGAGGGGCAGGTGCCGCCGGAGGCGGTAGGACCGATGCAGCCGCCGGCGGCGGGGCAGGCGCACCGCCCGGTGCTGCGAACGCTGGCACCTCGGGTGGCGGCGTGTTCAGCGCCGGCTGCTGTGGGCCAACGGTGTCTTGGCCAATGCAGATCACCGTGCACGCCGGGCGGGACCCGATCTGCTGCCACGGGTATTGCTGGCTGCTGCTCGGGGTCCCGCTCAGGTCGATCAGCGGCATCTGCGCCAGCGGGTCCGTAGACGCTAGGCCGTGCATGTTGAGCGGCAGGCTCGGCCCGAGCCCTTCGGGGTTCTCCAGGTGTGCATCGCCGAGCGGCGGTGGCGGCCCGGTAAGCGGCGGCAGATCGACCGGGACCACGCCGGTGGCGTACGCCGCAGCCCAGCCCAAGACATTTTGGGCATACGGCATGGAGTTGTTGTAACGCAGGATCGCGGCCAGGACCTGTGACTGGTCGCGCAGGTTCAGCCCGCCGCTGCACAGGTATCGAGCGGCGGCCAGCGTGGCGTCATACAAGTTTTGGGGATCGGCCACGCCGTCGCCGTCGCCGTCAGAGGCGTAGCGCGCCCATGTGCCCGGCAGGAACTGCATTGGACCCATCGCACGGGCGTAGGTGACGCGTCCGCCGCCGTTGCCTTGGACGATGACCTCGTTGCCGGGCAATGTGCCATCCAGGGCTGGGCCGTAGATCGGTCGTATCGCGGTCCCGTGCGCGTCGGTAGCGCCGCCGTTGGCGTGCAGAGATTCGATGCGCCCGATACCGGCCAGCAGGTTCCAGCTGATGCCGCAGCCAGGGTCGGCTCCGGCCATCATCCGTTCGGCGTTGCGGTACGCGGACAGCGCCATCGTCGGAATGCCCAGCGCGCCAGGTGAATTCACCACAACCGTCGGTGGGGGAGCCGATACCGTAGCCGCGCCGATGTGGAAGCCGATCTTGGGATGTTGGACGGTGATCACCATCGGGCCCGTCGGGTCGGTGGAGGCGGGTGCGACCGCAGCAACGGGGGTGATGGCGGCGTCGCGCAGCGTCGACCTCGGCACGGGGAATGGTGGGGCAGCGGCGCCTACGACTCCGGCGAAGATCAGGCAGGCGATCATGGCAACACCGAAAGCCGGGGTCCGGGCCGTGCGAGTCAGCAACTGCTGCACCGTGGCAACGGCGGCAGGGATTTTCGAGGCCTGGGCCGCGCGGACTACCGACTGCCGCACGGTGGTGAGGGTGGTGACGAGGGCGGCAGGCATCTTTGGGGCGCGCGGCACGCGAATTACCCGCTGCCGCATCTTTGCAAGGACCAAGCCTCCCCCGATGCGCACTCGACCTTCCTCAATATTCGAGCCCTATCAGGCACTTGTGAAACCTCTTTGCGCCTCGTGACCTAAGTCACCATACATAACCCGCTGATCACAATGGCAACAATCCCAGACTCTGTGCACAGTGACGGCAGACGCAATTTCAGATTCGTCTTCCAAGATCGCATTTTGATCTTAGGCATTCCTTAAGTGGACTTCGCGGCGCGTGCGTCCGAACCGTCACTGCTGGGCGCCGGCGCTCTGTTCGCCCTGTCCGGGTGCCGGTCCTCCAGCAGGCCTCGCAGGTCTTCCAGTTCGCGGCGCAGGTACTCGCGGGTCTTCGCGACGTCGCCGATCGCCAGCCGCAGCGCGGCCAGCTCACGCGCCAGGTATTCGGTGTCGGCCTTGGTTTCCTCGGCTCGTCGGCGATCCTCGTCGACCGTGACGCGGTCTCGGTTCTCTTGGCGGTTTTGTGCCAGCAGGATCAGCGGCGCCGCGTAGGCGGCCTGGGTGGAAAACGCCAGGTTGAGCAGGATGAATGGGTAGGGGTCCCAGCGCAGGGCGACGGCGAAGACGTTCAGGATGATCCACACCACGACAACCACGCTCTGAATCAGCAGGTAGCTACCCGTGCCGAAAAACCGGGCGATCGATTCGGTGAACTGCCCTACGGCCTCGGCGTCCACCCGTGGCGTGACCATTCGCGAGCGACGCGGGGTATACAGCCGCGGCCGCGATGCTGACTTGCTCATGAGCGTCCTCCAGCGGCGTCCAGCGCCAGCTCTCCATTGGTTGCTCGCCAGTCGTGCGGCAGCAGGTGGTCGAGCACGTCATCCACGGTCACCGCGCCTAACAGATGATGCCGTGTATCGACCACTGGGCCGCAGACCAGATTGTAGGCGGCGAAATAGCGTGTCAGCACGGGTAGCGAGGTATCTGGATCCAGCCAGGGCAGGTCAGTGTCGACAATCCCGCCGACCAGCATGGACGGTGGCTCGCGCAGCAGTCGCTGCAGGTGGACACATCCCAGGTACTGACCAGTCGGGGTGGCGGTCGGAGGACGGACCACCAAGACCAGCGACGACAACGCCGTGGTCAGGTCGGGGTCGCGGACCCGGGCCAGCGCCTCAGCGACCGACGTGTCCGGGGTCAGTACCACCGGCTTGGAGGTCATCAAGCCGCCCGCGGTGTCGGGTGAGTGCTTCAACAACCGCCGCACCGGGTCGGACTCCTCCGGGTCCATCTGGCGCAGCAGCCCCTCGGCCTGGGTCGGATTCATCGTGCCGAGCAGGTCGGCGGCGTCGTCGGGGTCCATCTCCTCGAGCACATCGGCCGCGCGTTCGTCGCCCAGCTGCATCAACAACTCCGCCTGCTCCTCCTCCGACAGCTCCTGCAAAATGTCGGCCAGCCGGTCGTTGTCAAGCGCGGCGGCCACCTCGTAGCGCCGTTTCGGCGGCAGCTCACGCACCGCATCGGCGACATCGATCGGCCGCCACTTTTCGAACTGATGCAGCAACTGCGCCACGGCCTGGCCTGGCATCGCCAGCGCCGAGGGAGTCAGTCCCTGCACATTGCGCCAGCCCACGATGTGGGTGTTGCTGCGCCGGCCAAGCCGTCGGGGGATGCGCACCGCGACCCGTGTCACCATCCAGTCGCGGGTTCGAGTCTGCTCCAAAGCCAGGTCGGTGACGACGACCTCGGTGGCGGCGAGCTCCGGCAATTCCGGGTCATTGATCCGCACCTTGGTGTCGACGATCTGTCCCAGCACCAGCACTTCGCCGGGCCGTTGCTCGAATCGGCTCATTGAGACGCTGGCGGTGTTAAGGGTCACCGCGCCGGGCTCGATCGCAGCAACCCGCAGAATCGGTACGAAAATCCGTCGGCGCGAGGTCATTTCGACGACGAGTCCAAGGACTCGGGGTTGCTGGCGGACGATGCTGATGCTGACCACCACGTCGCGCACTCGGCCGAGCGACTCCCCCATCGGGCCCAGCACTACCAGTCGCGCCAGCCGCGCGGCGTACACCCTGTTGATCGAGGCCATGGTTGAAAGGGTAGGAGTGAATCGTGACCGACGCCTACCGACCCCGCCGTACCTGCCTGTCAGTGCCGGGCAGCAGCCAGAAGATGATCGACAAGGCCAAAGGCCTTCCCGCCGATGAGGTCTTCCTGGACCTGGAGGATGCCGTCGCGCCGGACGCGAAGGCCGAGGCGCGCACCCGGGTTGCCGCCGCACTCGCCGAGCCCGGATGGGCCGGACAGTTGCGGGGCGTGCGGGTCAACGACTGGACCACACCGTGGACTCACGCCGACATCATCGAGGTGGTTTCCGCCGTGGGCGCCGCGCCCGACGCCAAGCTCGACGTCGTTGTGCTGCCCAAAGTGTCTGACGTCTCCCACGTTCAGGCGCTCGACCTGTTGCTGACCCAGGTGGAGACCGTTCACGGGCTCCCGGTGAGAGAGATCGGGATCGACGCGCAGATCGAAGATGCCCGCGGTCTGACGAACGTAGATGCGATCGCGGCTGTGCCGCGGATGCAGGCCCTGGTGCTCGGCCCCGCCGACCTGATGGCCAGCCTCAATATGCGCACGCTGGTCGTCGGCGAGCAGCCCGAGGGCTACGACGTCGGCGACGCTTACCACCACGCGCTGATGACCATCCTGGTGGCTGCCCGTGCGAATGGCATCGCCGCTATCGATGGCCCGTATCTGAAAGTGCGTGATGTGGCGGCGTTTCGGCGGGTGGCGGGCCGCTCGGCGGCATTGGGTTATGACGGTAAGTGGGTGTTGCATCCGGATCAGATCGCCGCCGGCAACGAGATCTTCAGTCCACGCCAAGAGGAGTACGACCACGCCGAGTTGATTCTGGAGGCCTACGAATGGCATACCTCCGCCGCGGGCGGCGCCCGCGGAGCGGTGATGCTCGGCGACGAGATGATCGACGAAGCCAGCCGCAAGATGGCGTTGGTGGTCGCCGCTAAAGGCAGGGCGGCCGGGATGCGGCGTGAGTCGGGTCCGTTCGTCCCGCCGGCATAGTCAGGTGACGATGCGGGCCGTGAGGCCCGCTGAGGAGCCGGACAAATCCGGCATAGTCAGGTGACGATGGAGCGGATCACGTTATGGACGGCGTTATGGACGGGGAGCGCAATGCCGCCATGACTGCGATCACGAATATCACCAGCAGCACCGCGGCAGTCACGCCGACCGCAATCCCGGCGATGGCCATTCCGCGGCCCTGTTGATGGGTCCGCTTGATCTGACTGAGCGAGACTACGCCCAGCACGGCACCGACGATGGGGATCAGTATCCCGATATAGCAGACAAAGGACAGCGGAATGCCGAGCAGAAGACCCGCGATCGAGGTCACCAAGGATCCGATGGCGAGCCCGTTGGTCTCGTGCGTACGAGCTTGGTAGGGCTGATAGGGGTCGTAAGGGCCGGGGTATCCGGGTGGACCGCCGTATCCCATCGGTGCGCCGTAGCCGGGGCCGGACTGCTGGCCGTAGCCACCCCCGTGGCCCGGTGGGGGATAAGGCTGGCCGTATTGCGGCGGTGGCGGCGGATATAACGGACCGCCGTAAGCCGGGGTCTCCCGAGATCCGGGCGGTCCGTAACCCGGGGGTGGCGGATAGTCGGAGGACGGCGGGTTCCATGGCGGCACCGGGCCCGACGGCGGCGGATTGTGGGGAGCGTGCGGATCGGGGTGGGCCGGTGGTTGTTCCGCGTATGCGGGCGGGGTGAACTCGTCTCTGGCTTGCTCGCCGGAGTCGCCGCCCTGGACTGTCATGCTGTTCAACACTAGCGTGAGGCCAGCTTGGGCCGCCCGGACCGGGCGCAGTCGCGCTCCGGGACGCACCGTTTGTGCTGGTAGTGGGCCCGCTGAGGCGCTGGCGGCACTAAGCCGGGATTCCGTCGGCTCGGCGGAGGAGAATGGGGCCATGACGAGCCCCTTCCAGCCCGGACAGGTTCCCGGTGCCACGCCCGGCACCTCGGCCGCGAGCCGGCGTGCACCCGGATTGCCGACGCCGCCGAAAGGCTGGCCAGTGGGGTCATACCCCACCTACGCGGAGGCGCAGCGAGCCGTCGACTATCTGTCTGAGCAACAGTTCCCGGTGCAACAGGTGACGATCGTCGGTGTCGACCTGATGCAGGTCGAACGGGTCACCGGGCGGCTGACGTGGCCGAAAGTGCTCGGCGGTGGTGTGATCACTGGCGCATGGCTGGGTCTTTTCATCGGCTTGGTGCTGGGGTTCTTCAGTCCCAACCCCTGGGGAGCGTTGACGACCGGCCTGGTCGCCGGCGTGTTCTTCGGCTTGATCACCTCCGCGGTCCCGTATGCGATGGCGCGCGGCACCCGGGATTTCAGTTCGACGATGCAATTGGTCGCCGGCCGATACGACGTGCTCTGCGACCCGCAAAACGCAGAGAGGGCCCGGGATCTGCTTGCCCGCTTGGCAATCTGACTCGACCCGCCACTTCTGCTGCTCACGACGGTGATGCGGTAACCGGGCGTGTTGCATATCACGCGTGCCTGGCTCTACCGTCTGCCGCGGGACAATCGACGACCAGGAAAACGGGAAGAAAGGACGTGCGGTGGCGAGTCGTCGCGGGCGCGCGCGCCGGCTGAGCGCGGTCGCGCTGGCGGCGCTGCTAGCCGCGTCGGCGGTGTCGGCCTGTGGCTCCGGCGACAACGCGCGAGCGATCAGCCTCTACACCCCGGCCAGCGGCGCCGCGACGTTCGCTGCGGTTGCCAAGCGCTGCAACGACCAGTTCGGCGGACGGTTCACCATCCAGCAGTTCAGCCTGCCCCGGTCCTCCGACGACCAGCGGCTGCAACTGGCCCGCCGACTGAGCGGCAACGACCGCACCTTGGACGTGATGGCGCTGGACGTGATCTGGACGGCGGAGTTCGCTGAAGCCGGCTGGGCCTTGCCGCTGTCGGACGACCCGGCCGGCCGTGCCGAGGTCGACGCCAGCACCGACACGCTGCCGGGGCCGCTGGCCACGGCCACCTGGCAGCACCGGCTCTATGCCGCGCCGCTGACCACCAATACCGAATTACTCTGGTATCGGCCAGATTTGATGGATAACCCGCCGACAACTTGGAACGCCGTGGTGGCCGAGGCAACCCGGTTGCACGCCGCCGGCCAACCCAGCTGGATCGGCGTACAGGCCAGCCAGGGCGAGGGGTTGGTGGTGTGGTTCAACACCCTGCTGGAAAGTGCGGGCGGCCGGGTGCTGTCCGAGGACGGCCACAAGCTCACTTTGACCGATACACCCGCACACCGTGCCGCCACCGTCAACGCACTGCGGATCCTCAAGTCGGTTGCCACCGCTCCCGGCGCCGACCCGTCGATCACCCGGAGCGATGCGGGCACCTCGCGGTTGGCGTTCGAACAGGGTAAGGCCGCGCTGGAGGTCAACTGGCCATATGCGCTGGCATCCATGCTGGAGAACGCGGTGAAGGGTGGCGTGGCGTTTTTGCCGCTCAACCGTCGACCCGACCTGGCCGGCAGCATCAACAACGTCGGCGCCTTCGTCCCGACCGACCAGCAATTCCGCGCCGCTTACGACGCCAGCAAGAAGGTGTTCGGTTTCGCCCCCTACCCGGGTGTGCAGCCCGGCCAGCCGGCCAAGGTGACGATCGGCGGGCTGAATCTGGCGGTGGCCAAGACGACGCGCCATAAAGCCGAGGCCTACGAAGCGATCAGATGCTTGCGCGACGTGCAAAACGAAAAGTACATCTCGCTCGAAGGCGGCCTGCCCGCGGCGCGGACCTCGCTCTACTCCGACCCGCAATTCCAGGCGAAATACCCGATGTACAACATCATTCGCCAGCAACTCACTAACGCCGCTGCGCGGATCGCGACGCCGGTCTACCAGGCAGTGTCCACCCGGCTGTCAGCAACCCTGAGCCCGATCAATCAGATTGACCCGGAGAGGACGGCCGACGAGCTCGCGGTGCAGGTGCAAAAGGCCATCGACGGCCGGGGGCTGCTGCCGTGATCGTGACCGCCACCGCCACCGAACCCCAGGCCGCTTCCAACCGGGCACGCAACATCCCACACACCGGGAACCGGAGGTCGGAGCGGGCACTGGCATTCGTCCTGGTCGCGCCCGCGGCACTGGTGATGCTGGCTGTCACGGCTTACCCGATCGGCTACGCGGTTTGGCTGAGCTTGCAGCGCAATAATTTGACCACTCCCGACGAGACCAAGTTTATCGGGCTCGGCAACTACCAGACGATCTTGACTGACCGGTATTGGTGGACGGCACTTGCTGTGACGCTGGCGATCTCGGTTGTTTCGGTGTCGATCGAATTCGTGCTGGGCCTGGCGCTTGCATTGGTGATGCACCGCACGCTGATCGGCAAGGGCCTGGTGCGCACCGCGGTGCTCATCCCTTACGGCATCGTCACGGTGGTGGCGTCTTACAGCTGGTACTACGCCTGGACGCCGGGTACCGGCTACCTGGCCAACCTGCTACCACCAGGCAGCGCGCCGCTGACGCACCAGATTCCGTCGCTGGGCACCGTGGTCATCGCCGAGGTCTGGAAGACGACGCCGTTTATGTCATTGCTGCTTCTCGCCGGGTTGGCGCTGGTGCCCGAGGATCTGCTGAAGGCGGCGCAGGTCGACGGCGCCGGCGCGTGGCGACGGTTGATAAAGGTCACGTTGCCGCTGATGAAGCCCGCGATCCTGGTGGCGCTGCTGTTTCGGACGTTGGACGCGTTCCGAATTTTCGACAGCATCTATGTGCTCACCGGCGGTACCGGCAACACCGGCTCGGTGTCGATCCTTGGCTACGACAACCTGTTCAAGGGCTTCAATGTTGGCCTCGGCTCGGCGATTTCGGTGCTGATCTTCGGCTGCGTCACCATCATCGCGTTCATCTTCATCAAAGTGTTCGGCGCGTCAGCACCGGGTGTCCACGGCGATGGACGCTGAGCCGTGACCGTACGGCGCGCTTCGGTCTGGGTGGTGATCGACACTCTGGTGCTGTCGTATGCGCTGTTTCCGGTGCTGTGGATCCTCAGCCTGTCGCTCAAGCCGACGTCAACAGTCAAGGACGGCAAGCTGATTCCGACGTCGGTGACCTTCGACAACTACCGTGGAATCTTCCGGGGTAATTTCTTCAGCTCGGCACTGATCAACTCCGTCGGAATCGGCTTGCTCACCACGGTGATCGCGGTGGTAGTCGGCGCGATGGCGGCCTATGCGGCAGCGCGGTTGGACTTTCCCGGCAAGCGGCTGTTGATCGGTGCCGTGCTGCTGATTTCGATGTTCCCGGCGATCTCGCTGGTTACCCCGCTGTTCAACATTGAGCGGCGGATCGGGCTGTTCGATACCTGGCCCGGGCTGATCACCCCTTACATCGCGTTCGCGCTGCCGCTGGCGATCTATACGCTGTCGGCGTTCTTCCGGGAGATTCCGTGGGATCTGGAGAGGGCGGCCAAAATGGACGGCGCCACGCCAGGACAGGCATTCCGGAAGGTAATCGCCCCGCTGGCAGCACCGGGAATCGTCACTGCCGCAATCCTGGTATTCATCTTCGCCTGGAACGATCTGTTACTCGCTTTGTCGTTGACCGCCACCAAGGCGGCGATCACCGCGCCGGTCGCGATCGCCAACTTCACGGGCAGTTCGCAATTCGAGGAGCCAACCGGATCAATCGCGGCCGGCGCAATGGTGATCACGGTCCCGATTATCGTTTTTGTTCTAGTCTTCCAACGACGGATGGTCGCTGGGTTGACCTCCGGCGCGGTGAAGGGATAGGTCGATGGCCGAGATCGTGTTGGCTCACGTAACCAAGAGTTACCCCGACGGCGCGACGGCGGTGAAAGACCTCAGCATCACGATCGCCGAAGGTGAGTTCATCATCCTGGTCGGGCCGTCCGGCTGTGGCAAGTCCACTACGCTGAATATGATTGCCGGACTTGAAGATATCTCGTCCGGGGAGCTGCGCATCGGTGGCGAGCGGGTCAACGAGAAGGCGCCCAAAGACCGCGACATCGCAATGGTGTTCCAGTCCTACGCGCTCTACCCGCATATGACGGTGCGACAGAACATCGCATTTCCGCTCACCCTGGCGAAGATGAAGAAAGCGGAGATCGCGGACAAGGTCGAGGACACCGCCCGAATTCTCGACCTGACCGAAGTTCTGGATCGCAAGCCTTCGCAACTGTCGGGTGGGCAGCGGCAGCGGGTCGCGATGGGTAGGGCGATCGTGCGCCACCCCAAGGCGTTCCTGATGGATGAGCCGCTGTCGAACCTCGACGCGAAATTGCGGGTCCAGATGCGTGGCGAGATCGCACGGCTTCAGCGGCGGCTGGGCACCACCACCGTCTACGTGACTCACGACCAGACCGAGGCCATGACGCTTGGCGACCGGGTGGTGGTCATGCGCGGCGGTGTAGCGCAGCAGATCGGCGCGCCCGACGAGCTTTATGAGCGGCCCGCCAATCTGTTCGTCGCAGGCTTCATCGGCTCGCCGGCAATGAACTTCTTCCCCGGCACGCTGACTGCGACCGGGCTGAGCTTGCCATTCGGCGAAATCACGCTGACCCAACCCGTCCACGATGTGCTCGCGCAGCATCCGACACCGGACAAGATCATCGTCGGCGTGCGCCCCGAGCATCTGCAAGATGCCGCCTTGATCGACGGCTACCAGCGAATCAGCGCGGTAACTTTCGAGGTGGACGTCGACATGGTCGAGTCGCTGGGAGCCGACAAATACGTCTACTTCACCGCCGAGGGTTGCGTTGTTCATTCGGACCAGCTGTCCGAGTTCGATGAGGAATCCGCTGGAGAGGAGCACGAATTCGTGGCCAGGGTTCCCGCCGCGTCGAAAGCGGCGAAAGAGAAGTCACTCGAATTGGCCTTCGACACCTTGAAACTCGCCGTTTTCGACGCCGACACCGGCGTGAACTTGACTGTTCCACCGCCGCCTGAGACTGAGTGACCCAGATATTGGCCCGGGTGCGCGCGCACCTGCGGGCTCACTTCTCCGAAGCGGGCCTCCGCGTCGAGCCTGATGTCGCGAGCGTGACATTTCTGGGCGCCGAGCCAATCGAGGTGTTGCGGTTTCTCCCCGGCGCAGACGGGGTGGTGCATTATGTCTCGCTGGGCTGCTCGCGGCATCCGATGGCCGATCCAGCGGCAATCGTCGCCGATCCGCAGCGTGGCCCGCGCGCAGAAGTCATTTTGCGGCTGCGCAATCCAGGGCAGATCAGCCGTCTGGCGCACAGCCTGGCGATCTTGGCGGCAACGCCTGCGGTCGACGGGGTGGTGTTGACCGAAGACGCGTTGATCGATCTCGGTTCGCCGCTATGGGAGAAACGATCGCGGCCGGCGCCGTTCACTGCGATTCTGTTGGGTCGCAGCGACATTCCAGACCTACCGCTGGACCCGCCGCGAGACCCGGTGCGCTTTCTCTCCGCGACCCCGATCACCGCGACCGAGGCCGCGTGGGTGCGGCTGCGAGGTGCCGACGCGATGCGCGAGGCGTGGCGCAGCGACGGGGTGGATGTGTTGGATCCCAATCGGCCTGCCGCACAGCCAAACTGATTCTACAGCCAGTCTCTGCGGCGGAAGTTGCGGTACAGCAGCGCGACGACGATCACCATCAGGGCGACGGTCGCCGGGTAACCCCAATGCCATTTCAGGATGGGCATATACTCGAAGTTCATCCCGTAGATACCGGCGATCATCGTGGGCACCGCCAGAATGCCGGCCCATGCCGATATCTTGCGCATGTCGGTGTTCTGCTGCATCTCGACCCGGGCCAGCGCGGCCTGCACCAAGGAGCTGAGATTCTCGTCGTAGCTGGCGATCTGATCGGCGGCGTGGGCGTGGTGGTCGCCGACGTCGCGCAAATACCGCCGCACCTCCTTGCTGATCAGGTCCTTGTGTTCGGTCTGAAATCGTGCAAATGGCATGGAGAGCGGGTTGACGCACCGGCGCAGCTCGACGACTTCGCGCTTGAGCAGATAGATCGGCTCGATTTCGGTTCGGTGGCCGGGCGCGAACGCTACTTCTTCGATGGCGTCGATATCGGTCGCCATCAAGTTGGTCACGTCGAGGTAATGGTCCACCACGTTATCGGCGATGGCGTGCATGACCGCGAATGGGCCCAGCCGCATCTGCTCGGGGTCGGCATCCATCCGCTTGCGCACCTCGGACAATCGGCCGTGCTCGCCGTGCCGGACTGTCACCACGAAATCGCCGTTGACGAAAATCATGATCTCGCCGGTCTGGACGATCTCGCGGGTTAGCACCAGCGATTCGTGTGGAACGTAGTTGACCGTTTTGAGAACCAGGAACAGTGTCTCGTCGTATCGCTCCAACTTCGGCCGCTGGTGGGCCTGTACGGCGTCTTCGATGGCCAGCGGGTGTAGGCCGAAAACGCGGCCGACCTCCTGCATCTGCTGCTCGGTGGGCTCGTGCAAGCCGATCCAGGCGAACGCCTCCTGCCCGGCCAGGTGCAGCTCACCCACCTTCGCCTTTGCATCGGCGTGGGTGTACGTCCCGGCCAGTCGCTTCCCGTCCACATAGATGCCGCAGTCGACCACCGCCTGCTCGGCCGGGAGATAATCCGCGTGCGGAGGCTCGGCCTTTTCGGAGCGTGCCAGAGGACGCGGTGTTTCAGGTATGTCGCGAAACGAAGGCATCCAAAACCTCCCGTCTGCAGCGCGGATCCGATAGAGCCCCGGTCATGCTACGCGCCTCAGCCAGGTATTGCCCGACACCGATGCCGCGGCAAGGGCCCCGCTGAGCTGGCGCGATTGACGGTCGGCGTGACGCTGAGGTCGCCCCCGATCGGGGCCGGGGTTTATCGCGCGCATGCGTGCGCTAGTTTCGACCCGACGCGATTCTGCGTAGGGCCGATCTCCACGAGGAGCGAATGACGTGAGCACGACACCCCTGAAGGTTGCCGTCACCGGCGCCGCCGGCCAGATTGGTTATAGCCTGCTGTTCCGCCTGGCGAGTGGCTCGCTGTTGGGTCCTGACCGCCCGATCGAGCTGCGGCTGTTGGAGATCGAGCCCGCCCTCAAGGCGCTCGAGGGCGTCGTGATGGAGCTGGACGACTGCGCGTTCCCATTGCTGTCGGCAGTGCGGATCGGCGCGGACCCGAACAAGATCTTCGACGGCGTGCACCTGGCGCTGCTGGTCGGCGCGAGGCCGCGTGGCCCGGGCATGGAGCGCGGCGACTTGCTGGAGGCCAACGGCGCGATCTTCACTGCGCAGGGCAAGGCGCTGAACTCCGTCGCCGCTGACGACATCCGCATCGGTGTCACCGGCAACCCGGCCAACACCAACGCGCTGATCGCGATGAGCAACGCACCCGACATCCCTCACGAGCGGTTCTCGGCGTTGACCCGTCTGGACCACAACCGGGCCATCTCACAGCTGGCCCACAAGACCGGCGCCGACGTCAGCGACATCAAGAAGATCACGATCTGGGGCAACCACTCGGCAACCCAGTACCCCGACATCTTCCACGCCGAGATCAAAGGCAAGAACGCTGCCGAGGTGGTCAATGACCAGTCCTGGATCGAGAACGACTTCATCCCCACGGTCGCCAAGCGTGGCGCGGCGATCATCGACGCGAGGGGCGCATCGTCGGCCGCCTCGGCCGCGTCGGCAACCGTCGACGCCGCGCGGGACTGGCTGCTGGGCAGCCCGAAGGACGACTGGGTGTCGATGGCCGTCGTGTCCGACGGCTCCTACGGCGTGCCCGAGGGCCTAATCTCGTCCTTCCCGGTGACCACCAAGGGCGGCGATTGGAGCATCGTCACCGGCCTGGAGATCGACGAGTTCTCCCGCGGCCGCATCGACAAGTCGACAGCCGAACTCGCCGACGAGCGGGAGGCCGTCACCGGCCTGGGACTGATCTGAGACGGACTCACCTCGTCGATTAGGGCTACTAATGAGTAGTCAGTACCCTGAGTCCGTGTCCGAATTACTTGAATCGATTCAGACTCGCAACGAGAGCGGCGCCATCACCGACGCGGAGATTTTCGAGGCACATCTCGGCGGCAAGCTTTCGGTGGACGCGACGACTCCGCTGGATACTGAGCGCTCCCTTTCGATTGCGTATACGCCTGGGGTCGCTCAGGTCAGCCGAGCGATCGCCGGCGACCACACCTTGGCTGCCCGCTACACGTGGGCGGGCCGTTTGGTCGCGGTGGTCAGCGACGGCAGCGCAGTCCTCGGCCTCGGTGACATCGGGCCGGCGGCATCGTTGCCGGTGATGGAAGGCAAATGCGGCCTCTTCAAGGAGTTCGCGGGGCTTGATGCCATCCCGATCGTGCTGGACACCAAGGATCCCGACGAAATCGTCGAGACCCTGGTGCGGTTGCGGCCGACATTCGGCGCGGTCAACCTGGAGGACATCGCCGCACCGCGCTGCTTCGAGATCGAGCGTCGCCTTGTCGACGCGCTGGATTGCCCCGTGATGCACGACGACCAGCACGGCACCGCGATCGTTGTGCTGGCGGCGCTGCTCGGCGCCACGAAGGCGCTCGACCGGGACATGACGGCGCTGCATGTGGTCATCTCCGGCGCCGGGGCAGCGGGCGTCGCGTGCGCGAATCTCCTTCAAGCGAACGGGATTTCCGATGTCACCGTGCTCGACTCGCGTGGCATCCTGCACTCCGGGCGCGACGACATGAACAGCGTCAAAGCGCAGCTGGCGCTACGCACCAACCCGCGCGATCTTTCCGGCGGCATCGTCGAGGCGCTGGAGGGGGCCGACGTTTTTCTCGGTGTGTCCGGCGGGGTGATTCCCGAGGAACTGATCGCGACGATGGCACCCGAGGGCATTGTGTTCGCGCTGTCCAATCCCGACCCGGAGATCCGTCCCGACGCAGCGGCCAGGCACGCCGCCGTGGTCGCCACCGGGCGAAGCGACTTTCCCAACCAGATCAACAACGTGCTGGCGTTTCCCGGCGTGTTTCGTGGTGCGCTGGAGGCCGGTACCCGCAAGATCACCGACAAGATGAAAGTGGCCGCGGCCGAGGCGATCGTCTCCGTCGTCGCCGACGACTTGGCGCCGGATCGGATCGTCCCGAGCCCGCTGGACCCGCGGGTTGCGCCAGCGGTTGCCGCTGCGGTAGCTGCCGCCGCAGATCGCGCAGAGTGATCGTCGGCAGGTTGACTGCGCCGGCGCTCGCTGTGGCGCTGGCGATGACGGGCTGCGCGCACACCACTGGCAGTCAGCACCGCGCGGGTGAAGTGGTGGTCGGGTCCCGTCCCGGTGCCGAGTCGGTGTTGCTGGCCGACATCTACACCGGGGCGCTGCGCTCCTACGGGTTCCCGGCGCGCACCGAGCAGGCAGCTGACCCGCTGACCAAGCTCGACTCGGGTGCGTTTGTCGTCGTTCCCGGTTTCACCGGTCGGGTGTTGCAGCGCTTTCAGCCCGGCACCACCGTGCGGTCCGACGCACAGGTCTACAAGGCGATGGTTGGCGCGTTGCCCGAGGGCATCGCGGCTGGCGATTACACGACCGCTGCCGAGGACAAGCCCGCGCTGGCGGTCAGCGAGTTGACGGCCAAGAGCTGGGGCAGCACTGATCTCAGCGCGGTGCCGCGGCACTGTGACGGCCTGCTCATCGGGTCCAGCGCCGGCGCGTCGACGCCCTCGGCGGTCGGCAGCTGCCTGCTCCCTGCTGCTCGCGAATTTCCAAACGATGCAGCACTTTTCGCCGCGCTTCGAGCCCAAACAGTCACCGCGGGCTGGACCACCACCACCAACCCCGGCGTGCCGGCCGACCTGGTTGTGCTGACCGACGGCAAGCCGGCGCTGTTGCAGGCGGAGAACGTGGTCCCGCTCTACCGCCGCAACGAGCTGACCGATCGACAGCTGCTGGCGGTCAACGAGGTGGCCGGCGTGCTGGACACCGCCGCGCTGGTCGAGATGCGTCGCCAGGTGACCGCAGGCGCTGATCCCCAAGTGGTGGCAGACGGCTGGCTGAGCGAACATCCGCTCGGCCGCTAGACCACTATCGACTAGCGCGAGGCCGGCTTCGTCCGGCCCACCACCGGGGAGAACAGCCGCTGGTAGCCCGAACCGGTCAGCCGCACGACCAAATCCAGCGCCTTGGCGTCCAGGCCGACCAGCACCCTGGCCTTGTTTTTGCGTACCGCTCCCAAGATGATTTGGGCAGCCCGCCGCGGGGTGGTGCTGGCCATTCGTTCGTCGAAGAACTTGGCCTGCGCTTCGGCGTCCACTCCCTCTGCCACAAGGCCATTGCGGGCGATCGCGGTCTTGATGCCACCAGGATGCACTGCGGTCACCTTGACCGGGTGGCCGTTTAGCACCATCTCCTGACGCAAGGCTTCGGTGAAGCCGCGCACCGCGAATTTGGCCGAATTGTAGGCGGCCTGCCCGGGCACCGACATAAGCCCGAAAAGGCTGGAGACGTTGATGATATGGCCGTCGCCGGAGGCGATCAGATGCGGCAGGAAAGCCTTGGTGCCGTTGACGACGCCCCAGAAGTCGACGTCCATCACCCGCTCAATGTCCTTGAACTGGCTGATCTCGACGTCGCCGGTGAACGCGATCCCGGCGTTGTTGTAGATCTGGTTCACCTTACCGAAATGCTCGTTGATCTGGTCGGCGTAAAGGTGAAAGGCCTCCCGTTCGGTGACGTCGAGTCGGTCGGCCCTGACCGGCGCACCGATGGCTCGCAGCTGTTCTTCGGTCTGCGCGAGCCCCTCGATGTCAACATCGCTGATCGCCAGCGTGGCACCGGAGCGTGCCAGCTCGAGAGCTAGCGCCTGACCGATACCCGAACCAGCGCCAGTGACCGCAGCCACCTTCCCGGCAAACCCTTCCATGGACGCTCCTTGCTACGTGGGTTGCCGCTAAGGTTAGCCGATCCGGCGGTATCCCTGGCGTGCGGGTAGCCGCGGCAGATGCCGATTTCGGGGATAACCGCGTGCGACTGGCGCTCAGCGTAAAACAGCGTGACAAGCACGCTCACGTCGGTCGCCTCTGGCGCCGCGAATGCGCAATAGCGCCAACGATGTTGGCGCTATTGCAGGAAGTTGTTAGGCCCAGCTGGAGCCGACGGCGCTGTCGGTGGAGCTCATGTTGTTGCCGGCGTTTGACACATTCTGGCCGTGGGAGTTGGCTTGTTGGTAGATGACCTGGAAGTTGCGGCCCAACTGGGTGATGAACTCCTGGCAGGCCACCGAACCCGAGCCGCCCCAGAAGTCACCGGCGGCCAGCACATCACGCACGATGGACTGGTGCTCGGCCTCCAACGACGCGGCCTGGGAGCGGATCA
>NZ_JBKQTQ010000074.1:0-34087 GCF_052143115.1 Mycobacterium sp.
GTGCCCGGGTGGCGCAGCCGCGCCGAGCGCTTCGACATGGCCGTGCTCGAGGCCTACGAGCCAATCGAGCGACGGTGGCAGGAGCGACTGTCGGGGCTCGACGTGGCGGTCGACGAGATCCCACGGATCTCGGCGAAGGATCCCGACAGCGTGCAGTGGCCGCCGGAAGTGGTCGCCGACGGGCCGATCGCGTTGGCCCGGTTGATCGGCGCCGGCGTCGACGTGCGCGGAAGCGCTACCAGGGCGCGAGTTGTGTTGTTCCGCAAGCCGATTGAGCGGCGCGCGAAGGACACGGTTGAACTCGCCGAATTGCTGCATGAAATCCTGGTGGCCCAAGTAGCCACCTATTTGGACGTCGAGCCTTCGGTCATCGACCCGACGATCGAGGACGACTGACCAGCGGGCGATCGCCAGCTCGGCGCGGCCGCGCGCGGCGGGTCGCCCGCCGACCAATCGAGTCGACCGCGTCAGATGATTCCGCGCTTGAGGCGGCGGCGTTCCCGCTCGGAAAGCCCGCCCCAAATGCCGAACCGCTCGTCGTGAGCTAACGCGTAGTCGAGGCATTCGGCCCGGACCTCGCAGCCCAGGCAGATCTTCTTCGCCTCACGGGTGGAGCCGCCCTTTTCGGGAAAGAACGCCTCGGGGTCCGTTTGCGCGCACAACGCGCGGTCTTGCCACTGGTCCGTGGTCACCGGGTCGGGGTCAAAGACTGTCGTCACTTCGACCGCATCGGGAACAGGAACCAAACTCAAACGGGGCCTTGCTGTTACCCCTGTGATTGGCGAGCCGGTAGTGGTGTGCGGTGTGCCTCCCATTAGGCCCCGAAGGTGCTCATAGGACATGCTCCGCCTCCTCACCTAGGTTTCGTTGATCGTGAATATCACCACTGTTTTGATGTGTGCCATCTCGATTCGAACAAATGATCGAATCTCGGTCTGCGACACCGAATCCGGCCGGCCAACCGGGAAATGACACTGATGTGATTAGACACGGGTGAGCTGCGCTTTGCAAGCGATTCGGAAGAATTCCATACCATCTCGTGATCATTTTTTTGTGACACTGAAGCCGTTGCCGCTCCGGCGTGTCGATCACACCCCCTTTTTCGGCACCCGGACGGACCCCCGCCGCGAGGGTTCGAGCCGCATCGTCGCCGGGCGTACTGTCGTGCGGTGTGAAGGTCACGGTTCTGGTCGGCGGGGTAGGCGGCGCCCGCTTTCTCCTCGGTGTGCAGCAGCTGCTCGGTCTGGGCCAGTTCACCTCCGCGCCTGCAGCTGCCGGCGATCACGAGCTGACCGCGATCGTCAACATCGGCGACGACGCCTGGATGCACGGGGTGCGCATCTGTCCGGACCTGGACACCTGCATGTACACCCTGGGTGGCGGCGTCGACCCGCAGCGCGGCTGGGGCCATCGCGATGAAACCTGGCACGCCAAAGAGGAACTCGCCCGCTACGGCGTGCAGCCCGACTGGTTCGAGCTCGGCGACCGTGATTTGGCTACCCATTTGGTGCGTAGCCAGATGCTGAGGGCCGGCTACCCGCTCTCGCAAGTCACCGCGGCGCTGTGCGACCGCTGGCAACCCGGAGCCAGGCTGCTACCCGCCAGTGACGACCGCTGCGAAACCCACGTCGTCATCACCGATCCCACCGACGACAGTCAGCGCGCGATCCACTTCCAGGAATGGTGGGTGCGCTACCGGGCCCAGGTCCCGACCCACAGCTTCGCATTCATCGGTGCTGAAAAGGCCCACGCTGCGCCTGAAGTCACCGAAGCTATCGCCGACGCCGACATCATCCTGATGGCACCGTCAAATCCGGTGGTGAGCGTCGGCGCAATCCTGGCTATCCCCGGCATCCGGGGAGCACTGCGATCGACCAACGCGCCCATCGTCGGCTACTCGCCAATCATCGGTGGAAAACCGTTGCGCGGCATGGCAGATGCGTGCCTGACCGTAGTCGGCGTTGCGTCTACCGCAGAGGCGGTGGGACGGCACTATGGCGCGCGAGCCGGTACGGGCATCTTGGACTGCTGGCTGATACACGAGGGCGACCACGCCGAAATCGACGGGGTTGCAGTGCAGTCGGTACCACTGATAATGACCGATCCGAAGGCGACGGCCGAGATGGTGAGCGCCGGCCTGGACCTCGCGGGCGTGGCGCTTTGACCGCGAGGGCGACGATGCAGAGCGAAGCGATGAAGAGGAGCGGCGCATCGTGACACTGACGACGCCGCCGACCGGCGGCGAGCACGGCACCGCCTCGGCGGTTGAGATCCTGCCGGTCACCGGGCTTCCCGAATTTCGTCCGGGCGACGACCTGAGCGCGGGGGTGGCCGCGGCCGCGCCCTGGCTGCGCGACGGCGACGTGCTGGTGGTCACCAGCAAGGTGGTTTCCAAATGTGAAGGCCGGCTGGTGGACGCGCCCGACGACCCTGAGGCGCGAGACGTCCTGCGGCGCAAGCTTGTCGACGCGGAGGCCGTTCGTGTGCTGGCCCGCAAAGGTCGCACGCTGATCACCGAGAACAAACTGGGCGTCGTTCAGGCCGCGTCCGGCGTGGACGGCTCCAACGTCGGCGCCGACGAATTGGCACTGCTGCCCGTCGATCCCGATGCCAGCGCTGCGGCCCTGCGGGCCGGGCTGCGCGAACGGCTGGGCGTCACCGTCGCCGTCGTGGTCACCGACACCATGGGCCGAGCATGGCGCAACGGCCAAACCGACGCTGCCGTCGGCGCGGCCGGTCTGGCCGTCCTGCACAGCTACGCCGGTGCCGTCGACCGGCACGGCAACGAACTATTGGTCACCGAGATCGCGATTGCCGACGAGATCGCCGCCGCGGCCGACCTGGTCAAGGGCAAGCTGACCGCGATACCGGCGGCCGTCGTGCGCGGGCTGCCCGGCGGCATCGTGTCCGACACCGGCGACACGGCCCGCCACCTGGTGCGGTCCGGCACCGACGACCTGTTTTGGCTGGGCACCGCCGAAGCCCTGGAGTTGGGCCGCCGACAGGCCCAGCTGCTGCGCCGCTCGGTGCGCCAGTTCGCCGGCGAGCCGGTGCCGCCGCAGCTCATCGAGGCCGCCGTCGCGGAGGCGCTCACCGCGCCGGCCCCCCACCACACCCGGCCGGTGCGCTTCGTCTGGCTGCAGACATCCGCGATTCGCACGCGGCTGCTGGACCGCATGCGGGACAAATGGCGGTCCGACATGTCCGGTGACGGCAAGCCGGCCGACGCCGTCGAACGACGCGTGGCGCGCGGCCAGATCCTCTATGACGCAGCAGAAGTCGTGATCCCGATGCTGGTACCCGAAGGCGCGCACGATTACCCAGACGCCGCGCGCAACGACGCCGAGCACACCATGTTCACCGTCGCGGTGGGGGCGGCCGTGCAGGCGCTGCTGGTGGCGCTGGCCGTGCGCGGGGTGGGCAGCTGCTGGATCGGCTCGACGATCTTCGCCGCCGATCTGGTCCGCGAAGAGCTGGGGCTGCCCGGCGACTGGGAGCCGTTGGGCGCCATCGCGATCGGCTATCCGCCTGAACCGTTAGCGGACCCGCGCGACCCGGTGCCGGTCAGTGACCTGCTGGTGCGCAAGTGAGCATTCGGCAGTCGGCCATCGCCTTGCTCCGCGAGTGGGAGGCACCGAACCGGGGGCAGGACTCGCTGCGCCACGCCGTGTTGGCGTTTATGGACGCGCGCGACGACGCCTGCCGTCGCGAGTGCGTACCGGGACACGTCACCGCGTCGGCGTTGGTGCTCGACGACTCCGGCGGCCAAGTCCTACTCACTTTGCATCCGCGGCTGGGCCGTTGGGTGCAACTGGGCGGGCACTGCGACGACACCGACCGCGACATCGTCGCGGCGGCACTGCGGGAGGCCACCGAGGAATCCGGCGTGACCGACCTGCGCATCGAACCCGACCTGGTCGCCGTGCACGTCCACCCGGTCACCTGCTCGCTGGGTGTGCCGACCCGTCATCTTGATCTGCAGTTCGTGGCCCATGCCCCGGCCGGCGCCCAGATCGCGATCAGCGACGAGTCGGTGGACCTACGTTGGTGGCCGACCGAGGAGTTGCCCGAAGGGTCCGACGAGGCGCTGGCCTACCTCGTCTCCCGGGCAACTCACACGTCGCTGGAGTAGCGGATCCCGCCGTCGGGAATGGAAACCCCGGGCCACACCCGCGCCCCGCGCAGCAGCTCGCAGCGTGCGCCGATGTCGGCGCCGTCGCCGATGACGCCGTCGCGGATCAACGCCCGCGGACCAATTCGCGCGCCGAAGCCGATGATCGAGCGCTCGATCACGCTGCCGGCCTCGATCCGCGCGCCATCGAAGATGACCGCGCCGTCCAACCGCGCGCCCGGGCCGATCTCCGCACCCCGCCCGACGACCGTGCCGCCAATCAGCAGCGCGTCGGGAGACACCGCGGCGCCGTCGTGCACCAACTGCTCGCCCCGGTGGCCGTGCAGCGCCGGCGACGGGGCGATGCCGCGCACCAGATCCGCCGATCCACGCACGAAGTCTTCCGGCGTGCCCATGTCCCGCCAGTAGCTGGCATCGACATAGCCGTAGACGCCAACGTCGCCGTCGGAAAGCAGCGCAGGGAACACTTCACGTTCGACCGAGACCTCACGGCCGTGGGGAATCCGGTCGATGATCTTGCGGGAGAACACGTAACAACCGGCGTTGATCTGGTCGGTCGGCGGATCCTCGGTCTTCTCCAAAAATGCTGTGACACGGCCATTTTCGGTCGGTACGCAGCCAAACGCGCGGGGATCAGCCACTCGCACTAAGTGCAGGGTGAGATCGGCGTGCTGCTCGTGGTGATAGTTCAGCAGCTGCCCCAGATCGGCTCCGGAGAGCACATCGCCGTTGAAGACCATCGCGGTGTCATAGCGCAGCCGTGAGCCGACATTGGCGATGGCGCCGCCGGTACCCAGCGGGTGCTCCTCGGGCACGTATTCGATCTGCAGCCCCAGCTTGGAGCCGTCGCCGAACTCTTTCTCGAACGCCGCGGGGTGGTATGAGGTGCCGAGGATGACGTGCTCGATCCCGGCCGCGGCAATCCGGGAAAGCAGATGGGTGAGGAACGGCAACCCGGCGGTGAGCAGCATCGGCTTGGGCGCCGACAAGGTCAGTGGCCGCAGCCGGGTGCCTTTACCGCCAACCAGGACAACAGCGTCAACCTCAACGCTCACCACCGTCACCGCCCCCCTTCTGTCCGCCGTGAGCCGCGCACCATCAGCCGTACCCGCACCGCCAACCCCGCCCGGATGGCCCAGCGCAGCGGGGCGCGCCGCCATCCAGCATGCCGGTCGGCGAGATAGAGGTAAGTGCTTTTGTGGTGGGCCGCCAGGTTGCGCGCCGACTCGCGTGCGGTGGCGTGGCCCTTGTGGTGCAGCACCTCGGCCGACGGCACATAGACGTTCAGCCAGCCGGCCTTACCAAACCGGTCGCCCAGGTCGACATCTTCCATGTACATGAAGTAGCGCTCGTCGAAGCCGCCGATCTGCTCGAAGGCCACGCGCCGCACCAGCAGGCACGAGCCCGACAGCCAGCCCACCGGGCGCTCGGTGGGTGCCAGCCGCTCCTGGCGGTAGGCCGTCGACCACGGATTGTTCTTCCACAACGGTCCGGCGACGGCGTGCATGCCGCCACGGATCAGGCTGGGCAGATGGCGCGCCGAGGGGTACACCGATCCGTCCGGGTCGTGGATCCGCGGACCTAGGGTCGCAGCCCGCGGCCAGCGCTCGCCGGCGTCCAGCAGCGCGTCGATGCTGCCGGGGCCCCACTGCACGTCCGGGTTGGCCACCACGACCCACTCGTCGGCATCTCCCAGCTGCGCTATCGCGCGATTCACCGCGCTCCCGTAGCCGAGGTTGGACCCGGTCGAGAACAGCCGCACACCCGGGTAGCGCTCGACGGCGGCCTGCGGCGTCCCGTCGGTGGAGCCGTTGTCGGCCATCAGCACGCTCACCGGGCGCTCAGTCGCATGCGACAGCGACGCCAAAAACCGGTCCAGGTGCGGACCCGGGGAATAGGTCACCGTCACCACCCGCAGGACGTCACTCACGCGTAGAGAGTAACGATCAAGGTCTCAGCGGCGCAGCCAGCGCCTGGGCGAGCGCGTCGCGCCACGGCCGCAGCGGCGACAAGCCGGCCCGCTCCGAGTGCCGACCGGACAGTGCCGAATACGGCGGTCGCGGCGCCGGTCGCGGATTGTGAGCGCTGCTCACCGGCACCACCCGCTCGGGATCCGCGCCGACGTCCTCAAACACCGCGCGGGCCTGCTCGAAGCGGGAGACCGCCCCTGCGTTGGCGGCATGCACAATTCCGTTTGGCGGCCGCGTGACCTGCCCGTCGGCGACTTCGAGCAGCGCGGCGACCAGATCGGCGACGTAGGTCGGCGACCCAGTTTGGTCGTCAACCACCTCGACGACGCCATCGCCGGCGGCCAGCTTGCGCATAACGGCCACGAAGTCCTTGCCGCTTGCGCCGGTGTAAACCCAGGCGGTGCGCACCACCACGGCCTCCGGCGAGGCCGCCAGCACCGCGTGTTCGCCGGACAGTTTCGTCCGCCCGTACACGCTCAGCGGCGCCGTCTCGTCGTCGGACTCGTAGGGGTGCGGCGCTGATCCGCCGAAGTCGCCGCTGAACACGTAGTCGGTGGAGATGTGGATCAGCCGCGCGCCGGCGCGCGCGCAGGCCCGGGCAATGCGCTCGGGGCCGGCCGCATTGACGGCGTACGCCCGCTCCTCGTCGCCCTCGGCGCCGTCCACATTGGTGTAGGCCGCGCAGTTGATCACCACGTCGCCGGTCTGCACGATATGCCCGGCGGCCTGCGGATCGGTGATGTCCCATTGCGACGACGTCAGCGCCAGCACGTCGCGTCCTCGGCGAGTCGCCTCAGCCGCCACCCAGCTGCCGGCCTGCCCACCGGCACCGGTGATCACGATCCTGTCTCGCTGGGTAACCAACGCCACTCCTCCTCATCGCTTTGCTCTGCATCGTCGTGGGCGTGGTCACGAGTCTGGCACGCCGAGGCCTCAGCTACCGGCGATACTGCTGTGACAAAAGTAGTCTGAAATGATGCCTGTGCATCGCGTGGTTCGTGTGATTGCAACCGTGGCGGCCGTCATGGTCGTGCTCGGCACCGGGGTGGCTTGGAGCAAGGTCCGCTCTTTCGAGGACGGCATCTTTCACGTCTTCGCGCCATCGTTGGGTCACGGCGGCGACGACGGGGCGATCGACATCCTGCTGGTCGGCATGGACAGCCGCACCGATGCCCACGGCAACCCGCTGAGCGCCGAGGAATTGGCGACGCTGCGGGCCGGCGACGAGGTGGCCTCCAACACCGACACCATCATCCTGGTGCGCATCCCCAACAACGGGAAATCCGCGACCGCGATCTCGATTCCGCGCGACACCTACGTTTCCGCGCCCGGGCTGGGCAAGACCAAAATCAACGGTGTCTACGGCCAGACCAAGGAGGAGAAGCGCGTCAGCCTGGTCGAATCCGGCGTCGCGCCCACCGAGGCCGAGGCGGAGGGAACCGAGGCCGGCCGTGAGGCGCTGATCAAGACGGTCGCCGACCTCACCGGTGTCACCGTCGACCACTATGCCGAGATCGGGCTGCTGGGCTTCTCGTTGATCACCGACGCCCTCGGCGGTGTCAAGGTCTGCCTCAAAGAGCCTGTGTACGAACCACTTTCGGGCGCCGATTTTCCGGCTGGTTGGCAGAAGCTCAATGGTCCACAAGCGCTGAGCTTCGTCCGTCAACGCCATGACCTGCCCCGCGGGGACCTGGATCGGGTGGTGCGCCAGCAGGTGGTGATGGCCTCGCTGGCCCACCAGGTGATCTCCGGGAAGACGCTGTCGAGCCCGGCAACGATGAACCGGCTGCAGCAGGCCATCCAGCGCTCGGTGGTGCTGTCATCGGGTTGGGACATCATGGATTTCGTGAATCAGCTGCAGAAGCTCGCCGCCGGCAAGATCGCATTCGCCACCATCCCGGTGCTCGACGAGTCCGGCTGGAGCGATGACGGCATGCACAGTGTCGTGCGGGTCGATCCTCATCAGGTGCAAGACTGGATCGCGGGGCTACTGCACGGTCAGGCGCAGGGCAAAACCGAGGAGCTCGCTTACACGCCCGACAAGACCACCGCCAACGTGCTCAACGACACCGATATCAACGGGCTCGCTGCGTCGGTGTCAGAAGTGTTGAGCTCCAAAGGCTTTGCCGCGGGGAAGATCGGCAATAACGACGCTGCCCATGTGGCCGCCAGCCAGGTGCAAGCCGCCAAGGCCGACGACCTGGGCGCGCAAGCGGTCGCCAAAGAACTCGGCGGACTGCCCGTCATCGCCAATGCATCGGTCCCCCCGGGATCGGTGCGGGTGGTGCTGGCCAACGACTACACCGGCCCGGGCGCGGGCTTGAGCGACGGGCCCACCGCGACGACAGCTGGTTCGTCGAACTCCGGCGCGGCTGACAACAACGCTCCCCCGCCCTCGCCGATCCTGACCGCCGGCTCCGAGCACCCCGAGTGCGTTAACTGACTTGACATCCTCCCCGCCCTAAAGGGTGGGGATTCCCGGCTCGGCAAGCACCCGAACCTCGAGAAGATCCGAATGTCTTACAGCTTCAGCACCGGCAGGGTTGAGACCAGCCCTGTCCAGAATGACTCTGGCAGCATTTCTATCGCGATCCTGGATTATTCCGCAGGACTCGCAGACAAAAACCCGCTCCGACAGCAGCAGGCGGGACTTGGCTCTCGCACCGCAACCGCTGCATGTCATCGTCGTGTAGGCGGGCGGCACCAACACCACCTTTCGGCCCGCCCGCTGGGCATGCTCGATCAGCGTCGCTTTGGTCGCGCCGATGATGCCGTCGGCGGACTTGCGCGCCATACGGGACTTGGCCAAGAACCGTGGCTTAAAGTCCTCAACCGCCAATGCCCCATGGTTGGCGACGACTTTAGTGGCCCACTTACGCGCCGTGTCCTTCCGCTGCCGGGCGACTTTCTTGGACAGCTTGGCGACAGCGCGTTTCGCGCTGAGGTAACCCTTGGACGCCCGCTCGCCGCGGGCCGGCTTGCGCCGCGCCATCGTCCGCTGCCGGCGTGCGACCTCTCTGCTGGCGCGCTTGCCGTGTTCCAAATGCGGCAGGTCGTATTCCGCGTCGGTGGTAGTCGCCACGGCGCGTACACCCCAGTCGATGCCGATAGCCTCATCGCAGACCGGCAGCGCCCGGTCGTCGCGGTGCACCACGAAGCTGGCGTACCAATGTCCGATGCTGTCGCGGTAGACGCGGACACTGCTCGGCTCAGACGCCAACTCCCGCGACCACACCACCGGAATGGACAGGCCACCAGCCAAATGCAAGCGGCCATCTTTCACAGCGAATCCTCGCCTGGTGTAATTCAGGCTCAGCAGACTGCGCCTGCCGGACTTGAACTTGCGGCGCCCCTTACCCTTGGCTCGCTTGGCGCGGAAGTTGCGCAGCATCTGCTGTTGCGCTACCACCGAACCATTACGCAGCCAATCATGCTCCCGCCGCCAGCCAGTAAGCGCATCGTCACGGACCCACTCGCCGGACTCGTTAAGCCGCGCAACCGCTTGATTCCACACCCACCGGCAGACATCCCACTCTCGCAGCAACGCCGCCAGCGCGGTCGCGCCGGGGCGCAACCTGTACCGATAGCGGACAACGTTCATGCGGCGAAGGCTACCGTCGCGGTACGACAACACCGCCCATTCCTCCCCGGCCTGAAGGCCGAGGCTTCCTGGGCGGTGAATCGGTGACGACGCTCAGCGAAGCGATTCTGGACCCGATGCTGCGCGCCGACCCGGTCGGCCCTCGCATCACCTACTACGACGACGCCACCGGCGAGCGCATCGAGCTGTCCGCGGCGACACTGGCCAACTGGGCGGCCAAGACCGGCAACCTGCTGCGCGACGAGTTGGGCGCCGGCCCAGCCAGCCGGGTGGCGGTGTTGCTACCGGCACACTGGCAGACGGCGGCGGTGTTGTTCGGGGTGTGGTGGATCGGCGCGGAGGTGGTACTCGGCGGCTCAGAGGCGGATGTCGCGTTATGCACCATGGCTCGGCTCGACGAGGCCGACACCACCGACGCAGGCGAGCTAGCGGTGCTGTCGCTGGACGCGTTCGGTCGTGCGGCGTCCGATCTGCCGATCGGTGTCACCGACTACGCGACCGCGGTGCGGGTACACGGCGACCAGATTGTCGCCGAGCGGCATCCCGGCCCGGCCTTGGCCGGCCGATCCGTCGACGAGGTGTTGGTGGCCTGCCAACAGTCCGCGACGGCACGGGGTTTGACGGCTGGCGATCGGGTGCTCTCGACGGCGTCCTGGGATAGGCCCGACGACGTGATCGACGGTCTGCTCGCGGTGCTGGCAGTCGGCGGGTCGCTGGTGCAGGTGGCCAACCCCGATCCGGCCACGTTGCCGCGCAAGATCGGGACCGAGAAGGTCACCCGCACCCTCGACTAGGCGCGCGGACCGAGCGCCAGGACAATCCATATTGATATCGCAATATCTCGATGTTACCGTCGTGGGAAGCTATGATTGCGGACCGGCAAGGGCATGACAGGAGGACGTTTCGCGATGTTGGTGCACGGGCTATTGGGCAAGGCGGCCGGAACGGTGGTAACGGGTCTGGTCGGGGTCAGCGCCTACGAGGTTGTACGCAAGGCTCTGGCCAAGGCGCCACTTCACGACGCCGCCGTGACCGCGACGGAGTGGGGACTGCGCGGAACTCGACGCGCCGAGGAAGCAGCGGAGTCAGCCCGGCTGAAGCTGGCCGACGTGGTGGCCGAAGCCCGCGAACGCCTCGGTGAGGAGGCGCAGCCTCCGGCCATCGGCAACCACGACCACGAGCACTGATTGCCCGCGATGACTGCCGCGACCTGCCCTGACTTAGTCGTCGTTTCCGACGCCGCGGGGCGGATGCGGGTGCACGTCCCCTGGGTGCGTTCGAATTCACGGCGCGCCGTCGCCGTGGAAGAGGCGGTGGATCGGCAGAACGGGGTGCGGGCCGTGCACGCCTATCCCCACACCGGTTCTGTCGTCGTTTGGTATTCGCCGAGGCGCTGCGATCGTGAGGCGGTGCTGGCGTCGATCACCTCAGCCGAACACGTTGCCGCCGAGTTGATCCCGGCTCGTACACCGCGATCATCCGACGTGCGCAACACCGAGGTGCTGCGCATGGTGATCGGCGGCACGGCGCTGGCCTTACTCGGCGTGCGCCGCTACGTCTTCAAACGACCGCCGCTTTTGGGCCCGACCGGCCGGCTGGTCGCAACCGGCGCGACGGTGTTCATGGGCTATCCGTTCTTGCGCGGCGCGTTGCGCTCACTGTGGTCCGGACGCGCCGGCACTGATGCACTGGTGACCGCCGCGACCGTGGCCAGCCTGGTGCTGCGCGAGAACGTCGTCGCGCTCACCGTGCTGTGGCTGCTGAATATCGGTGAGTACCTTCAGGATTTGACATTGCGACGGACCCGTCGGGCGATCTCGGATCTG
Source organism: Mycobacterium sp. (assembly GCF_052143115.1). Classification (GTDB taxonomy): domain Bacteria; phylum Actinomycetota; class Actinomycetes; order Mycobacteriales; family Mycobacteriaceae; genus Mycobacterium. Next base: position 11,530 of record NZ_JBKQTQ010000074.1, read on the forward strand.
CTTCGCGGCACCGCCGACACGGCCTGGATCCGGCTGGCCGACGGCCCCCAAGCAGGCACTGAAGTACAGGTCCCGATCGACACCATCCAGATCGGCGATGACGTGGTGATCCACGATCACGTGGCGATACCGGTCGACGGTGACGTGGTCGACGGCGAGGCGGTTGTCGACCAGTCCGCGATCACCGGCGAAACGCTGCCGGTCAGCATCGTTGCCGGGTCAACGGTGCACGCCGGTTCGGTGGTGCTGCGCGGGCGACTGGTAGTTCGCGCTCGTGCCGTCGGCAACGAAACCACCATCGGCCGCATCATCAGCCGCGTCGAAGAGGCACAGCACGATCGGGCACCGATCCAAACCGTCGGCGAGAACTTCTCCCGTCGCTTCGTTCCCATCTCGTTCATCGTGTCCGCGATCACCCTGGCGATCACCGGAGACGTCCGGCGCGCGATGACCATGCTGCTGATTGCGTGCCCTTGCGCAGTGGGCCTGGCGACACCGACCGCGATCAGCGCGGCGATCGGCAACGGCGCACGCCGCGGCATCCTGATCAAGGGCGGATCGCACCTCGAGCAGGCCGGACGGGTGGACGCAATCGTCTTCGACAAGACCGGCACGCTTACCGTCGGGCGCCCTATAGTGACGAATATCATTGCGCTACACAATGACTGGCAGCCAGAGCAGGTGCTCGCGTATGCGGCCAGCTCGGAGCTGCACTCCCGTCACCCGCTGGCCGAGGCCGTGATCCGCTCGACCGAGGAACGCCGCATCATCATTCCACCGCACGAGGAATGCGAGGTGCTGGTCGGACTCGGCATGCGGACCTGGGCCGACGGGCGGACGCTGCTGCTGGGCAGCCCGTCCCTGCTGCGCTCGGAAAAGGTCAAGGTTTCGAAGAAGGCAGCGGACTGGGTCGACAAGCTGCGCCGTCAGGCCGAGACCCCCCTCCTGCTCGCAGTGGACGGCAAGCTGGTCGGGCTGATTAGCCTGCGCGACGAAGTCCGGCCCGAAGCGCCAGATGTGCTGAAGAAGCTGCGCGCCAACGGAATCCGCCGGGTCGTGATGCTCACCGGTGATCACCCGGACATCGCGACGGTGGTTGCCGGCGAGCTGGGCATCGACGAGTGGCGCGCCGAGGTACTGCCCGAGGACAAACTCGAATTGGTGCGCCAACTTCAGGACGAAGGCTACGTCGTCGGTATGGTCGGCGACGGCATCAACGACGCTCCGGCGCTGGCGGCCGCCAATATCGGGATCGCTATGGGTCTGGCCGGTACCGACGTCGCGGTGGAAACCGCCGATGTCGCGTTGGCCAACGACGATTTGAACCGCCTGCTCGACGTGGGCGACTTGGGCGGCCGCGCGGTCGAGGTCATCCGCCAGAACTACGGCATGTCGATCGCGGTCAACGCCGCCGGGTTGCTTATCGGTGCCGGCGGCGCATTGTCGCCAGTGCTCGCGGCGATCCTGCACAACGCGTCGTCGGTGGCTGTCGTCGCCAACAGTTCCCGGCTGATTCGGTACCGCTTGGACTGATCGAGGTGCGACAATGTCGCACGTAAGGCGATGACGATGTAGGAAGCCGGTGCAAATCCGGCGCGGTCCCGCCACTGTCATCGGGGAGCGACCCTCAACCGCCACGGCCGCGAGCTGGAAGGCGAGGCGAGCAGCGATCCGAGAGCCAGGACACTCGCGTCGTCGCATCCTGCGGACCGGGGCGGTCGACCCCGAGAGAGCTGTTAGACGTCGATGTCACGTCGTTGTTGCACCCGCGCATCCGAGGCGAAAACCGTCGCGTTGTTCGCCGAACTCTCAGACATCGGTGCATATTTCGCAGTGGGCACCGGACCCGTTGATGACGGCTGGCGGCCGGTAGCGCAGCTGTACACCGACGCCGCACTGCTCGAAGGGCTCGTCGGCCGCATACAGGCACGCATGGACGCCGCAGAGCAGCGGGTCGCCGCCTCGACATTCTTCCTCGGCTTCGCCGCGCGGCTGTGGTCGATCGGCCTCGGCGCGTTGGCCGGCCACCGGCTGCTGCCCGACTTGGCGCCCGAGCACTTGCTGTTTCGCGAGGCCGGCGGGCAAATCCGGCTGCATATCGAACGTCCCGTCGCCTGGCGGGGTGACGACGTGGAGCCGATGCTGGCCGACATGGTGCTCGAATGGCATCTGGCGCGGCTCACCGCGGCGCTGCGCCGACTCGGCCCCATCTCTGCAAAATTATTGCGGGGCAATGTGGCCTCCGCGCTGCTCGGCGCGGCGCGTGTCTTCGACCGCGACGCCACACCCGGGCCGGGATGGCAACTAGCCCGCAGGTTGTGCGCCGACGAAAGACTCTCGGATGCAATCGTTTTCAGCGATGCCGGCTACCGCCGGACCAGCTGCTGCCTTTACTACCGCGTCCCCGGCGGTGGGTTGTGCGGCGACTGCGTGCTCACGACTCAGCCCCATGAGCGCGGAAAGGTGACATCATGACCAACCCCAATCCCGCCATTGTGGACGCGGACGGCGTTGGCCGCGAACAAGTCTGGCCGCTACCCACCGACGAACAAAGCCTGCTCGATCTGATCCACCTGTGCTTCGAGCAGTACTGGGACGACATCTGGTTCGGCATCCTGGTGCAGGGCGCGGCCTGGGAAGTGGCGGCGCCGAACCCACCCAAGCGGATCTCGATGTACGACGGTTACGCCACTGTGGACTTCGGCCGCTGGCATTTTCACCTATGCATCGGCGAGCACCGGGAAAGCGGACCCGAACTCGGCCGGATCCGCAGGTGTTCGCGCGCCGAGCTGCAACGCCGTATCGCCGAAGAAGGGGCCCCCACCTCATGGGGGGCGCGGCTCTACAATGGACGCGACGAACAAATGATGGTGCTGATGCTGCCCAACCCGTTTTTAGCCAACGATCAGCAGCTTCGCGGCCAGCCGGCCTGGACGCAGTTGGAACTGTGGGATCGGCTGCGGGCTAAGTACCTCGGGCTGGATCCCGACCCACTTGACCGCTCCGGCAAAGGTTTTCGTCATGGCTGAGGGAGGCGATCACTGACCGCACCGATTTGGATGGCCGCACCGCCGGAGGTGCATTCTGCGCTGCTGAGCAGCGGCCGCGGCCCCGGATCGCTGCAGACCGCCGCAGAAGCGTGGACCGCGCTGGCACCGAGTACACCGAAACCGCCCAAGAACTGTCCGCCATTTTGGGCAGCGTGCAGCCCGGGGCTTGGGAAGGACCGAGCGCCGAGGCGTATGTGGCCGCCCATGTGCCGTATCTGGCGTGGCTGATGCAGGCCAGCGCCGACGCTGCCACGACTGCAGCGCAGCACCAAACCGCGGCCACTGCCTACACCACCGCGCTGGCGATCATGCCGACACTCGGCGAGCTCGCCGCCAACCACGCCACCCACGCCGTGCTCTTAGCGACGAATTTCTTTGGTATCAACACGATCCCGATTGCGCTGAACGAGGCCGACTATGTGCGGATGTGGGTTCAGGCCGCCACCGTGATGAACACTTATCAGGGTGTGACCACCCCAGCAGTGGCGGCATCACCGCAAACCCCGCCCGCGCCGCAGATCGTGAAAGCCAACGCGGCGGCGACCACCGCCGATTCAGACTCGTCGTTGCCACCCGACACGGAGAAAAATTGGCTCAATCTCTTGCAGAACAGCGGGTTTACCAACTTCTACAACAACGTCCTGCAGCCGTTGATCAACGACCTGGCGAACAACCCCTACTTGACGACGCTCTTTTCCGGAATCGATCCCTATCTGACCGAGCTGGGTAATCCACTGATCTTCCTTGACCCGTACAACGTAGCGTTCGCCCTCGGCTACCCGATGGATATCGGTTCGTATGTGGCCTATTTGTCGGAAACCTTCGCCTACATCGGAGCGGATCTCACAGCGGCATTCGCTTCGGGTAACCCGGTAAGTGTCGGTCTCACTATCGTGTTCGACACCGTCGAAGCCATCGGCACGATCATCACCGACACCATCGCGTTGCTGAAGACTCTGCTCGAGCAGGTTATTGTGCTGATCCCGACTGTTCTGCCGCTGTTGACCGTTCCCTTTGTCCCGCTGGCTGTCGTCCCGATGGGCGCAAGCGGCTTAGCGGGCTTGGCGGGTTTGGCCGTATTCGACGGTGAAATCGTCACGTTGCGAATACTTTTCGCCACCGAACCGACCAACGAGCGACGCGTTCGCTCCCTGATCGACAAAGCCCTCGCTACCGGACAGTTGACCGGCCTCGATGGCGGCGTCACGACATGGCAACTCAGGTCTGCCGCCCCTGACAACGTCCGGCCGGAGGAGCAGGACCATGCTGCGGACTTGATTGCCCACGGACTCGACGCCTGACGATGGCCGCCCTCGTTCAGCAGCCGCAGTCCTCACCACGCCAGGACTTGAAGCCTTGCCAAATCGCAACGGCGGCGATGCCTAGGCCGATGATCGGATCGAACCACCAGAAGCTGGGCCAGCCGGCAGTGATCGCAAGGCCGAGCAGAACCGCGGCGGCCTGCGTGCCGCACAAGTAGTTCTGGGTGCCTTCACCGGCGGTAGCCGCTGAACCCAGACGCACGGCGAGGACGTGTTTGGCCCATCCCAAAATCGGCATCAGCACCAGCGAGGCGGCCGTCAACGCCATACCGATCACCGTGGTGTCAGCGTGATGCTCACCAAACAAGTGATGTACAGATTCTGCGGCGATATACGGCGCCGTCAGCCAGAACGACAACGCGACACCGCGCTGAGCGCGCCGTTCAGCCGTCTCGGACAAGGTGCGCGAGCCGGAGAATCGCCACGCCACCATTGCACTGGCCACCGCCTCGGGCAGGCTGCCCAATGCCCACCCGGTCAGCGCTATCGACCCGACCGCCAGGCCCTGCCATAGCCCGATCACACCCTCGGCGAGCATCGCCGCCATGCTGACCCACGCCAGCCACCATGCCCACCGCGCTCGACGCTGCCAGGCCGCGTCCCGCCGCAAAGACCGCGACGCGGCGAGTGGAGACTCTGCGCAGCAAGCCTCATCAACGATTCCGGCGGGAGTGCCGGTCGGGCGCGAGATGGTCACCAGGCGATGTTAGAGCCAACAACATCAGCCCACACACGGTGACACCCATTCTCCAGAGATCGGCATTCATTCATCGCCGACCTCGACCGGCTGCGGCGGCGATGACACGTCGCCGCCGCCCCGCAGCGAACATTGCCAGAAGCCGACGTCGTGCCAGCCGCCCCGCTTGTAACCGGCATCGACCAGCTGGCCGATCCGGACGAACCCGTGTCGCTCATGCAGCCGGACGCTCGGCTCGTTGGGCAGGGCGATCACCGCCACAACGCTGTGGAACCCTTGGCGACGCAGGCGACCGAGCAGTTCGGTGTACAGCGCGTCGCCCACCCCGCGACGCTGCCTCGCGGGATCGACATACACGGTTGCCTCGACGGTCCATTGGTAGGCGTCCCGCTCGTTCCAGGGCGCCGCATATGCCACGCCGACAACCCGGTCGTCGGTAGCGACCAGCCAGGGGAACCGCGAGCGCAGTCGTCGCCAGTCAGTGCGCCATTCGTCGACGCCCTGTGGTTCAGTCCGGAAATTGACGAACGATTTTTCGATGTAGTGGTTGACGATCGTGCAGACCTCTGCCAGGTCGTCTTCGGTGGCGAGCCTGACCCGCAGGCCCGGTCGCTGGCTCACGAAGCTCAGATGCCCTCGCCTCGATATAGGTCGATGTCTTTCTCTTCCAGGCATTGGGCGAGGCTGTTCACCCTTTGCGGTGAGCGACAGCCACGCCGCAAACATCCATCTCTCGGGGTCGTCGTAGTGTTTGACGTAGGCGTGAGAAATCTTGTTGATCGAATGATCGAGCGACCTTCGCCAGGCGACGAATCGTTCATCCTTCTCGCCGACGGACCCAAGCCGGAAGAGTCCGTCAGTCACCACGGCGCGAATGAGCTCCAGGGTTTCGTTTTGTATTTCCGGCGGTGACGCCGATGGATTCCGATGTCGGACATGCCAATCCACGGCATTGAGATCCACTGGTTTACCGAGGCCTTCGAGCAGCAGCCCGTTGCGAACCGCGTCGCCTGCGGTGCTCATCGGTTCCGACTTCGCGTAGCACGCATCATCCTGATGACCGTACAGTTCCAGGGCTGGCAGCCGACAGGTTTTTCCTCGTCGCAGACCCTCGCTGCGGGCCGCGTGGCCGTGACACTACCGTGCACTCATGGTGGATTTTGCTCTGCGCTCATGCGGATTGCGTGGCCACGCGACGTTCGCTCCTGATGAGCCGGAGCTTCGGGAGCGCTTGAAGGCCGACACTCCCGCCGGGGAGGCGTGGCGTTGTTTGCGTTGCGAGACATTCGTTGTGGGCCCTCCCCGCAGCAACGGCCCGGCCAATACGGCGCCGGAGATCCCGCGCGGGCGAATGCTGCGTGATCGGACGTTGATGCGAGCGCTCGCCGTGGAACGCGCGCTTCGCTGCGTGATTTTTTTGTTGGTGGCGGCCGGCGTGTTCAAGGTCAACGGGTCACGTGAGCGGTTGCGCCACGCGTTCGAGCAAGACCTGCCGTTGCTCAAGCCGTTGGCGAACCAGATCGGATGGAATCCGGACAACTCCAAGATCATTCACCACATCGCGCATGCATTCGCGCTGTCGTCGTCGACGCTGACGTGGATCGCAGTGGGCCTTAGTGCCTATGCGGCGATCGAGCTTGTCGAAGCGGTCGGGTTATGGCTGATGCAGCGGTGGGGTGAATACTTCGCGGTGATCGCGACCAGCGTCTTCCTTCCGCTGGAAATCTACGAGCTAACAGAAAAGATCACAGCGCTCCGACTTATTGCGCTTGTCATCAACATCGTTGCGGTGATATGGCTGCTGTGGAGCAAACGGCTGTTCGGGTTGAACGGCGGCGGCAAGGCCTACCGGGAAGAACACGAGACAGCGAGTTTGCTGAGCGTCGAACGAGCGGGCCTAGCCGAAACCGCCGCCGGCGGCGCGACGTAACCACAGAAAGGCCAACGATGCCGCGTACCGACAACGACACCTGGGATTTGGCAACCAGCGTAGGGGCAACCGCCACCATGGTGGCCGCGGGCAGAGCCCGTGCCAGCATTTCCGACCATCCGGTAATCGAAGACCAATTCGCCCAACCGCTGGTACGAGCGGTCGGCGTCGACTTCGTCATCCGCTGGGCGGCCGGCGAACTCGACCCGGCCGACGTCGACATTCCCGACCACCCGTGGGGCATGCAGCCGATGACCGATCTGCTGGCGGTGCGCACCCGCTTCATCGACCGATCCGTCGCCGACGCGACGGCGGCCGGCGCCCGCCAGGCGGTGATCTTGGCCTCCGGGCTGGATGCCCGCGGCTACCGACTATCCTGGCCGTCGGACATGACGGTATTCGAGATCGACCAGCCGCAAGTCATCGATTTCAAGACGGCGACGCTGGGCGCGCTGGGCGCCAAGCCCACGGCCGACGTGCGGGCGGTGTCAGTCGATCTGCGCGACGATTGGCCCGCGGCGCTTCGGCAGGCGGGCTTCGACGCACAACGGCCCACCGCGTGGATCGCCGAGGGCCTATTGGCGTTCCTTCCTCCGGAGGCCCAGGATCGCTTGCTGGACAACATCACCACTCTCAGCGCGAACGGCAGCCGACTGGTCGCGGAGATCTTCTTGAACTCACCGGAATCCCTGCAGATCATGCACACCGCGGCTGCCAAGTGGTATCAGCACGGCCTGGACACCCACATCGATGACCTGTGGTACGGCGGCGAGCGTCATGACGTCGCGACCTACCTGAACCAGCGCGGCTGGCAGACGGTGCGGACCCTGGTCCGGGAGCTCTTAGCCGACGCCGCACTACCGGTGCCGGCGCGCAACGACGGTCAGAGCGACAACTACCTCTGCACCGCGACGCTGGAGGCGCAATGATGCCCGGCGGCCCCAAGCCTCTTCTAAAACTGACTGAGGTTGTTGACAGTCTGGGCTCCTGATGGAAGGAGCCGCATGGCTGATCGTGTTTGGAGTGAGAAAGATTTGATCAGGCGGGCGAATCGGCGCCTGGCTGTGCTGCAGCACGCTGAAGAGGTCAGCGGCAACGTCGCTGCCACGTGCCGCTACTAAGGCATCAGCCGCAACGTCTTTTACCGATGGAAGCGCCGATACGACGACGAGGGTCTCGAAGGCCTCAAGGATCGGTCTAGTGCACCGTTGTACTGCCCGACGGTCACTGATCCCGACGTAGTCGAGAAGATCGTTGACAGGTGGGAGCGGATCGTCTTGACCCGCGCTGCGCCGATCGAGACGTGGATCAGGTCGCAGTCGGCCCAAAACCGCGCCACCAGCCCCGCGCGGCGCGGCCCGAGCCAGAACTGTTTGTGCGCCACCCACATGTTCCCCGAGGCGGGTACCACCTTGTCGAATTCGATTGGCCCACCGTGGTACTCACCCGGCTTCAGCGCGTCTGCTGCGCTGTCTTGCGCCGGGCCGGGTGTGACTACCGGGGCCAGCGTCGGCGGGACCCATAGCTCCACCAGGGCGCGTTCGGTCTGTGGGGTCGGGGTGAACCGCTGCTGCGGGGACACCGGCTGTTTGAGGTCGAGGGCCTGGTGCGGGCGCTCGCCGTTGTAGTCGGCGACGAACACGTCGAGCGCGGCCTGGGCCGCGGCCAGCGACTCGAACAGCTCGCGCCCGTCGAGCAGTTCGCGCCGCAAGGTCAGGTGGAATCGCTCCACCTTGCCCGTCGTGGTCGGCGACGCCGGCGCGGTCAGCCGGTGCGCGATCCCGTTCAAGCGGCAAATCTTGTCGAACAACACCTCCCCGCCCTTGCCGAACCGGTCGGTGAACTGTTTACCGTTATCGGTCAGGATCTCTTCCGGCACACCGAACTTCGCCAACGCTTCGGCCAACGCCAAACACACCGCCCGCCCGGTCGCACGGGCCACGACCTTGGCGATCACGCAATAGCGGGAGTGGTCATCGACCCCGGTGACCACCTTGGCCTCCCGCAGCCCCCCGGTGACCGCGTCGACGATCATCACCCCACCGACAATGTCCATCTGCCACAACTGCATCGGCGCATCACGCTGCCAACGCTTAAACGACTCCCGCCGCCGCTTGCGCGCCCTGTGCTCCAGCAGCCCGTGCCGCGACAGGATCCGGTTGATCGTGCGCTCCGCCGGCACCACCGCCGCGCCGCCGGCCTTCAACAGCTGCATCCGGATCCGCTTGGCACCCCAGCGCGGGTGCTTTCGTCGCATCTCTACGACCACGACCTCGACATCACCGCTGCACCGATGCGGACACGACTTCGGCCGCCGCGACCGATCAACCAGACCGGCCACCCCCGCGGCCAGATACCTGCCCAACCACGAATGAAGCGTCTGCCGCGACACCCCAACCCTCGCGGCCACCTCGGTCACCGTCGCACCCGCCAACACCAACCGCACCGCATCCAACCGCTGCTCAACCACCGACAACGCAACCAGCACCAATCCCGACCTCCCAAGCCCGACGCCCCCGCGGGGGACATCGCACTCAGGCTGCCGAAGACCGACCGGCGTCAAGCATCAACTGGCACAGCACTGTCAAGCATCACCTGGCACAGCACAACTTGTCAGGCAGCCGAGCTGTGAGAACTTTCTTTACTGGTATCGAGGGCACCGAAGGTGCACGAATCTGGACCGGACATGGGATCCTCGCCCACAGCCTAGTCAAGATCAGCGCCCTTGCCGTGCCAAGAAACCGGGCAGCAGAAGTACGCTGCGCCCGTCGCCGTGCGGTACACCGTGCCCACGGAACACAGGGTCGACGAGCAACCGGGCCAGCTCCGCGTAGCAGCGGAGTTCGAGAAGGGGGTGGCCGTGCCAAGCGCTGACCTCGTCAGCCGGTTCATGGGGTTCGGGTCGCACGGTGCCGGACGCCGCAGCAGTGCGGCCGAGGTCATTCGCCACCGGAACCGCTCCGGTCGGCCTTCCTGCGGCCCGGGCTGGCCTTGCGCGCGGCGGGCGGGGGTTGGGTGTCCGCGTCGCTGAGTTCGGCGATTCCGCGGTCGATTCCGGCGCACATCACGTCGATGTCGGGCACGGTGTCGTAGTCACCGGTCACACCGACGTAAAGATTGCCGTCGTAGGAGAAGATCGCCGTGGCGATCCGAATCTGCGGCCCCAGCATGACGTAGGGCCCGGCTTCGAGCATGCGACGTCCCAGCAGGTAAAGGGGGTGCTGGGGACCCGGAACATTGGTGGTCACGGTATTGACGGTGCGCTGGGGAAGCCGTGCCGCCAGCCGCGAGCCGAGCGCCAGCAACATGGGCGGCGAGAATCCCTGCAGCCCGACAAGAACCTGGCCCGCCACGGCGTCGCCTCGCTGCTTTGTCTCGTTCATCTGCTGGCTGATAGCCTCTAGCCGCCGGACGGGATCCTGCTCACCCACCGGCAGGCGGACGAAGACGGCCGAGACTTGATTGCCGCCCATTTCGCCGGGGGCACGGACCGATACCGGCACCATGGTTCGCACGGCGCTGGACGGTTCGAGCTCAGCGCGGGCCGCCAGCAGTTCCCGAAAGCCGGAGGCCACCGCCGCAAGCACCACGTCGTTGACGGTCCCGCCGTACCGTGACCGGATGGACTTCACCGCCTGCAGGCTGATCGTCGTACGCGCAAACCGCCGGTATGGGCCGATCGGTCCGTTGAGCGAGGATGTGGTCGCCTCGGCGAGAGTCTTTCCGAGCGGAAGCATGGTACGTGCCATCACCAGGCCCCGTCCGAATAGTTCACGCGGTGTCCGTAGCGCGCCCTCCAGCGCTCGGAGCTGATCCAACGGGCTCAGCCCTCTCAGCGATTCGGTCGCCAGGGCCCGCCGGCCTGGCGCGGGCTCCGGGCGCCACGACGCGGGCGCAGATGGGTGCGCCTCTGGTTCGTCGGACAGGATCACGGTGTTGATTTCGTTGGCAGTCACTCCGTCGACCATCGCGTGGTGAAGTTTCCACAGCACCGCCCAGCGATTCTCGCCAAGTCCTTCCGCTACCCACATCTCCCACAGTGGATGGCTTCGGTCGAGCTGCTGGGAGACCACCCGAGCAAACAGTCGGGTGAGCTGTTCCTCGCCGCCCGGCGCCGGCAACGCGGTCCGGCGGATGTGATAGTCCAGATTGAAGTTGGGGTCGTCGATCCACAGCGGTCGGGCGATCCCCAAGGGTAGGAAGCGCAACTTCTGACGGTAGCGCGGAACCAGCGCCAGCTTGCCTTCGATGTAACGCACGAGTTCGCCGTGGTCGGGAGCAGGCCCCTCGAAGACCGAGAACCACGCGACATTCGCCCGACTCTCGTCTGTCTCCAGGTCCAGGAACGCCGCGTCGAGCGCAGTTAGCCGTTGCATGTCAGCTCCGTGTGGTCGGGAACCGCCAAAAGCGGCGGAGCAAAGTCACATCCGCCAACCATAGCCCAGATCAAGCGGGCAGAATAGTTGCGCCCTGCCCGTGCGGGGCCGGGCGGGACACGGCGAACCGCTCCAAGTGCGACCGCTCGCCGATACCCGCGCCGGCCCAGGTGTTTTCGGCCCCGTTGAGCATCCCCTCCGGCCCGCAGGCCCAGGTTCGACGCTCACGCCAGTCCGGCACCTGGTCGCGCAGGCGGCCGAAATCAAGTTCGGCTGGCTGTAGATCCTGTCAAGGGGTTTGGCCTCACACGTCCAAGCCGCCGTTGACGCCCCACACCTACCCGGTGATGCAGCAGGAGGCGTCGGCGACCAGGAAATGCACCACGGATGCGAATGTTGTTATGAAAGGCGAACTGTCGCTCCGCACGCCGTAGTCGTCATCGTCTGGGCGAACACGAAATCGGTTGGCTTGCAGGCTTTTCGGCAGGTCTCCTGTTCAGGTTCGACCGGAGCCGACACCGGTGCCGGCCGGGCTGAGCATGGGCGCCGCCTCGCGGATGTCGCGGCCCAGGATGTGTGCAAGCGCGTCGGCGAGTTTCGACCCTGGGTCGGGCGCCGCGTCTGCGTGGCGCCACCCGATGACACGGTCGGGACGCACCAGCACGGCGCCTTTGGTGGTGATGCCGCGGTGCTGTGCCCAGGCCAGCCGCGGATCGTAGAGGTCGCCGTCGATGTGGCCGATGCGCACCGCGTCGAGGGGCAGCCCATTGGCGCGGGCGATGTTTTCTGCCGCCGCGCACCAATCCTGGCCTTCCTCGCCGGCGATCAGCAGGAAGCGGCCCGGACCGACGAGGTCTTTGATCGGACGGCGGTGTCCCGTCTCGTCATCGATCCAGGCGTGCGGCAGCGGGCTGCCGGGGCGGGTGCCGGGTTCATAGACGCGGACGTCGTCGACGGCCGGGGGCTCCGGTGTGCCGTCGGCGATGACGGCGCTGGAGGCGTAGCGATATCCGTACTCGACGTTGAGTTCGTTGCCCTCCATCGTCAGCCGGCGGATCGCACGCAGCGCGCCGCGGCGGTGCTCGGCATCTTCCGGCTTGTCGCTGAAGATGCGGCGCATCTGCGCCCAGTTGGCCTCCGCGCCGGCCTCGTGGCTGAGCCCGAAGGCGCGCCCGATTTCCATGTGCGCCATCGAATTCTCCAGGGAACGCTGGACGTTTCGGGCGTCGACCGGCCTGCGTTCGGGTTCATAGCTTTCCAGCAGGCTGTCGGCTGCGTGGCCGCCCAGCACCGCGGCAAGCTTCCAGCACAGGTTGTGCGCGTCCTGCACGCCGCTGGTCAGTCCCAGGCCGCCGGTGGGTGGGTGGCGGTGCGCGGAGTCGCCGACGAGAAACGCGCGGCCGACCCGAAACCTCGGCGCGAGCACGCCCTCCAGAGCCCAGCGGGTGATCTTGTGGACCTTCATCGGCACGTCGATGTCCAGGGCGCGACGCATGTTGGCCTCGATCTGCTCGTCGGTGAGGTCTTTGGGCCCCTCGCCCTGGTAGGTGACGTGGAACACCCATTCTTCGCTGTCGGGACCCCAGTGGTCGGGCCCCATCGGCACCAGCACCGCCATCTCGCCGATCGCCGGGCACCAGATCCACCGGATGAGCACGTCGGGGTCGTGTGCGAGCTGCGAGAGATCCGCGCTGATGTGCGCGGTGGCGGTCTGCGCGACCACGCCCAGGCCCTCGTATTCCACGCCAAGCAGCTTGGGGATCGTGCGGCCACCGTCGCAGCCGAGCAGATACTGTGCGCGAACGGTGTACTCGGAATCGTCGTCGCGGTTGCGGACACGCGCGGTGACACCGTCGGCGTCCTGCTCCACGGCGACGAGCTCATGATGGAAGCGCACCGTCCCCGGCGCCATCGCCTCCGCGTGCGCCTTCAGGATCGGTTCCAGCCGGATCTGTGGCAGGTTGGCCGTGCGCAGCGGGCTGGCCGCCATCCAGTTGAGGTTGGTTAGCCGGCACCCCAGGACTCGATCCTGCCGATCATCCGGCCGCAATCCTCGTCGGGACCGGCGAACCCGCAGTACCAGCCCATGGCCGCCATGTTCTCGGCCGGGGTGCTTTTTTCGTAGATCGCTTCGGCGACGCCGACATCGGCGAGGATTTCCATCGTCCGCTGGTTGAGCACATGCGCCTTGGGCAGGATGGACGTCGTAGGCAGTGCGCTGACCAGCAGCGTCTCGATGCCCAGCTGCGACAGCAGCATCGACGCGGTCAGCCCGGCACCGCCCCCGCCGACGATCAGGACGGGAACGTCGATGTCGGCCTTCCGCTGCGCCGAGGCGGGCAGTGGTTGTTGTTTCATGATGTACCTCCGGAGATGTGGCACACGGCCCGGCGACCGTGGTCCTGGTTGTCGGTTGATCGTGTCCAGGTGATGCGCAGCAGTTGTTCGCCGAGGTCGATACGGCGGTCGGCCGATTTGATCGTGGAGCGCACCACATCGCCGGGCTTGAGGTAGGCGCCACGCTTCTTCTGCGCCTTGATGAATGCACGCCACTTCACGCGTTCGGGCAACAGGCCCATCAGCCTTTGCACGAACGGCGCCGGCGCGCGCAGTGCGCAGCCGGACGGCGTTCCGGTCAGCAGCACGTCGCCGGGCGCGAGGTCGCTGACCTGTGTGAGCTCGGTAAGCGTTTCCAGCGGCCGGTAAACAAGGTTGGCGGTCGAGTCGTGCTGGCGTACGCGCTCGTTGACCAGCAGTGTCAGCTCGAGCTGGTCAAGCAGCGGATAATCGTCGGGCTCCAGCACGCTCAGCACCGGGCCGACCGGGCAGAAGCCGCGATAGGACTTGCCCTTGAACCATTGGTTCTGCGGCAGCTGAATATCGCGTGCGGACACGTCGTTGGTCATGACCAGCGCGGCAACGTAGTCGGGAAGGGTGTCGGCGGTGATGGTGGTCGGCCTGCTGACGGGTTTGCCGAACACCAGCCCCAGCTCCAGCTCATAGTCGAGCAGCTGAACCTGCGCCGGCACGCGCACGTCCCCGCGCGGTGGTGCCAGCGTGGCGTCGGACTTCATGAACAGCAGGTTGAACTGCTTGTCGTCGGGGTTCACGCCGGACTCGATCATGTGCTGGCGGTAGTTGGCGCCCTGGCAGATCACTCGGCATGGTGCGGTGATCGGTGCGAGCAGCTCGACGTTGGCGATGTTGATGAGCTCGACCGGCGCCGCACCATCGAACGGGCGGTGACCCAGCAGCTCGCCCGTGCTCAGGTCGCCGCAGGACAGGGGTTCGAGCCGCCCGTCATTGAGCACACCCCAATCGGTGGTGCCGGCGTGGCGGTAACGGACAACGTTGATGGCCATCGGTTTCCTCGCGATTAGTGGTTAATTCTTGATCCAGGGACGCGCGGGCACCGCCAGCGCCTTCTTCATCGCCAGCATTCGGCGCAGGCTGAACTCGGCGCGATCGCGCAGACCGTGCACGATGGCCGCGATGCGGGCGGGGGTGGGACGGACGTCGACGAAGTCGGCGGGCATGTCCTCGCCCCACTGATAAAGGCCGGCCCGATCCAGCGGGTGATAGCCGGTTGGGTAGCTCGAATCCAACACGTCGCCGTCGGCGAAGTGCTCCACCAGCAGCCCGGAGGGGTCGCGTTGGTAGTCGAAGATCTGGCTGCCCAGGATGTGTCGACCCACTCCCCAGGTGTGGTTCCATCCCCGCGCGCGCATGTACTGCGCGCTGCCAGCGACGGCGTCGGGGTCGACGACCTCGAAGGCGCAGTGCTCGAGTTCGTCAGAGATACCGGCGGCGACGACGACGGTGTGGTGGTCGCTCGGTTCGGCGCCGCGGTCGCAGCGCATGAATACCAGCACCGCCTCGTGGTTATCGGGGCGCAGCAACACGTCGGAGGGGATCAGGCCCAGCGTGTCGCAGTACCATTGCGCGTTGCGGTGGAACTCCTGCTTGTGCATGACCGCATGGCCCAGTCGGAACACCAGCTCGCGGGCCTGGTCAGCGGGTTGGGGCCGGTTGACACGCACCTTGTGGCGCGGGGTGTTGTACGTGTTCGGCTCGCGCACCGACAGCTCCGGCAGCTCGGTCATGCCGAAGACCACCTCCACGCGGGTGCCGGAGGGATCATGCAGTGTTACCAGCTCGCCACCGCCGGGCTCGGCGCCGGCGTGCACGGGACTCGCGCCCGGAAGGCGAGCCAGGCACTCGAGGTCCTCGCGCGTCCCGACCGTGAAGCCCAGGCCTTGGAACTCGTCGCCGCCTCGCTCGACGATCCAGCAGTGGTGCGGCGCAAGCGCGCCCCGGAAGTAGAGCGCGTCGTCGTTGCGCGCCGAAACGGTGAGCCCGAAGTCGGTGTAGTAACGCTCGGCGCGATCCAGGTCGCGCCGTGCGACACGCACGAAGGCCAGATCGCGCACCTTGGCCACCGGGCTGGCGCACCGCTGCGGCACCGCAGCGGGCGCGGTCGACGTGGATTTCACAGGACCTCCTTCGTCGAGGCGTCGTGCAGATCGACGCCGAAGGTGTACGCGCCGAGGACCTGTTTGACCGTGGGTGCCGCGCGGCGATCGGCGAGGGCGACATCGACCACCACGCCGCGGCGGCTGTGCTGGCGGGCCCGGATGCTGCCGACGGCGCTGTCGCCAGATTCCCTGAGCGCCAAGGCGACAACATCCTCGGTCTCGCGCAGCTTGAGGGCCGGCTTGAAGATCTTGCCCACCCCGGTCAGCGGCAGCTGCCCGACGATCTGAACGCGTTTGGGCCAGGCGGCGCGCTCAGGAATCTCGCGCTGGGCGAAGTCCATCAACTCACGTTCGGTCGCCCGTGCGCCCGGCTTGAGCTGCACATAGACGACCGGCAGTTCGCCGGCGTGGACATCGGGACGACCAACCGCGGCGCACGCTGACACCGCCGGGTGACGGTGCATCGGTTCTTCGATGGCAGCCGGGTCGATATTGTGGCCACCGCGAATGATCAGGTCTTTCTTGCGGCCGGCCAGCCAGACATAGCCGTCTGAATCCACACGGCCCAGGTCGCCGGTGTTCAGCCAGCGCTCACCGTCGCGCTCCGCCCACAAACCTTTGTTGTGACTCGGATCGAGGTAGCCGGGGAAGACATTGCCGCCGCGGATCGCGACGACGCCGACCTCATCGGTGTCACACTCGCCGACGCAGTGCCCCGCCTCGTCGATGCGCAGGATGCGCAGCTCCTGGTAGGGCAGCGGTAAGCCGATCGACCCGATGCGGGCTTCGTCGAAGGCGGGATTGACGGCGCTGACACAGGTGCCCTCGGTCAGGCCGTAACCCTCGAGAATGCGAATACCGGTCAGCCGCTGGAACGCGTGGAAGGTCTCCACCGGCATCGGCGCCGCCCCGCACAGCGCATAGTCGAGACTGGCCACGTCGTGGCCGTCGATCGGCACCCGCAGCAGGCCCGAAAAGATCGTCGGCACACCGCTGAAGAAGTTCACCTTGTGGTACTCGACGACCTCCCAGAATCGCTGCAGGACGCCGCTGCCCCGATAACCCTCGGGCGTGACCAACAGCACGTGCGCGCCCATCGACCACGGCAACAGACCCGTCACCACCATGGCGTTGACGTGGAACAGCGGCAGCCCGCACAGCAGCGTCTTGGCGGCATCGATGCAGCCGTCGAGCGCCAAGCCCATCGTGTAGGCGTTGAAGACCTCGTTGCCGTGCGTGCGCACGGCGATCTTCGGCAGGCCGGTTGTGCCGCCCGTGCAGAAATAGGAACAGATGTCGCCGGGAAGAATGTCGCGATCGGACACGAGGCGGTCAGATCGCTGCTGCGCGATCAACTCATGGAAGTCATGCACGCGGATGCGCGCGTCGGGCGACGGTGGCGCCGGGGCCGCCGCTTGCTGCGTGTAAACGGCCGGCGAAACCGTCACCACATAGGTGAGCCGCGGCAGTTGCGGCAACATCGGTGCGAGCCGGACCCACAGATCGTCGTCGGCATCCGGGGCCGAACAGACGAGAACCCGCGCATTGGCTGCGCGCAGCAGCTCGCAGATCTGCGCCGCGTCCAGGAGCGGGTTGATCGCAAACACGATGCCAGTCGCCTCGGCGCCCCAGATCACGAAGTGGGTTTCGGGAAGATTGGGCAGCACGTATGCCACCACGTCAAAAGGCCGCACGCCGAGGGCGTGCAGCGCATTGGCGGTGCGTGTGATATCGCCGAGCAGCCGCTGGTAGGACCAGACGAACGGCTCGCGGTACTTCTCGACCGAGACGAAGAACGCCAACGCCGGATTCTGCGGGGCACGCGCGGCGCCCCGGCGCAACATCTCATAGGTGCTGTGCGGCAAGTTGCGCTGCGCGAGCGGAGTGGCTTCGACCTGCTCGATGTCCTTCAGTGAGGCGATTTTCACGCTGGGACCCTTCCTCAATTCATGGCCTGGTCGGGGCGCACCCGGAAGCGTCCCGCGGCGATACCGCACAACCCTGCCGTCCGCGCCGTCGCCGCCTACCGCTGCCCCGACTGCCCCAGCGAGAACAGCCAGCCGGTCCCCGACCCCATTCGCTGGCTAGGCTAACGATTCTGCATAAGCCCGAGCGTCAATGGCTTCCAGGGTGGCGACATCAGCATCGTCAATTGCCATCCTGGCGAAGTAAATCGAAGCCGTCGCATAGTCCTCCGCGTCATCGGCTCGGTGCTCCGCGACCTTCCGGCTAACAGCGTGTTTCTGGGCCGCAATATTGCTCTTGATTTTCTCCACCCGCTGTTTATGGTCTGCCTGAACTTTTTCCCAGTCCGAAGCCGAGGCAGCCTTCTTCTTTGCGACATTCGCCTTGAATTCATCCTGCCTGGCTTTTGCATCGGCTTTGGACGCGTCGAGAATCGCATGCACTTTCTGGCTGGTTTCATTCTCAGCCGCCTCTGCCTTGTTCTCCGCGTTCGCTGCATGGTCTGCAAGCTCTCGCAGAAGTTCTGAAAGTTTCTTCATGATGATGCTCCTCGCATTGTTGGCGTGGTGGTCAAGCACACCGTCTCCATCCGACCACCGCACGACGGCCGCCGGTAGGGACCGAAGTCCCCAGCCCGGGGGCCTTTCGTCGCCCCTGAACACCCGAAACGCAGACGTTAATCTTTGGATCGTCGATGCCACCAACGACGGGTGGACCGTGTGGAACGAGTGAAGCTTCTGGATGGATCCGTTGTGGGGTTGCGTCGCCTGGACGCACGCGACTTCGACGCGGTGCTGTTACTGCACAAGAACCTCAACCGCGGAATGGCTGACGCCCTATATCCGCGATATTGCCGTCCTTGCCGTCGGCTTGATGGCCGACTTGGCATCAGGCGACTCGCCCCATCGGTCGGGTTGACCAACGGCTTGCCGGCCTCGAGGGCGCCGTCTTGTACTTGCCGTTCCAATGCGAGGGCGGTCGCGCCGTCGGGCGTGGTGATGAACCGGTACTCGTAGCGGTCGTGAATCAGCCTCTTTGTGAGTGCGTCGAGAGCCGACTTGCCGTCCGCTACCTGCGCCTGCTGCTGGTCTGCCCAGCGTTGAATCGTGCCGGTGAGCTTCTCGGCTTCGGCTTTGGTCAAGTCGGTGTCGCTCATCGCGCGCCGCTGGGCGTAATCGGGCGCAGCGCGGTTTCGAGGTCCGCCTCACGAATACGGACAGCACGCCCGATGCCATAGGCTTTTATCGCGCCCGCTGATATGTGTCGGCGAATCGTCCGCTCGCTCAACGAAAGCCGGTCGGCGGCCTCGGCGAGCGTGATGAATTTCGTTGGCACTGTTTGTCTCCTGCGTCGCGTTGCTGGGTCGTTATGGCCGCTCGTGTCCCTGACCGGCTACGGCCCACCCAACCGAAATAGGGTGACCGGCTAATTCGTGTTTTCGGCGTGTCGCCGTACGGGCGAACCGTTTTGACAGGACAGCGGTCGCGCCGTCGCGGCGGCTGACTAGCGCGGAAGGTTCACGCTGTGGTGTTGGTCACGCTATACAGCAGCTAGTCGGCGTCGGCCTCGACGGCGGCCAGCCGCGAAAGCCGCTCGGCGAGGTTGGCGTCGGCCTTATCGACAAGCGACTGGTACCGCATGGCAGCAGCCACGGTCGAATGCCCTAGCCGCTGCATAACCTCGCGCGTCGAGCCGACACGCGATGCGTGGGTGCCAGCGAAGTGTCTCAGGTCGTGTATCCGCACGCCGTCCCGCCCGGCGGCCTCGACAGCGGGGCGAAAGTGCTTGGCGAATACCGAATCGTTCAAATGGCAGCCGTCGCGGAATGCCGGGAACACCAGCGCGCCGGACGGTGCCGCCACGTGCCGGGCGAGGTGGTCGAGCACATCGGCGCGGATATGCGACGGCACCACCACAATCCGAGCCTTGCCACTCTTGGGTGTGTCGACCCGGCAGGCCCCTCGATGCGTCGCCTGGCGCGCGACGGTCACCGTCGAGGCGTCCGGCGCTATGTCTTTGCGCCGCAGCTCGATTACCTCGGACCATCGCAGGCCGCACCACGCCGACACAAGCACCAGGGCGCGCAACCTCTCAGGCTTGATTGCATCGGCCACGGCGGCCAGCTCGGTTACCTCCAAAATGACCGGCTCACGCTTGCGTGGCGGGTTCATCGCGCGCGGGATGGCGCACGGGTTGGCTCCGACAATCCCGTCGGCCACGGCGGTCGCCAGCACAGCGTGCGCCAGCCCGTAGGCGTGCGACTGGCGTCGAGGTGTGCCCGACAGGGTGGAGTGCCACGCGCGGACCATTTGAGGTGTGAGGTGTCGCAGCTCGACGGGGGCCAGCGGTGCCAGCGGCCCGGCCAGTAGCCGCCGGTATTCAGTCCTGGTGGTGGGCCTGATGTTTCGGTGTTCAATCCACGTCGTCGCGTACTCGCCGAGCGTGACGCCCTTGATTTTGCGTTGCGCCGCGCGGACTTTCGGCGGTGTCCACAGCTCGCGCTCGATAAGGCGGCGCTCCTCGGCCAGCCACAGCTCGGCGTCCATGCGTTCTTTGAACGTGTCGGGGGCGGTGTGCCGGGCGAGGTCGTAGGCGTACGACGCCTGCCACCTGCCGCTGGGGAGCTTGCGCGCCGCGCCCCAGCCGCGCCTGTCTCGCTTGCCTGCCATGCGGGTGATTGTCGCAGGCCGCCGGGCGTAGTACCAGCGCCGCCGTGCAGTCCGCGTGCAATAGAAACGCGGATATCGTCAATTCCTGTCCGCTGTAGGCCACGGGTGATAGCGTCTCTAATTGCTGGTCAAGGGCAGTTTTCCGAGGTCAGCGACCATAACCGAATCCGCTGGGCTGGCAAATTCAAATCCTGTCAGCCCGACGCACAAAACCCGCTCCGAACAGTATCGGAGCGGGTTTTGTGTTTCTCGGGGTCCTTGCTTATTCCTGCAGTGGGCCCGAGCCGCGTCCCAATAACGCTGCGCCGCGGACCTATACCGGCAAACCACCGGCCGCGAATTGACGGTCTACGGTGTGCCTGGGCATCACCTGAACGGCTGCCGCATCGGCTGCGTTTTCACTCGCGAGGTAGTCCCGTTCGACAGAATGGGTAAGTGAGCAACGCCGAGACAACGACCACCAACCAACCGGGCACTGGACCCCCACCGCCGAACGGCCTGGCATGGCCGGCCGTGCGCGGTCGCCGCAGCACCACGCCGACCGCGACGGCGATCATCGCCGACGCCATCCGTGACGTCGACGCGGGCCTGACCGCCACCGTCGAGCAGGTCAGCGACTGGCGACGGGACTACCCGAAGATCTTCCGCAAGCTCACCGAGCTCGGCGCCAGCAGCCCGGACGCAGCTATCCGCAGCGCCCGCAACGGCCTGGCGTCGATGCGACGTCGGTTCACCTTCGTCCGCGACGGCGCGGAGACGAGCCTGGACGATGCGCTTCGCGGCTACACCGAGCCGGCGCTACGCACCGTCAGGATCACTGGTAGCGGCGCGCGCGAGGACGTCAACGGCCTCACTCTGCCCTACCACGGTGAGCGGCTGGCCGGCGGTGGCATCGCCCGCCTGGGCGAGGACTGGGTGCGCCGCGGAATCGTGGAGCCGTCTCTGGCCGACGCCCTGGACCTGGTCGTCGAGCACCCCGAGTGGCTCGATCTGCGCGACGTGACCGTGGTCGTGCTCGGCGCCGGTGCCGAAATGGGTCCGCTGGTGTCGCTGCTCCGCTGGGGCGCCCACGTTGTCGCGCTCGACCTGCCGCGGCCGGCGACCTGGGAGCGGCTGATGGGGCTGGTCGCCGCCAGCGCCGGCACCATGTCGGTGCCGGTGCCGGTGTCCGCGGACGTGGCGGACGACCACAACGCCAAGGAGATCGCCGCGGTGGCCGGCGCCGACCTGATTACCCAACTGCCCGAGACCGTCACCTGGCTGCGCACCTTCGAGGGCCCGCTCACCGTCGGCAACTACGTGTACGCCGACGGTGGGTTGCACGTGCTCACCAGCGTCGCCGGCGACGTGCTGATGACCGCTATCGGCGAGGGCCGCCCCGAAGTGTCGCTGGCGTTCCTGGCTACCCCCACCGACGCGTTCGTGGTGCCCGAGGAGGTCGTCGAGAACAGTCGCCGGCGGGCCAAGCAGCAGGCCGGGCAGCGGCGCGCGATGCAGCGGGCAGCACAGCTGGCCAGCCTGAACACGCTGTTCCAGCCGAACTATCCGCGGCTGTACGCGATGGACGACGGCCGGCTGGTCGGCATCAACGACGCAATCGTGCCTCGGCAGGGGCCGAACTACCTGGTGGCGAAGCGGTTGCAGCGTTGGCGGGCCGCGGTGGAGCGGATGAACGGCCGCCTCGTGTCGCTGAACGTCGCGCCCCCGACGCGGACCCACTCGGTGGTGAAGAACCGCGCGCTGGCCGCCGCCTACGCCGGTGCCCCCCGGTTCGGGCTGGAGATCTTCGACCCGTCCACGAGCAACACCTTGATGGCGGCCCTGCTCGTGCACGACCTGCGCAACCCTAGCGCCCTGGCGAATCCGGCGACGCCGCTGCACAACCCCATCGAATTGTTATGGCAAGGTGCCAACCATGGCGGGCTGTGGCGTAACCCGTTCAGTGCCGAGTCGGTGCTGGGCATCGCCGTTGTCCTGGGCATGTTTGAGTCCCGGGCCTGACTCGGCGGCAAGGGCGCCGATTTGCGCCGATTCGTACATTGGGCATTGGCGCTGATCCGGCCATCACCGGGGA
>NZ_JBKQTQ010000075.1:0-13856 GCF_052143115.1 Mycobacterium sp.
CCCTCCGACTCCGTCGGATTGACCGGGAACCACACCATCAGCGAACATCAGCACACGGCCAACAACCGGAACGACCCGGTCCCATACTCATGGCAAACCAGCGGTCCCATCACCCTGGCAGGCGACAGCACGCCTAAATCCTGATACTGCTCCTCAGGCATGGCCTAGGAGTTTCGTTGTAGACCTAGCAACTTTGCACCCGAGGGCCTGAGGGGCCGGTCAGCCCCTCAATGGCGTCCATTTCGGTGCCCTGATAGGGCCGTCCATCGGGTTGTAGCAGGTCGTGAAACCAGACTTTCGGGGCCGTTGTGTACGGATGATCCCATGAGTCCCAGGGGAAGTAGGTCTGGGTCTTGCCGGCGACCAAACCCCAATTGAGTGCACCAATGTTGTACCGCTTGGCGATTGGCAGGATCCCCTCAACAGTGTTGCCCAGAGTCCGGGCCAGGTACTCGGTGCACAGGATCGGGCGCCCTAGTGGGGAAAGCTCAGTGATCCGGGACTCAAAGGCGGCTGGTTCGTCATAGCAGTGGAATGTGATCACGTCGGCGTTGTCCAGTTGAATGCCACTGATTACGCTGTGGCGCCCGGGATCTGCCCGGTCCCCATCCCACACGGCACTGGTCAATGGTTGAGCAGGATCAACTGACCGCGCCCACCGGAACACCCGGGGAAGCAGGTCCGCGACCCGCTCCTGCTTGTCGTTCCTCTCGATCTCGCGATACACGCGCGCGGGATTGTCGGGTTCATTCCACAGATCCCAACCCAAAACGCGATCATCATTGCGGAATTGACTCAACACTCCCGTGACATAGTCATAGAGAACGGGCATGTACCGGCGGTCATCGAGATGTTCAGCGCCCGGGCTTTGCACCCAACCGGAGTTGTGCACCCCAGGCCTTGGCGCGCGCTGCGGACCCGGTTTGGGGAACGGATCCCAACAGGAGTCAAACAAGACAAACAGTGGTTTGATGCGATGGCGCGCCGCGATGGCGACAAACTGCGCCAGACGTCCTCGGAAGCCGCGGTGATCCTGGGCCCAGAGCTGATCATGGAGAAAGACCCGCACAGTGTTGAGCCCGTGCAGCCGGGCCCAGCCGAGCTCGGTATCGATGCGCCGGGGGTCGTAGGTGTCGGCCTGAAACATCTCGAGCTGATTGATGGCGTTTGAGGTGATGTAGTTCGCGCCGACGAGCCAACCTTGCGCTTGATACCAGCGGTTGGCACGGTCGGGTGACCACCGGCTTGGCTGTTCCGCCGAGGCGCGCGGTGCGTGGGCCAACGCAGTGTCCGCTGCCAGCAGCAGCGGTAGCTTCAGGACCGTTCGACGGCGCACAACGGGACCGATGACGAGCAGTTCGCGGCCGCGGCTGCCGCCGCGATACCGGCGGCTCCTGCTGCGGTCGTGTTGATCGTCAGATTCGAGAGCGTCACGTCAAAAACTCCTCTCATTCCGTTCTTTGATCGGGCCTGTTAGTTACCTGACCCGGCCACCGCGTTGAGCGCAGATGTAACCCGAATTCCGTTGCTTTCAAGGTATTCGGAGACAGCGCGGCTGACCACGTCAGCGAGCGTATCGAGGCTTGCGATCAGGGCACCGCGCGGGTCCACCGGAACCGCAAAGCACCGATCAAAGCAGGGATGACACCTTGGGCTGGTATTGCCGAATCGACCCAGGCCAGAGATCATCACGACGTCGTGGTGGTGGATTAGCGACGGTCGTGTGGTGTTCCGCGAGGGGGTCGAAAACGATACCGCCGGCGGTATCGAGTCGGTGCGGATCGAGCTGGCGGCCGCCACGGCCGGCGAACAGCCGCCATGCCTGCGAGGTCTGAAAAATTGGGCCGATCAGATCAACGCACAGCCGCGATCGCGGCCGGCCTGGTGTGATCGGTTAGGCCAGATCCGGCCTGCCAGCTCGCGGACATACAGAAACGCCGCCAGGCCTCAGAGTCGAGGAACCTGGCGGCGTTTCCGCGTGCGCCGGCGCCTACCCGGCCGGCGGCCGATCGAGCGCCACGATAGCGGCCGGATCGTGCGCCAGAAGCGCCTCGACCATGTAGACCGAGCACCACTGGCCGGCCGGCAGGACCAGCGTCGGCCGCATCTTCTCGTCGCAGGCCATCAGCGCACCGCCCGGCGCCGTGTCGCGGCCGTCGAACGCTCCCTGGCCGACGCCACCTGCCAGATATGACCGATTCTGGCCGTAGCGGCGGCTTCGCAACGCCCGCAATCACATTCGGGTGCGTGAGCGAGCAGTGATCAGTCGATGCGGCCCTCCTTGGCATAGCGCCGCCTGAACTTTCGCTGCGCGCGACGGGCGTGCGTGTTGACGAGTCCGGTCGTCGCGACCATGACTCGGGGGAGGGCGTCGATCACACGTACCTGGCCGCCGCGCCATGCGGGCACTGTCGTCACGGGCTTCGGTTTGTCGAGGACCTTCGCGACGGCCTTGACGACATCTTCGGGCTCCAACAACTTCCCGGAAAAGGACAATGCCGCCTGCGGGTCGTCCAGCTTGTCGTAGAGCATCGGCGTCCAGATGCCGTCCGGGCAAACGCAACTGATGTCGATGTGCGTGATGCCGGCCAGCCGAAGGTCGGCCAGCGTGCTCAGGGCGAACCCGATGGCGGCGTGCTTCGACGCGGCGTACACCGCCTCCCCAGGCACGGCGACCAGCCCGGCGAGCGACACGATCGTGACGACGTGCCCGCTGGACTGGCCGCGCATGACATCGAGAGCGGCGAGGGTGCCATTCATCGCGCCCAAACCATTGACCTCCATCATCAGCCGGCGGGTGTTCTCGTCCTGCTCCCAGGCCGGCCCGGTGACCAGCACACCCGCGTTGTTGACCCAGAGGCCTAGCGACCCAACCCTCTCGCTCGTGGCGTGGGCGATGTCGAGGCATGCCTGCGCATCCCGGACGTCGAGCGCCGAGGCGAACCCGTCATGCCCGATCTCGGCAGCGGCAGCCTTAGCCGCAGCTAAGTCGACGTCGGTAACGTGCACGGCATACCCACGATCGGCGAGCATCCCGGCCAACGCCCGGCCCAAACCGCGCCCGGACCCGGTGACAACAGCCCCGCTGGCGCCGGGAACCGTCATCGTGAGCCGCGGGTGAGCTGGCCGTAGTTGAGCCCGCCGTGGGTGATCCCGGGAACGACCGGCCAGAAACGCTTCAACGCCAACAGTTCCGACGACGGCTGGATCTGCAGCCAACGCGGGTCGGCCTTGCACGGGTCAGCCATGACCTTCTCTTTGACCATCGAGTCGTATTGGTCCAGAGAGTCTTCGAGGGTGTTGGCGTTCGGGACAATCTCGCGGCCGTACTGCTTGGAATACCGCTTCACGCCCGGTATCTTCGACAGCTCGGGCTGCCAGTTGTCGGCCGAGATGCCGTTCTCGGAGGAGACCCACACCCCGTCGGGGGTGTTGACGACGAGCGAATGGTTGCCGTCGGTGTGGCCGGGGGTCCACATGAGGGTCACACCGACGCCGAGTTCGATGTCGCCGTCGAAGGCGATGATCGAGTCCGGGTCGACACCATCCATACCGTCCTCGACATACCAGGCCCACTGCATCGGGTGCAGCGATTCCAATGTCGCCAATTCCCGGGTGTGCGCGAGCAACTTGGCGTTGCCGAAGATCGGCGTCCGCGGCGCCGCCTCACCCGGGATCGGGTTGCTCGAGCCGAGGATCATCCGGGGGTCCTGGACGTGGAGGTGATCAAACGTTGCATAGTCGATGTCGTCGGCGCTCAGCCCAAGCACCCGCAGCGCGTCCTGCGGCTCGTTGTAGTACTTGAGATAGACCGCTTCGGTCAGCTTGGTCCCCAACCCCAGTGGTGTCTTCTGACCCAGTGCGATGAGGGACCGATAGAAAGGCGCCTCCGCCGACCCGGCCGGCACGGTCGGCTCGAACACCAAAACCCTACGCTCGCCAGCGAAGTCATCGTACTCGACGACCGTCATCAGGTTCATAAACGAGATCATCGGCACGTGCGGCGCGATGGCAGCCCCGTGGAAGGCGAACGCGGTCGGGTACGGCGCCGTCGCAATATCGATGGACCGCACCGCGCGAATCTGGCCCGCACTCTTGAACCGGGCCTTGTATGCCGTGGCCGCCTCGCGGACCGCAGCCAGCCTCTTCCCCCGCGGCCAGACATCGTGGACGCCCTCGAACTCGGGGATACCCCGGGCACCGATCACCTCCAGGGCGGACGTGTTCGCAATGGTCATCGGAGATCTCCTTCTTCTGTGTGGGCCGACATCCAGCAAGTGCGAATGTGTCATGCAATAGCCGCAATGTCAGGTTCGAGTGAGGTGGCCTTCCGCACGCAGCGCAGCGGCGGCCGGGCGATCCATTGCCCGGTCGTGGAGCGCACCAGCTCGCCGACCGCAGCCATGCATCAACGCTAGGCCGTCAGTGTCACGAGGATGTCACAAGTCATCAGGAACTCATCGCCCAAACCCCCGCAGACAGTTGTGGACTTTCATGGACCTGAATGGCCTGTCGTCGCAGGTCAGCGGCAAGATACCGGCCCAACCGCTGGTACCCCCGCGGACGGCGATGGACCGCCGCGGACGAGTCGGGGCTGCCTCCGGAGCAGAAGGCCTATGGGCGCCATGTCCGCTGGCGCTAGCAGACGCACACCTTCTCGCCATCGCCTACCCGATACAACGCCTTATCGTCAACTATCGCCCATGATTTTCACTCGGCGCGCCGTGCAGCCGGTCACCGCTGCGTGGCGTCCATCCATAACGCGACATCAATGCGCCGCAACAGACTCACGCCCGGCGGTGCGTTGTCGCACACTTCGGCGATTGTCTGACGCCTTGCAGAATCTGCCAATTGATCGTGCATGGTCACCCAGAACAGTCCCTTGGGTGGCTTCAACACGCGCGCAACCTCCTTATCAAGGATCGGGATCACACGGGGCCGCTTGGCCGCGATCAGCTTTCCCGCGGTCACCCACCCGACCTTCTTTAGCGTGCACAGCTCGGCGTGTAGTCGATCAGCCGCATTGCCTGATTCCACGCATGAACGGTCAACTTCCCAAAGATCGCGATCAGGAGGTATCTGCCTAAGTAGGTCGTTGAAGTGATCAGCCTCAGTGAGGATGAGCCGGGCCGCCGACTCCGATGGCACGTTAACCGAGAGTGATTCAACTGCAACGAGGTCGGACGGGCCGAACCGGTTCGGATCGCCGGATGCAGCAAACCTCTCGAACCAGCGCCCGGTGAACTGGTCGCGGGGGCCGCCATCAAAGTAGCGATCCAAGTAACGGCGGACCTTCTTTCGGTGGTCGTCGAACCAGTCGCCCAGATCGAATGCAAATCCCTTTGTCATCGTTATCCCCATTCACTCTTCTCGCCTGTCGCTACCGTTCGGTAGCGGCTCGCCCCAGTTGTCCAGTCCACACGCCCCAAAGAACCAGTCATAGCTAAAGGCTGGGTTGTCCGCTTTGAAGCCCTCAATCATAAACCCTCACTTGCTGTTTCGAAACTAGTTCGTCAATACGGTTGTCAGCCAATGAATCTGTAGTCGTGGATGTGGTTGTTGGCCACCAGGAAGAGGTGGAAATGCGCCAACACCAACGTGCCTAGGTGCGAAGACGCCGGTGCGCTCGGTCGCGGGCGCGCTCAGAGGATCCGACCTTCTTCTAGGGGATAGCTCTTGGCGTGTTGGGTTGTTAGCGCGAATCGCGTGCGCATTGATGCGGCAACGACCGCACATTCGCCGCGGTGCCATGCTTACCGCAGCCCGGACTGTCCGCCGATACCCTCGTCGTCGACGTCGCGCCAAAAATCCAAGTCGTACTGCGTGTCCGGGATCGGGATCTTTTCGCTGGCCCGCTGATCGGCCTCGGCGGGGCCCCGGTCGAGCTCTCCGGCATCGATATCGAGCCGGTCGACATCGTTGAGGAGACGGTCGGCGTCGTTGATGAGTCGGCGCATCGCGGGGATGTCGCCGCAGCGTGACCTCAGCGATGCTACGCACTGCCGCACACCCCCGATGAGGTAGTGCAGCTCGGCGAGTTCGGTGAAGCCCGACACGCGACCTCCTGGCGCTGAGGGTGTCACGAATCACAGTACGAGACCTGATGCTAACGACATTCCGACCGGGGCGTGACGCCGGTCACGTCCACGGAGTGCAGCAATCCGAACTTCGCCCGCGGCGGTGTCGCACACGTGATCGGCTGTCCGCTCGCCCGGTCGCGCACGACGCCCACCACCTGGATGTCGGGGTCGGCGAGGCGGACCTTGGTCGAGGTGGCGTTCCACAACGAGGGCACCTGGATGAACGGCTCGGGGCAGAGGTCACATAGAGTAGCGCCGAGCAAGCATTTGCTCGGCGCTACCTTATGGGTGGTCGGCGTGCACCCGACAGTCGCGGCTTGGGTGGTGCTGGCATGTTCTGGCCCGAGCGAGTTCCCGTGATGAGGAGTTATGTGCGATGCCTGAGGCATACATCGTGGACGCGATCCGCACCGCGGTCGGCAAGAAGGGCGGCGCGCTGTCCGCGGTGCACCCCGCCGACCTCGGGGCCAGGGTGATTACGCAGCTGCTCGAGCGCAACCAGGTGAACCCGCTCGAGATTGACGACGTGGTGTTCGGCTGCGTCGACGCGATCGGCCCGCAAGCCGGCAACATCGCCCGCACGGCGTGGCTCACGGCCGGCTTCCCGGAGCAGGTCCCCGGCGTCACCGTTGACCGCCAGTGCGGGTCGAGTCAGCAGGCGCTGCACTTCGCCGCGCAGGCCGTCATGAGCGGCACCGCCGACCTGATCGTGGCTGGTGGCGTCCAGAACATGAGCATGATCCCGATCGCCTCGGCGATGATCGTCGGCCAGCAGTTCGGGTTCGAGACCCCGTTCAAGGGCTCGGCCGGCTGGGAGCACCGCTACGGCGACCAGGAGGTCTCGCAGTTCCGCGGTGCGGAGCTTATCGCCGACAAGTGGGACATCAGCCGCGAGGAGATGGAGCGCTGGGCCCTACAGAGTCACGAGCGCGCCCGCAAAGCGATCGCCGAGGGTCTTTTCGACAACGAGATCGTCCCGGTCGGCAAGTTCATGGTGGATGAGGGCCCGCGTGAGACCAGCCTGGAGAAGATGGCGGGGCTGAACAGCCTCGTCGAGGGCGGTCGTATCACCGCAGCCCTGGCCAGCCAGATCTGCGACGGCGCCAGCGCGACCCTCGTCGCGTCCGAGGCCGCGGTGAAGGCGCACAGGCTCAGGCCCCGCGCCCGGGTGCACCACCTCAGCGCCCGCGGCGCGGACCCGATCTTGATGCTCAGCGCGCCGATCCCGGCCACCGAGTACGCGCTGGAGAAGACCGGTCTGACCATGGGCGACATCGACGTGGTGGAGATCAACGAAGCCTTCGCGCCGGTCGTGCTGGCCTGGATCAAGGAGACCGGAGCCGACCCGGCGAAGGTTAACCGCAATGGCGGCGCCATTGCGCTGGGCCACCCGCTTGGCGCGACCGGCACGAAGCTGTTCGCCACGCTGCTCAACGAGCTCGAACGCACCGGCGGCCGCTATGGTCTGCAGACCATCTGCGAGGGCGGCGGCACGGCCAACGTCACCATCATCGAGCGCCTCAACTGACGGGGCGACGGCCTGCTCGATTGAGGTGGGCCGCATCTGCGTTCGGCCCGGCGTCGCAATGGGGTCGGCGCCGTCGCGGCTGCGAATGCCGGTGTGGCGCAGCGAGTGCCGACCTGTGGTGCGGAATTGTGGTCGTTCCGATGCAGGCCGTCGCGAAGATCGCGCCGCCCTTTTTGCGGCCATGGTTGCCGCGGTCACCTCACCATGTGCCGGAGGTGTCGGCTATCGGTGGATGTGTGCGGTGGCTGACCCCCGCGGCACTAGATTCGTTCGATGATGGTGCCGGTGGCCAGCGCGCCACCATTGCACATGGTGATCAGGGCGGTCGACTCGTCTCGGCGCTCGAGCTCGTGCAGGGCGGTGGTGATCAGTCGCGAGCCCGAGCTGCCTACTGGATGGCCGAGGGCGATGGCGCCGCCGTTGACGTTGACCTTGTCCATGTCGGGCTGGTGCACCTGTGCCCACGACAGTGCCACCGACGCGAAGGCCTCGTTGACCTCGAACAGGTCCAGGTCGCCGATCTTCATGCCAGCCTTCTGCAGCACCCGGGTGGTGGCCTGCACCGGGCCGTCGAGATGGAACTCGGGTTCGGCGCCGACGAGGACCTGGGCGACGATCCGGGCGCGCGGCTTGAGGCCCAGCGGTGCGACGCGGTCGGCGTCCATCAACAACACCGCGGCGGCGCCGTCGGAGATCTGTGAGGCGGTGCCGGCGGTGTGGATGCCACCCTCGAGAACCGGCTTGAGTTTGGCCAGGGACTCGGCGGTGGTGTCGCGCAGGCCCTGATCGCGGGAAACGACCTGGGTCTCGCCGGTCTTGTTGCCCTCCTCGTCGACGACGGGGGCCCTCACCGGGACGACCTCGCGGTCGAAGCGGCCCTGCGCCCACGCCTGCTTGGCTAGGGCTTGCGAGCGCACGCCGAGCACCTCGATGTCTTTGCGAGTCAGGCCGCGCCGCTTGGCGATGCGCTCGGCGGCCTCGAATTGGTTTGGCATGTCGATGTCCCACGAGTCTGGGTGACGCGGTCCCGCCTGGGTGCCGACGTTGGCGCCGAGGGGGACCTGGCTCATCGCCTCGATGCCGCACGCGATGCCGATGTCGATCGCGCCGGTGGCGATCAGGCCGGCGATAAGGTGGTTGGCCTGCTGCGCGGAGCCGCACTGGCAGTCAATGGTGGTTGCGCCGACCTGCCACGGCAG
This sequence comes from Mycobacterium sp., assembly GCF_052143115.1. Classification (GTDB taxonomy): domain Bacteria; phylum Actinomycetota; class Actinomycetes; order Mycobacteriales; family Mycobacteriaceae; genus Mycobacterium. Next base: position 8,808 of record NZ_JBKQTQ010000075.1, read on the forward strand.
CCCGGCGGCCAGCCAGGCGGTGCGGGTGACGTTGTTGGACTGGGCGCCGGCCTGGGTGACGCAGCCGCCGATGACCTGCTCGACGAGGGCCGCATCGATGGCTGCGCGGTCGATCAGCCCGATCTGGGCGGCGCCGAGGATCTCGGCCGCGTGCATGCCGGAGAGCCATCCGCCCCGCTTGCCGATGGGTGTGCGGACCGCTTCGACGATTACTGGTGCACCCATGCCGACTCCTTCACCACCTGGTTGCTAGAACATGTTCTTGCTATCAGCTGCGGCTTCGGCAGTCGATAGAACAGGGCAATTCCGAATGTAGTGGACTCAAAAGTAGAACGAAATCCACACCCCCGGCAGTCGAGGGCGCTACAGCAGAACCCCGGTCGCGGCCCGACGCCGAAGCGCGACGCCGAACGGCTGCCGGTCACGATGGATTGGTGGGTGCTGTTGACGAGATCGTTCGATCCTCGGCGGCCACTGGCGAAGCTACTGCACTCGCCGGGCGGTTTTGTTCGCTCTGGGAAGTACGGCCGGTCATGGCTGGTCAGCTATCTGATAAGTTCTTCAATCGATCGAAGATGGGAAATCGGAAGTCTTCAGGAGACCGGTGGTGTCCGAACCGCTGTACAAGCTCAAGGGCGAGTTCTTTAAGACGCTTGGGCATCCGGCAAGGATCAGGATTCTGGAGCTGCTGGCGATGCGGGACCGGTCGGTTGGTGAACTGTTGCCCGAGGTGGGGCTGGAGTCATCGAATCTGTCCCAGCAGCTGGGGGTGCTGCGGCGGGCTGGGGTCGTTGATGCGCGCAAGGACGGCAACACGGTGATCTATTCGATCGCCTCGCCGGATATCGCCGAACTGCTCGCGGTGGCACGCAAGGTGTTAACCGGGATGCTCAGCGATCGGGTCGCGGTGCTGGAGGACTTGCGCGCCGGCGGCCCCGCGGACCTGCGGTAGCTGTATGGGGTGGATCGGCAAGATCGTGCGGGTCGGCCGGGTCGTCGAGCCCGCTGGCCCAGCGCCGGCTCCGGTCGTGGAACCACCTGCCGCAGTGAAGGGTTCGCTGCAGATCCGCCACGTCGACGCCGGCTCCTGTAACGGGTGCGAGGTGGAGATCTCGGGTGCGTTCGGCCCGGTTTATGACGCGGAGCGGTTCGGGGCGCGGCTGGTGGCTTCCCCGCGGCACGCCGATGCACTGCTGGTGACCGGTGTCGTGACGCGCAATATGGCTGAGCCGCTGCGAAATACCGTGGAAGCGACTCCGCGGCCGCGGGTGGTGATCGGGTGCGGGGACTGCGCCCTGAACCGAGGGGTGTTCAGGGATGCCTACGGGGTCATCGGCGCGGTGGGTGAGGTGGTGCCCGTCGACGTTGAGATCCCGGGTTGTCCGCCGACCCCGAGCGAGATCGTCGCGGCCCTGCGATCGGTGACTGGCAGATGACGGTGACGCTGACGCCGGCTCCGGCGTCCGCGCCAAACGTCTTGCCCCGGGACGGCCTCGGACGCGGCTTATCGGGAATCCTGGTGACCTGTGTCGGCGGGTTGGGGGTCATGCTGGGTCTCTTGGGGATGTTCGGGTCATTGCGGTTGCTGCACATCGGCTGGCTGCTTCCGCTGTCGGGGGTGTGGCTGGGCCTCGACCCACTCGGCGGTTTCTTTATGGCGGCCACCGGTGGCGTCGCGATTCCCGTCGGCGTCTACCTGTGCGGGTACCGCCACCATTTGGCCCGGGTCCCGCTGGCGGTGCTGCCGCTGTTTGTCGCGGCGATGCTGTTGGTGCCCGCGGCGGGGTCGGTGACAACGTTCCTGCTGGCGTGGGAGTTGATGGCAATCGCGTCGCTGGTGCTGGTGCTGGCCGAGCACACCCGCCCCGAGGTCCGCTCGGCCGGCCGGTTCTACGCGGTGATGACCCAGCTCGGGTTCGTGGCCGTGCTGATCGGGCTGATGGTGTTGTCGGCGGCTGGTGGCGCCGACCGATTCGCCGACCTGACGCGGGTACCCGATGCCGCACGGACCGCTGTCTTCCTGTTGACGGTAGCCGGGTTCGGGTCGAAGGCCGGGCTGGTGCCGCTGCACGCCTGGTTGCCGCGTGCGCATCCCGAGGCGCCGAGCCCGGTGTCGGCGCTGATGAGCGCCGCGATGGTCAACCTCGGCATCTACGGCATCGTGCGCTTCGATCTGCAGCTGCTGGGACCTGGCCCGCGCTGGTGGGGGCTGACCCTGCTGGTCGTCGGCGGCCTATCCGCGCTTTACGGGGTGTTGCAGGCCTCGGTCGCGACCGATCTCAAACGGCTGCTTGCCTATTCGACCACCGAGAACATGGGCCTGATCACCCTCGCGCTGGGCGCGGCGACGCTGCTCGCCGGCGCCGGGATGGCCGCACCGGCGACCATCGCGATGGCCGCGGCCATGCTGCACCTGATCGCGCACGCGGCGTTCAAGAGCTTGGGGTTCCTGGCCGCCGGCTCGGTGTTGGCGGCCACCGGGCTGCGCGACCTGGACCGGCTCGGCGGGCTGGCCAAAAGGATGCCGGCGACCACGATCCTGTTCGGGGTCGCTGCACTGGGCGCGTGCGGGCTTCCATTGGGTGCCGGCTTTGTTAGCGAGTGGCTGCTGGTCCAATCGCTGATCCACACCGCCGCCGGGCACGACACGGTCGTGGCGCTGACCACACCGTTGGCGGTCGGCGCGGTGGCGCTGACCACCGGGCTGGGCGTGGCGGCGATGGTCAAGGCGTTCGGGATCGGGTTCCTGGCCCGCCCGCGCTGCGAGCCGGCCGCACACGCGCGTGAGGCCCCCGTCGGCATGCTTGCCGGGATGACGATCACGGCGCTGGCCTGTGTGGTGCTGGCGGTGGCGCCGATGATATTCGCGCCCGCGTTGCGGCGGGCCCTCGGCGCGCTGCCCGCCGGGCGAGGTGTCGCGTTCACCGACTTCGGCGTCGTGGTGCGGTTACCCGGCTTGCACGGCTCGATCGCGCCCGCGGTGATCGCCGCCGCCCTGGCCGCGGCTGTCTTGGCCGCCGTTGGGCTGGCGCATGGGCGGTCGCGGCGGCGCCCCGAACCTGTTACCCCGCCGCTATGGGCCTGCGGGGCAGATGATCTCACCGAGCGGATGCAGTACACCGCCACGTCGTTCGCCGAGCCGCTTCAGCGGGTGTTCGACGACGTGCTGCGTCCCGACACCGACATCGAGATCACCCACACCGCGGAGTCGCGATACCTGGCCGAGAGGGTCATCTACCGGACCGCGATTGTCGACGCGATCGAACAGCGGCTCTACACCCCGGTGATTCGCGCGGTGGCCGCGGCCGCCGGGCTGGTGCGGCGCGCCCACACCGGCAGCGTGCACCTGTATTTGGCCTACGGCGCGCTCGGTGTGCTCGTCGTGTTGGTGGTGGCGCGGTGAACATGATGTCCTACCTCGCCGGCGCCGCCCAGATCGGTGCGGTCATGCTCGGCGCGCCGGTTCTGATCGGCGCGATGCGCCAGGTGCGAGCACGGTTGGAGGGGCGCGCCGGTGGCGGCGTGCTGCAGCCGTGGCGCGACATAATCAAACAGCTTGGCAAACAACAGATCACGCCGCTGGGAACGACGGTGGTGTTCGCGGCCGCCCCGGCGATCGTCGCCGGGACGACGCTGCTCATCGCCGCGATCTCGCCGTTGGTTGCCACCGGCTCACCGCTGGACTCGAGTGCAGACTTGTTCGCCATCGTCGGGCTGCTGTTTTTGGGCACCGTCGCGTTGACGCTGGCCGGCATCGACACCGGCACGTCGTTCGGCGGGATGGGGGCAAGCCGGGAGATCACCATCGCGGCCCTGGTCGAACCGACGATCCTGCTCGCCGTGTTCGCGCTGTCCATTCCGGCCGGATCGGCCAATCTCGGCGCGCTGGTGGCCAACACCATCGAGCACCCCGGGCAGGTGGTGTCGCTGGCCGGGGTGCTCGCGTTCGCGGCGCTGGTGATCGTGATCGTCGCCGAGACGGGACGGTTGCCGGTCGACAACCCAGCCACGCATCTGGAGTTGACGATGGTGCATGAGGCGATGGTGCTGGAGTACGCGGGTCCGCGCCTGGCGCTGGTCGAATGGGCCGCCGGGATGCGGCTCACCGTATTGCTGGCGCTGCTGGCGAATCTGTTCCTGCCGTGGGGAATCGCCGGCGGGCACCCGCGCGCCACCGACGTGGTGATCGGCCTCGTGGCGATCGCGGTCAAGGTCGCTGTGCTGGCGGTGTTGCTCGCGACCGCGGAAGTGTTCATCGCCAAACTGCGCCTGTTCCGGGTACCCGAACTGCTGGCCGGGTCGTTTCTGCTGGCCCTGCTGGCGGTCACGGCCGCCAACTTCTTCACCGTACGGGCATGAGGGCACACCGATGACCGACGCTACCTTCGCGATCCTGGTCGACTTCGCCGCGGGCGGGCTGATGCTGGCCGCGGTGCTGATCGTGTGGCGCCGCGACCTGCGCGCCATCGGGCGCCTGCTGGCCTGGCAAGGTGTTGCGCTGGCCACGATTCCGATCGTGCGCGGAACTCACGACAACGACCAAGCGCTGATCGCCGTGGGCGTCGCGGTGCTGGCGCTGCGCGCCCTGGTGCTGCCCTGGCTGCTGGCCCGCGCGGTGGGTGCCGAGCAACGCGCGCAACGCGAGGCAACACCCTTGGTGAACACCGCCACCTCGCTGCTGATCACCGCCGTCTTGACCGTCGTCGCGTTCGCGATCACGCGCCCGCTGGTGAACCTGCAACCCAGTGCCACCACCACCGCCGTCCCGGCGGCATTTGCGGTGCTGCTCATCGCGCTGTTCGTGATGACCACGCGGCGTCACGCGGTGTCGCAGGCGGCCGGATTCCTGATGCTGGACAACGGGATCGCCGCGACCGCGTTCCTGCTCACCGCCGGTGTGCCGCTGATCGTCGAACTGGGCGCCTCGCTGGACGTGCTGTTCGCGGTGATCGTGATCGGCGTACTGACCGGCCGGCTGCGGCGCGCCTTCGGCGGCGCGGACCTCGACCAGCTACGCGAGCTGCGGGACTGATGACCGCACTGCTGCTC
>NZ_JBKQTQ010000076.1:0-30486 GCF_052143115.1 Mycobacterium sp.
TTGGCGGCCAGGAGGCCCGCACCGTCACCCGTCGGGGCAAGCCGATGACACCGGTGCTGACGTAGCTAGCCGCTGACCCGTCGAACAGGCCTGGAACCTGACCGATCCGTGATCAGAGGTCCGGCCCCTGCGCGCGTAGGTCGTCGACCTTTTCCATCGCTTCGCGCAGCTTGGCCAGCCACTCTTCGGTGTGCTCACTGACCAGCTTGACCGACCACGCGAGCGCGTCGGAACGGGACCGGGCCACGCCGGCGTCGACCAGCGTGTCAAGTACCTGACGCTCGGACTGCTTTAAGCGCGTCATCACGGGTACCGCGATGTGCGTGAACAGGGTCCGCTCGCCACCGACCTCAACGCCCCAGGAAACCTTGCGGCCGTAGCGGGCCTGAGCCTCATCAGCGATGTTCATTCGCTCCGGCCGGGTTTCTTCGCGGAATCGGGAGACGCGGCCCGACGTGCGGGCCTCGGTCTCTTCTTCGCCGGAGGTCTCGGGTTCGGGCAGCTTGCCGATGACCGTGATCTCCTCACGGTCGACGATCACCGTCGGATCACCGTCGAACCAGTCCTCGGGCAGGCGTCCGGCGAACCAATCTGGCGCATCGCTGGCATCGGGTTGCTGGGCTTGCTGCCAGCCCCCGGGGCGGCCATACCGCCGCCCATGTCCATGGTTGTATTTCATAATTACATGATTACACCGTTACACAGCGATGGAAACAGCGTTCACCGGCAGCGAACGCCAACCGGTTGCCCGCCTCAGCGCTTCCGCAGGATCGCGACGCCGCCGACCGTAAGCAGCGCTATCAGTAGAAGTGCGCCCCAGCCCGCGCCGGCGAGCCACCATACGACGGCCAGCAGCGCGATCGCAGGCGATGCTACGAACAGCACCATCCCGGGATGCTGGGTGATGACCTCCAGCGCGCTGCGGGCTCGTATCCGGTCGATACCTTTGCCCGACATATGACCAGAATGCCAGCCCAGCGAAGCGGCCGTGTCGTCATTGGTCGAGATTCCGCGCGGAGTGCTGAAAACCGTTGATATGACCCGTGCAGAGTTGTAGCTTTAGTAGCGAAGCAGGCCCGGAACGCGACGAATTCCAAAGAGCCGGTCAACGGAGTGAAAACCGGCCGCGCAGGATAGATGAGACGCCTCCCAGCGTCCTCCGGGCCTGCCCCTATGCGTTCTCGTCGATGCTGTCGCCGCGCCGGGCGCGGAAAAGCTTGACCTCACCCTTGATGCCCTTGAGGTGCCGCGTGCCCGCGAACGACCAGCTGAAGCCCGCGTCGTCGCCGAGCTCGTCCCGCGCCGATTCGGCGGCCAGCACCGTTCCCGGCCGCGCCACCGCCGTCACCCGACTGGCAAGGTTTACCGGGCTGCCGAACCAGTCGCCGGCCCGGCTCACCGCAGAGCCTGACGCGATGCCGGCCCGCAGCCGGGGGAAGTCGTTGTCGCTGTCGGTGATTTCGACAAGCTTCAGCACCGCGTCCAGCAGGGGCGCCGGATCCGTGCAGACGAACATCACCGCGTCGCCAATCGTCTTGACGAACCGCACCGGCGGGACCGCCGTGTCGCGGGCGAGGTCGGCCAGCCGGTTGGCGAGTTGCCCCAGCTCCTCGGGCGGCAGCTCCTCACCCAGCCGGGTGAAGCCGACCAGGTCGGCGAACGCGACCGTGATGTGTCGCGCTCCGGGCAGCGGGGCGCCCGCGGCCCGCTCGCCGGCGTTGACGGCTTCGGTCTCCATCATGTGCCGCAGCTGCATGAGCAGCATGTCTTCGATCATCGGCCCGAGTAGCGGCGCGATCTGGCTCGTTAACGCCTGGGACGCCTTGGCGAGCTCCAGTTCGCTCGCACCGGGCCGCAGGATGGTCGCCAGCGCGGTATATCGCATCACCTCGGCGGCATGCGAAAGTCCCTCAGCGAGAATGCGAACGACCTGGAGCATCCGCTCGGGATCTACGCCCAGATCGACGAATCGCTGCGCATGTGCGGCAGCCGCGCCGTCGGCGCGTAGGTGCACCGCTGCGTCGGGATCATCCACGCGCGCTAGCCCAATGGCGCGTTGCACCCGCTGCAGCAGATCCAGCTCGATACCGGCTGATTGGCTGATCTCCCGCGCCGAGACGCAGCTGCCGTCGTCGCCCATCAACCGGCGCGTGGCCAACAGTGTGGGAGCCACCGCACCCCGGATCTCGTCGGCCGTGATGCCCTGCTCAAACAGCCACTCGATCAGCTCGGCGCGCTCGGCGCGGGCATTGCCCTCGAGCCCGTCGAGCAGCTCCTCGATGTCCGGGTCGACCGTGTCGTCCACGTCGCCAACGTATAACGCGGCGGGGCATCATGTGAATCGATGGCCACACCGCTGCTGGAGGGGTTCCCGCCCGTCGTCGACGACGACGCCGGGCTGCTGATCCTGGGATCGTTCCCCAGCGTGCAGTCGCTGGCAGCCCGCCAGTACTACGGTAACCCGCGAAATGCGTTCTGGCCGATAACCAGTGCGCTATTCGGCTTCGACGCGCAAGCACCCTACGAAACCCGGCTGGCCGCAGTGCAATCCCGTGGCGTGGCGCTGTGGGATGTGCTGCACAAGTGTCGCCGCGCGGGCAGCTCAGACGCCAAAATTGACACGAAAAGCATGGTGGCCAACGACTTTGGTCAACTATTCGCTAATTACTGCGGCATCACGCGGGTCTACTTCAACGGCCACACTGCAGACAAGCTGTTCCACCGACTCGTCCACGTCGACGTGTCGATCAGCTATCAGCTCTTGCCGTCCACCAGCCCGGCGCGGGCGATGCCGCCGGGCCAGAAGCTGGACGCCTGGCGGGCGATCTCGCCGTCATGACACCGGCGGTCGCCGGTGCGACCATGGCCTGGCCGTCTCGATCTGTGCACTCAGCGCCAGCAGCGTCGCCTCGTCGCACGGGCGGCCGACCAACTGAACCGACACCGGAACGCCATCGCGGTCGAGCCCCCACGGCACCGCGGCGGCCGGCTGTCCGGTGAGATTCCAGATCTCGAAGAACGGCACTCGCCTGGACACCGCCAGCAAGCTCGAGATGGCGCCGCGGCGCTGGTAGGCGCCGATGCGCGACGGTCCGGTGGCGTTGCCGGGCGTGACGACAACGTCGACATCGTCGAAGATCGACTGGATGCGGGCGGCCAACGCCGACTCCCCCGCGCGCACCGCCGCCATCCGCCGCTCAGACAGCAGTGAGCCGATGCGGGCCATGTTGCGGGTCCGCTTCTCCAGCCGGTCCTGGTGCGGCAGCGTGCGCACGTCGTTGTAAATCCCCCGGAAATAGCGAGGCAGGTAATTAGCGTAGATCGCCGCGGGCGGATAGTCGGGATCACGGACCACAACGTCGTGGCCGAGCTCGCGCAACAGTGCACCCGCCTCATCGACCGCCGCTCGTTGCTGCTTGCCGACATTGACGACCAGTGGCGGTGGGACCTTGGTGCTCAGGGCGATTCGCAGCCGACCGGGGTCTCGACCCGCGGCGGCGACGAATCCGCCGTCCGGGCCGGGCATCGTCGTCGTCACATCCAGAAACAACGCCGCGTCTTTCACCGACCGTGCGAGCGGCCCGTTGACACTGAGCCCGCACCACGCGTCGTCGTGCGGGGCCAGCGACACCCGATCGCGTTGCGGCTTGATCCCGAACAGGCCGCACCATCCCGACGGGATCCGGATCGAGCCGCCGCCGTCGGAACCTAGTGCCAACGGGGCCAGCCCGGCGGCAACCGCGGCGCCGCTGCCGCCGCTGCTGCCGCCCGGGGCGAGCGCGGTATTCCATGGGTTGCGGGTCGCACCGAACGTCAGCGACTCGGTGTAGGGCAACATCATCATCTCCGGCACAGCGGTTTTGCCGATGATCACGGCGCCCGCGGCCCGCAGCCGGGCGACCACCTCGGCGTCGCGGCTTGCCGGCGTTGAGACCGCGCTGCTGCCGTACGTCGTCAACTCGCCGGCGATATCGACGTCGTCCTTGATCGCGATCGGGATGCCCAGCAGCGGCAGCCGCTCGCCAGCATCGAGGCGGCGCTGCGCGGCCTCGGCTTCCCGGCGCGCGCTGTCGGTGAAGACCACGCGATAGCTCCGCAGCTGAGGATCCAACCGTGCGATGCGGTCCAGGTACACCTCGAGCAACGCCGGTGCGGTGATCGCGCCGTCCACCAACATCCGCACCTGTTCGACTGCGCCCGCGAAAGCCAGATCTCCAGAGTCCACGTCCAGCCAGATTACTTGCTTGGCGGCGCTGGAGCTGGTGCCGGTTCCACGGGTGCGGGCGGAGCCGGCGCCACCGGTGGCGACTTTGGCGGCGGAGGACCCTCGTGCTTTGTCGACGGTGGCCCTGACGTCGCGACGGGGGGTTGCGAAGCATTAGGCACCCAGCCCGGGCAACCGGCGACCACCGACGGGCAGGCCGCAGGAGGAGGCGGGGTGATGACCAGCGGGTCGAACGGCCCACGGGCGCAAAAAGCGGTTCCGTGCCACGGTGCCATCGCGCATTTGACGTCGGCCGGGGCCAGCGGCGGACACACAGGATTGGCTGGGTTGTCCGTGCATTCATCTGTTGCGACTCGATCTCGGCCGATCGAACTGGCGCCCAAGATCGGTGCCGCATGATGCGAGGTAATCGAATCGATCGCGAATCCGGCCGCCATAGCCGCAGCCGTCGCAATCATGCCCATTGTCGCTGCCCAGTCCTTTGGCCAACTCATCATCATCACCACGCTCAGATCGACTCGCCAACGCGCTTTTCAGGCCACCGATTGACCCTCGCGCAAGAGCCTGTGAACAAGCCCGGTATCAACTCTGACCTTTGTAGGAGGATTGGAAACTATGGCCCGCACGGTGTTCGATCGATTGACCGAGGAGCAACTCCGCCAACGCAAGACGATCAAGTGGAACCTCTTCGGGCCGGACGTATTGCCGCTGTGGATCGCCGAGATGGACTTCCCCACCGCGCCAGCGGTACTCGACGGCATCCGCGCCTGCGTCGCCAACGAGGAGTTCGGCTATCCGCCAGTGGGCGAGGATGACTTGCCGAAAGCGACCGCCGACTGGTGCCGACGCCGCTACGGCTGGCGGGTTTCGCCCGAGTGGGTCCGCGCGGTGCCGGATGTGCTCAAAGGTCTGGAAGTCGTCATCAACTTCCTCACCAGACCCGAGAGTCCGGTCGTGCTGCCGGTTCCGGCATATATGCCGTTCTTCGACCTGCTGCAGATCACCGGGCGTCAGCGCGTGGAAATTCCTATGCTGCAACAGGATTCCGGTCGATACGTAATGGATCTGGAAGCGCTCGACGCCGCATTCGCCGGCGGGGCCGGATCGCTCATCCTGTGCAACCCGAACAATCCGCTGGGCACCGCATTTCGCGAGGACGAGCTGCGCACGATCGTCGAGATCGCCACCCGCCACGACGCGCGGGTCATCGCCGACGAGATCCACGGACCGCTGGTCTACGGACGGCCGCACGTCGCCGCGGCCTCGGTATCCGACACCGCCGCTGACACCGTCGTCACGCTGATGTCGGCCTCCAAGGGGTGGAACCTCCCCGGCCTGATCTGCGCGCAGGTAATTCTGTCCAACGAGCACGATGTCCGCGACTGGGCCCGGATCAACAAGCTGCACCACCAGATGGGTATCTCCACCGTCGGTATCCGTGCCAACATCGCCGCCTACAACCACGGCGCCGACTGGCTCGACGAGCTGCTCGTCTACCTGCAGGCAAGCCGCGACCACCTGGCCGCCACCCTGCCCGAACTGATTCCGGGGCTGAAGATCAATACTCCGGAGGCCACCTACATGTCGTGGGTCGATTTTCGTGCGCTGAACCTGCCGACCGAACCCGCCGAACACCTGCTGTCGAAGGCCAAGGTGGCGCTCAGTCCAGGCATCCCGTTCGGCGCCACGGTGTCCTCAGGTTTCGCGCGGCTGAACTTCGCCACCACCCGCGCAATCCTCGACCGTGCCATCCAGGCGATCGCGGCCGCGCTACCGGAGTACAACGCCGGCTGAACCGAACGGCTACCGTGGCGGCATGTCGTGTGTGTTCTGTGCGATCGTCGCCGGGGAGGCCCCGGCCATCCGCATCTACGAAGATGACGGCTACCTGGCCATCCTCGACATCCGCCCGTTCACCCGCGGCCACACCCTGGTGGTGCCCAAACGGCACACGGTAGATATCACCGACACCCCGCCGGAGACACTGGCCGACATGGTGACGATCGGACAGCGGATCGCCAAGGCCGCGCGGGCGACGGAGCTGGCCGACGCCACCAACATCGGGATCAACGACGGGTCCGCGGCCTTCCAAACGGTGTCCCACATTCACCTGCACGTGCTGCCGCGGCGCAATGGCGACATACTGTCGGTGGCCAAGGGAATGCTGCTGCGCCGCGACCCCGACCGCGAGGCCACCGGTCAGATCCTGCGGGAGGCGTTGGCGCGGATCGACGCCGACCGGTAATACTGGGCAAATGGCTCCTCCATCCTGGATTGAACAGAGTTTGCTGCCAACGGTGTTGCGCGTGCATGACGCCGTTTACCGAAAGACGAACGGCTGGATCGGGCATCGGACGCTGGGGATTCCCAGCCTGCTGCTGCACACAGTCGGCGCCAAGACCGGCATGGCCCGAACCACGTCGCTGACCTATGCCCGCGACGGCGGCGACTACTTGATCGTCGCCTCCAAAGGCGGCGATCCGAAGGCGCCCGGGTGGTATCACAACCTGCGCAAGAACCCGAGCGTCGAAATCAACGTCGGGCCAAAGCGTTTCGGCGTCACAGCCAAACCCGTGCTACCCGATGACCCGGACTACGCCCGGTTGTGGCAGATCGTCAACAAGAACAACAGCGACCGGTACACGGCTTACCAGAAAAAAACGTCGCGGCCGATTCCCGTCGTCGTGCTGAGCGCTCGCTAGAACAGCTCCTTGGCCAGCAGCTCCAGCGTCGTCTCGCGACCCGGGGCGGTGGCAGGATCGGTGCCGCGGTGTGCCGACGCGACAGGGTGAACCATCACCTCGTCGACATCGAACCGCCCAGCCAGCGCGCGTAGTTGGTCAGCGGCCTCGGCGGGTGTCCCGAGCACCGCGCGGCGCAGTCCGCTGCTGACGATGTGCTGCTGCTCGGGTGTCAGTTCGGCGCCGTCAGCGTCCTCGACGAGCTCCAGCGGCCCGAGCGGTTGCCCGGTCCGCAACCGGGCCATCATGTGCAGGTTGGGCAGCATCAGCGCCGTTGCCTCGTCACGGGTTTCGGCCACCGCGGCGTTGACGGTCAGGAATGTCACCGGCTCAGCCGCCAGCTCGCTGGGCACGAACTGCGACCGGTAGAGCGCGAGCGCCTCCTCGGTCCCCTGGCCCGAGAAATGGTGCGCGAACACGTAGGGCAGTCCCTTGGCGGCGGCCAGCCGGGCCGAATACAGCGACGAGCCGAGCAGCCACAGCCGCGGCTCGCTGGCGGCGGCCGGCGTGGCCTTGAGAATGTAGTCCCCGTCGCGCAATTGCACGGGCACCCCGCGAGCGCTCATCATCGCCCGCACGTGGTCCAGGTACTCCGGAAACTGGTCGATGTCACGGTCGTCTCGTCCGGCGGCGCCGCGCAGCATGAACGACGTCACCGGATCCGAGCCGGGCGCCCGGCCGATGCCGAGGTCGATGCGCCCAGGCGCGGCCGCTTCAAGCAAAGCGAACTGCTCGGCCACCGCCAGCGGCGCGTGGTTGGGCAGCATCACACCACCGGACCCCAGGCGTAGCGCGGTGGTTTGCGCGGCGAGGTATGCGATCACTACCGGCGGGCTGGTAGCGCCTACCGACGGCATGTTGTGGTGCTCGGCGACCCAGTAGCGGGTAAAGCCCAGCCGGTCGGCGGTCTGCGCCAGCCGCACGGTCGCCGCCAGCGCATCCGACGTGGTCTGGTCGGTGCGCACCGGGACGAGATCAAGTACAGAAAGCCGCATGACGACGTCAACGCCGGCGGTCACCCGGATAGTCCTGCGATCGCCGCGGCCCGGCCGAAGACATCGTCGAGCATCGCCGTGGTCAGCTTGCCGGTGAAGGTGTTCTGCTGACTGGGGTGATAGCAGCCCAGCAGCACCACCTCCCCGTGGGCGGCACACAGAGTCGCGGTGGCACCGTGGCCGAATTTCGGCTGCGGGCGAGGAACCTGACCACCACCGGAGCGGACCATGTCCAACGACGAGCGCCAGCCGAATCCGCCTAGCGCCACGATGACCCGGACGTCGCCGCCGGTCAGCCGCCACTCGGCGGTCAACCACGGCGCGCACGTTGCCCGCTCGGCGGGCGTCGGGGCGTTGTCGGGCGGCGCGCACCGCACCGCCGCCGCCACCCGGGTGCCGTTCAGCGTCAGGCCGTCGGCGGCGTCCACGCTGATCGGCGAATTGGCCAAGCCGGCCCGGTACATCGCCGCGTACAGCACATCGCCGGACCGATCGCCGGTGAAGACCCGACCGGTCCGGTTGCCGCCATGGGCGGCCGGTGCCAGCCCGACGATCATCAGCCGCGGGCGCTCGGCTCCCCAGCCCGGCACCGGCCGGCCCCAATACGGCTGGTCGGCAAACGAGCGCCGTTTGGTCAGGGCGACCTGCTCCCGCCACTCGACCAAGCGCGGGCAGGCTCGGCACACCGACACCTCGGCGTCGAGCTGTGCCGGCGATTCGACGGCGAGAGCCATGGCGGCCACCTGCGCCTGCACCGATGCCACCGCCGTGCGGGAGGTCGCCGGATCACCGGGCCAGCCGGTGCCGGGCGGCACCGGAGAATCGAAGACCGATCCGGTCCGCGGGTGGGCGAGGCTCACCGATCTACTGTGCACGAACGGTGAAATTCGCTCGCCCGCCGGGCACGGGCGCTGCTAGATTGCCTCCCCGAATTCCCATGGCCACTTCTTCCCCTGCGTCCCGGCCGACCCGCCGCCCGATCTATCTGATCCTGTTCGCGGCGTTGGCCGCTGCCGCCGGCAACGGTATCTCGCTGATCGCCTTTCCCTGGCTGGTGTTGCAGCACAACGGCAGCGCATTCGATGCCTCGATCGTCGCGGGCGCAGCCTCGCTGCCGTTGCTGCTCTCCACGCTGATCGCCGGTACGGCGGTGGATTACCTTGGCAGACGGCGTGTTTCGCTGATCTCCGATGCACTGTCGGCGACCACCGTGGCGGCGGTTCCAGTGTTGGCGATCGCTTTCGGCCATGGCAGCATTACCGTCGGCGTGCTCGCTGTGCTCGCCGCACTGGGCGCGCTGTTCGATCCGGCCGGCATCACCGCGCGGGAATCGATGCTGCCCGAGGCCGCGACGAATGCCGGGTGGACCCTGGACCGCACCAACGGCTTTTACGAGGCCATTTTCAACGTCGCCTACATCGTCGGCCCAGGGCTCGGTGGATTGCTGATATCCACCATCGGCGGCATCAACACCATGTGGGTCACCGCCAGCGCCTTCGGTGTATCCATGCTCGCGATCGGCGCGTTGCGGTTGCCCGGCGCCGGAGCTCCACCGAGCGCGGTACGCCCCGACGGGCCGTGGTCCGGGATGGTCGATGGGCTTCGGTTCGTGTGGAATCTCAAGGTGCTGCGCACGCTGGCACTGGTCGACTTGGCAATGACCGCCCTGTATCTGCCGATGGAAAGTGTGCTGTTCCCCAAGTACTTCACCGACCGGCATGAGCCCGCGCATCTGGGGTGGGTGCTGGTGGCGTTGAGCATCGGCGGATTAGCCGGCGCGCTGGCTTACCCGCTGCTGATCCGCCGCATGAGCAGGCGGTGGACGCTGCTGACGGCCACATTGACGCTGGGCGTGTGCACCGCACTGATATCGACGCTGCCGCCGTTGCCGGTGATCCTGCTGCTGTGCGGGCTCATCGGACTCGTCTACGGGCCGATCGCCCCGATCTACAACTACGTCATGCAGTCAAAGTCCCCGCCGCAGCTGCGCGGTCGGGTAGTCGGTGTGATGACGTCGCTGGCATATGCCGCCGGCCCACTGGGCTTCATGGTTGCCGGGCCGCTGACCGATGCCACCGGGCTTCGGATGACGTTTCTGGTGTTCGCCATTCCGATGATCGCCATCGGCCTGGTGTCGCTTCGACTTTCCTCGCTTCGAGAGCTGGACGAGTCGTCTGCCATCGACTAGGCGCCGCGTCCGTAGGATCGCTGTCATGGGCGCCGATGTGCTGGCCGGCCTGATCGCCGGGCTGCCGGAGGGGATGGTCGTCAGCGACCCCGCGGTGACCGAGTCCTACCGGCAAGACCGCGCGTTCGCCCCGTCGGCGGGAAAGCCGATAGCGGTGGTGCGCCCGCGACGCACCGAAGAGGTGCAGACCATCATGCGGTGGGCCAGCGCATACCATGTCCCGGTGGTGACCCGCGGCATGGGGACCGGCCTGTCCGGAGGCGCCACCGCGGTGGACGGCGGGATCGTCTTGTCCACCGAAAAAATGCGCGACATCGTCGTCGACCCGGTCACCCGCACCGCGGTGTGCCAACCCGGGCTGCTCAACGCCGAGGTGAAAAAGACGGTCGCCGAGTATGGGCTGTGGTATCCGCCCGACCCGTCGTCGTATGAGATCTGCAGCATCGGCGGCAACATCGCGACCAACGCCGGCGGGCTGTGCTGTGTCAAATACGGCGTCACTACCGACTACGTGCTGGGCGTGCAGGTGGTGCTCGCCGACGGCACCGCGGTCCGGCTGGGCGGCCCACGGCTCAAAGACGTCGCCGGACTGAGCCTGACCAAGCTCTTTGTCGGCAGCGAAGGCGCACTGGGCGTGATCACCGAGGTCACGCTGCGACTGGTGCCGCCGCAACAGCCGTTGAGCACGGTGGTCGCCAATTTCGCGTCGGTGGAAGCCGCCGCCGAGGCGGTGCTCGCGGTGACCGCACGGCTGCGCCCGGCGATGTTGGAGTTCATGGACTCGGTCGCGATCAACGCGGTGGAAGACAAGCTGCGGATGGGGTTGGACCGCGGCGCCGCCGCACTGCTGCTGGGCGCATCCGACGAACGCGGCAACGGCGGGACCGAAGACGCCGAATTCATGGCCGGGGTGTTCACCGAATACGGTGCGACCGAAGTGTTTTCGACCGACGATCCGGAGGAGGGCGAGGCGTTCGTCGCCGCCCGCCGGTTCGCGATTCCGGCGGTGGAAGCCAAGGGTCCGCTGCTGCTCGAAGACGTCGGCGTGCCGCTGCCCGCTCTGGCCGACCTGGTCGGTGGGATCGCTCGTATCGCCGCCGAGCACGAGCTGATGATCTCGGTGATCGCCCACGCCGGCGACGGCAACACCCACCCGCTGATCGTCTACGACCCCGCCGACCCGGCGATGAAGGAGCGCGCCGGGCTGGCATACGGGGAGATCATGGACCTCGCCTTGCACCTCGATGGCACGATCACCGGCGAACATGGTGTCGGGCGGTTGAAACGTCCCTGGCTGGCCGGCTATCTCGGGCCCGACGCGATGGCGCTGAATCGCCGCATCAAAGACGCATTGGACCCGCTGGGCATCCTGAACCCCGGCGCTGGCGTCTGACCTGGGCGACGAGCGTAACGCTGCTGCGAGATCCGACACTGAGCAGCGTCACGACCGAGGCGAGTGACGTACTTGACATACTTAGCCAGGTGTCGTACGAATAAGACATGACAGCAACTCTGTCTCACGAGCCTCGCTTCGAGTTGGCGACCGCCGAAACCTGGCCCAACCCGTGGCCGATGTACCGCGCGCTACGCGACCACGACCCGGTGCACCACGTGGTGCCGGAAGCCAGACCCGACCACGACTACTACGTACTGTCCCGGCACGCCGATATCTGGGCGGCGGCCCGCGACCATGAGACGTTCTCGTCGGCGCAGGGGCTCACCGTCAACTATGGCGAGCTGGAACTCATTGGTCTACAAGACAATCCGCCCTTTGTGATGCAGGATCCGCCGGTGCACACCGAGTTCCGCAAGCTGGTCTCGCGTGGTTTCACACCGCGACAGGTGGAGGCGGTGGAACCCAAGGTGCGCGAGTTCGTCGTCGAGCGCATCGAGCGGCTGCGTGCCAACGGCGGCGGCGACATCGTCGCCGAGCTGTTCAATCCGTTGCCGTCGATGGTCGTCGCGCATTACCTCGGCGTCCCGGAAGAAGACCGCGTCCAGTTCGACGGGTGGACTGACGCGATCGTGGCGGCCAACACCGGCGCCGGCGGCATCGGCGGCGCGCTGGAAACGGTGGGCGACGCGGTCGGCTCGATGATGGCCTACTTCACCGAGCTGATCGAACGGCGCCGTCACGAACCCGAGGACGACACCATCTCGCACCTGGTCGCGGCCGGAGTCGGCGCCGACGGCGACATCGCCGGCACGCTGTCGGTGCTGGCGTTCACCTTCACGATGGTCACCGGCGGAAACGACACCACCACCGGCATGCTGGGCGGCTCGGTGCAACTGCCGCACCAGCGTCTCGACCAGCGGCGGGTGCTCGCCGAGAATCCGGACCTGATCGCGGGGTCTGTCGACGAGCTGCTGCGGCTGACGTCGCCGGTACAGGGTCTGACGCGCACCGCGACCCGCGACGTCACCATCGGCGACACCACCGTCCCGGCCGGCCGCCGGGTATTGCTGCTCTACGGGTCGGCAAACCGCGACGAGCGCCAGTACGGACCCGACGCCGCGGACCTCGACGTGCGGCGGTGCCCGCGCAACATCCTGACGTTCAGCCACGGCGCCCACCACTGCCTGGGCGCGGCCGCCGCCCGCATGCAGTCGCGGGTAGCGTTGACCGAATTGCTTTCCCGCTGTCCAGATTTCGATGTCGACGAGGCCGGCATCGTGTGGGCCGGAGGAAGCTATGTGCGGCGTCCGCTGTCGGTCCCGTTCCGGGTCACGTCCTGATGGCGGCCAATGACTGGCTCTCGGAGCGCCGCACCGAGGTAGCCGCCGATCGGATTCTCGACGCCGCCGAGGAGCTGTTCACCCGCCACGATCCCGGCTCGGTGGGGATGAACGAGATCGCCAAGGCCGCAGGCTGTTCCCGCGCGACCCTGTACCGCTACTTCGAAAACCGCGAAGTGTTGCGAAACGCGTACGTCCACCGCGAGACCTATCGGCTCTACGACGCGATCGAAGAGCAAATCAGCGCCATTGCCGACCCTCGTCAACGACTCAGAGCAGGCATCGCGACCACCCTTCGCCTGGTCCGCGAAAGCCCCGCGCTGGCGTCGTGGTTTGCCACCACGCAGCCGCCGATCGGCGGTGAATTGGCTGAACAATCCGACGTGATCACGGCGCTGGCAGCGGCTTTCGTCAACTCGCTCGGCGCCGACGACCCGGCGATCGTCGAAAGCCGGGGTCGCTGGCTGGTCCGGGTCATCACGTCGCTGCTGATCTTCCCGGGCCGCGACGTGGCCGACGAGCAGGCGATGGTCGAGGAATTCGTCGTCCCGATCGTGGTGCCGGTCGAGCAGAAGCCGGTCAGGCCAACGGATGACGGTAAACGCTTAGCTGCGCACTCGGGTGAAGCGATGCAGCAGCCAGGCCATCGGAATGGTGATCGCCGTCGTCGCCGCAAACAACCCAAGCATCGAACCGGTGTAGACGTGATCCCGCATCACGTAGTCCATCGCGATTTCCATTGTCAACAGGTGGATTAAGAATATCTCGTAGGAAATCTCCCCAAGCCACACCATCGGTCGGCTCGCGAGAAAACGGCAGTACCAGCCCTGGTTGCCCAGCGCCAGCGGCGCCACCGCCAGCGCGGCGATCGCCGCGTAGAACACCGCTTTGTACAGCGCTTGCGAGAGGCCAAGCGGCGATGTCGTCGGATCCCCCGCGATCGGCGTAGAAGCGATGAAGTAGCAGATTACAGCGAGCGGCAGCGCGACGAAGGCGTAACAGCGCACCCCCATTTTCTGCAACACCGTCAGACTCATGCCGGCGAGGAACCAGATCAGGTAGGTGGGCAGCCACAGCCGAGCACCGTTGGGCACCGAGGTGATGAGGTGCACCAGGATCAGCCATGCCGGAGTGATCAGCGCCAGCGCGCCAAGGCCTAACAACACCAATCTCGGCCGCCATTGTCGCCGGCAGAGGACCACCAACAGCAGGTAGGCCAGCAGCGGGAGCACCACGTAGAAGGCGGCTTCCACCGCCAGGCTCCACATCTGGGTCAGACCCTGATGCAAATACCCCCTCAGGTAGTTGAAGGTGTAGATCTGCGTCAACGTCAGATTGCGCAACAACCCGATCCACGTGTGGCCGAAATTGGGCCCGGCCGTTCGGAAGTGGTAGATGACGTACGCGATCAGCACGGTGACGATGTAGGCCGGCATGATGCGTCGGACCCGGTGCCAGGCGTAGCGGCGGACCGACGGCTCCGGGCCGCCCGTCGCGGCCGATTTCACCCACGGCCGGAACAACAGGAAACCGGACAAGACAAAGAAAATCGGGACGCCGACCTCCATCCGCGAACACAGCAGGCCGAAATAGCCCTCGATGTACTTGCCGGTGGTGTACGCCGCGTGAGTGGCGACAACGAGAAGGGCGGCGACGGCGCGGATACCGGTCAGCGATGCGACCCGGTCCGGCCCGGAGACCTGTTCGAGTCCGCCCTGGGCCGTGGTGTGGGCTTTGGTCATCCCGTACGTTCCCGCCGCTTTGCGCCGCCATCACGATGCCGGGTTTTGTCTCGACCTCGATCCAGCTGCAAGTCAATCAGCACGCCGGAAATACGAGTCTTTTCAAGAGCTTTGAGCGTTTCGCGAGATAGTTTGGCGGGTAACTCCACCAGTGAGAAGTCGGGCCCAATTGTGATGTGGCCGAAATCGCTACGGTGCAAGCCCCCTTCGTTCGCAATGGCGCCCACAATCGCGCCCGGGCCGATCTTGTGTCGCTTCCCGACAGCGATGCGGTAAGTGGCGAACCCCTTCTTGGGACCGTCGCCCGCTGTGCGGGTGGTCTTGGCTGGCCGGTCAGGACGCTGTTTGGGACGGCGATCGGGCGGCGGTTCCGGTGACATCAGGAAGGCTTCGCCGTCGCGCGATTGCAGCGCCAGCGCCGCCGCGATGTCGGCCATCGGGACGTCATGCTCGCGCTCGTAGTCTTCGACCAGGCGGCGGAACAGCTCGATGCCGGGTGAGCCGAGAGTGTCGGTGATGGAATCGGCGAATTTCGCCACCCGCTGCGCGTTGACGTCTTCGACGGTGGGCAGCTCGGCCTCCGTGAGCTTTTGCCGCGTTGCTTTCTCTATCGACTTGAGCAGGTGGCGCTCTCGGGGCGAGACGAACAGCAGCGCGGCGCCCGACCGTCCGGCTCTGCCGGTGCGCCCGATGCGGTGCACATACGACTCGGTGTCGTGCGGGATGTCGTAGTTGAGCACATGCGATATCCGCTCGACGTCCAACCCACGGGCGGCGACATCGGTGGCAACCAGGATGTCGATTCCGCCCTCGCGGAGCGCGGCGATGGTCCGCTCGCGCTGGCTCTGCGGGATATCGCCGTTGATGGCTGCCGCGGAAAATCCCCGGGCGCGAAGCCTTTCGGCTACTTCTTCGGTGGCTTGCTTGGTGCGGACGAAGACGATCATCGCCTCGAAAGGCTCGACCTCCAGCACTCGGGTGAGCGCGTCCATCTTGCGTGGACCGGCGACCTGAATGTAGCGCTGCGAAATGTTCTCGGCGGTAGCGGTTTTCGCCTCGACGCTGACTTCGGTCGGGTCGTGTAGATACTTGACCGTGAGTTTGCGGATCGCCGGCGGCATGGTCGCGGAGAACAACGCGACTTGTTTGTATTCGGGCGTCTCGGACAGAATCCGTTCGACGTCCTCGGCGAAGCCCATGTTGAGCATCTCGTCGGCCTCGTCGAGCACCAGGTAATCCACCCGGGACAGATCCAATGTTCCGCGTTCGAGGTGGTCGATGACTCGGCCGGGAGTTCCGACCACCACCTGCGCCCCACGTTTCAGCCCAGCCAGCTGCACCGCGTACGAGGACCCGCCGTAGATCGGCAGCACGTTGATCTGGGGCAGGTGGGCGCCGTACCGGCTGAACGCCTCCGCCACTTGCAGCGCCAGCTCGCGGGTCGGCGCCAGCACCAGCGCTTGCGTCGCCTTGCTGCTGGTGTCGATCTTGGACAGGATCGGCATCGCGAAAGCCGCTGTCTTGCCCGTCCCGGTCTGGGCCAGCCCCACCACGTCGGACCCGGCCATCAACGCCGGAATCGTCGCCGCCTGAATCGCTGACGGCGACTCGTAACCGACGTCGACGACGGCCTGCAAGACCGAGGGGTGGATTTGCAGGTCGGCAAAGGTCACGGTGGCGCTGTCCGGTGAAGCCATTTGAAGAGGAAGTTTAGTGGTGCGCCGCCGCCCGGCCACGCCTGCCACGTCGACAGGATCGGTCGAGGTACGGTGCGAGCTTGTGTGGAGACGACACTGCGGTGTCCGGCGGCTGACTGGGCTGGCCGCTGCCGCACTGATCGGCGTCACCGTGAGCGGCTGCGGATCGGGCGACTCGACCGTCGCCAAGACGCCGCAGGCCACGACGGCCGGAGCGACCGCCGCGCCGCAAGCACCGGGCCCGCCGGCCCCGAGCGCGGCCCCAACCAGCAGCTCCGCGGCGCCCGACCCCTGCGCGGTCAACCTCGCCGCGCCCGCGATCGCCAGAGGAGTGTCGGAGCTTCCCCGCGACCCCCGCAGCCAGCAGCCGTGGAACCCTGAGCCGTTGGCCGGCAACTACAACGAATGCGCGCAGCTGTCGGCGGTGATCGTCAAGGCCAACACCAACGCCGAGAGCCCGAACACCAGGGCGGTGATGTTTCACCTCGGCAAGTTGATACCGCCGCAAGCAGTGCCCGACACCTACGGATTCAACGGGATCGACACCTCGCAGTGCACCGGCGACACAATAGCGTTGACATACTCCGGGGGTATCGGCTTGCCGAGTGTGGTGAAGTTCCGTTGGAACGGCAACGGGGTGGAGCTCATCGCCAACGCAGGACGCTGACGAGCCGCCATCGTCGCCCTCCGTCTCAATGGTCGGCCTCTCCCCCGCAAGCGGGTGGGGGTCCCCCCAGCCGCGCAGCGGCGAGGGGGCGTACCCCCTCCTCGGGCCGTTCCCGCCCGCATCGTCACCCTCCGTGTCGGTGGGTCGGCCTACAGTTGCTGCTGTGTTCATGGCAGGCGACAGCGTCATCTACAGCGCGTCCGATCTGGCGGCCGCCGCTCGCTGTGAGTACGGCCTGCTGCGGGATTTTGACGCGAAGCTTGGCCGCGGTCCCGGCATCGTCGTCGAGGACGAATTACTGGCGCGCACCGCCGCTCTCGGTGACGAGCACGAGCGGCGGCGCCTCGAGCAGCTGCGCGACGAATTCGCCGACGGGGTGGTGGTGATCGGCCGACCGGCATACACCGTCGCCGGTTTCGCCGCGGCCGCCGCGGCAACCCAGCGGGCCATCGCCAACAACGCGCCGGTGGTGTACCAGGCCACGATGTTCGACGGCCGCTTCGTCGGGTTCGCCGACTTCCTGGTGCGGGATGGCCGGCAGTACCGGGTTTCCGACACCAAGCTGGCCCGCTCGGAGAAGGTCACCGCACTGCTGCAGATCGCGGCCTATGCCGATACCCTGAGCCGCTCCGGTATTCCGGTATCCCCGGAAGCCGAGTTGGTGCTCGGCAACGGTAACGCGGTGCGCTACCGCCTCGAAGAGCTGATCCCGGTGTACTTCGAGCAGCGGGCGAGATTGCAGCGGCTGCTCGATGACCACTACGCCGACGGCACACCGGTGCGCTGGGACGACGAGCGGATACACGCATGTTTCCGATGCCCGGCCTGCGAGGAGCAGGTGCGCGCAACCGACGATTTGCTGCTGGTCGCGGGCATGCGGGTAAGTCAGCGCGCCAAGCTGGTCGACGCGGGAATCAGCACGCTCGCCGAACTGGCCGACCATGCCGGACCGGTTGCCGATCTATCGGCCCGCACGCTGGACAAGCTGGTAGCGCAGGCCAGACTGCAAGTCCGCCAACGCGATACCCGCACGCCGCAGTTCGAGGTGGCCGACCCGCAGCCGTTGGCACTGCTGCCCAATCCCGACGACGGGGATCTGTTCTTTGACTTCGAGGGTGATCCGCTGTGGACGGCCGACGGCACCGACTGGGGATTGGAATATCTGTTCGGCGTGTTGGGGGGCGGCCGGTCGGGGGCTTTCCATCCGCTGTGGGCACACGACCGCCGCGACGAGCGCAAGGCATTGATCGAATTCCTCGCGCTGGTGGCCAAGCGACGCAGGCGCTACCCGAAAATGCACATCTACCACTACGCCTCGTACGAGAAGACAGCGCTGCTGCGCCTCGCCGGACGCCACGGCGTCGGGGAAGACGATGTGGACGAACTGCTCCGCAGCGGGACCCTGGTCGACCTGTATCCGATCGTGCGCAAGAGTATTCGCGTCGGCAGCGAATCTCTTGGCCTCAAGGCGCTGGAGCCGCTGTACATGGGGTCGCAGCTGCGCTCCGGCGATGTCACCACGGCCGCCGACTCGATCACCCAGTACGCGCGATACTGCCAGCTCCGCAGCAACGGCCAGTCCGACGAGGCCGCAACAGTGCTGAAGGAGATCGAGGACTACAACCTCTACGATTGCCGATCCACCCGTGCACTGCGTGACTGGCTGCTGATGCGAGCATTCGAATTCGATATCACACTGATTGGGGCCCAACCTGTTTCGGATGGCGAAAGCATCGAGCACCATGACCCACTGGCGGCTGCCCTGGAAAGGTTCACCGGAGACGCAGACGTCGGCGCGCGCACTCCCGAGCAGACGGCGGTTGCCCTGGTGTCCGCGGCACGCGGCTATCACCGCCGCGAGGACAAGCCGTTCTGGTGGGCGCATTTCGACCGGCTGAACTACCCGTCTGATGAATGGGCCGATGACACAGACGTCTTCATGATCAGCGACGCGACAATCGCCGTCGATTGGGACAGGCCTCCGCGTGCGCGCAAACTGCAGCGGCGTTTACAACTGACCGGCGAATTGGCCCGCGGCGCGCTCAACCGCGACGTATTCGCGCTGTACGAGCCACCGGCCCCGTCCGGCCTGACCGACAACCCTGATCGACGCGCGGCCGGCCACGCCTCGGTCATAGAGGCCGATGACTGGGCGGTGCCGACCGAGCTGGTCGTCGTTGAGCGAACCCCTAAAGACGGCAATACTTTTGATCAATTACCGTTCGCCCTCACCCCTGGTCCGCCGATTTCGACCACGTCACTTCGGGACTCAATCGAATCGACGGCCGCCACCGTCGCCGCCCGACTGCCGCAACTCCCCCGCACCGCGCTGCTCGACATTCTGTTGCGCTGCCCGCCTCGAACCCGCCGCGGCACGGCCCTGCCCACGAGCGGCGATATCGTCGACGACATCACGGCCGCTCTGCTCGACCTGGACTCGTCGTACGTTGCGGTGCACGGACCGCCTGGAACCGGCAAGACGTACACCGCCGCGCGGGTCATCACGCGGTTGGTGGCCGAGCACGGCTGGCGCATCGGTGTCGTCGCACAATCGCATGCCGTGGTGGAGAATCTGCTCGACTGTGCGATCGATGCCGGCATCGATCCGCTGTGCGCGGCCAAGAAGCGATACGACCGCGAAGATGTCCGCTGGCAACAGATCGGCGAGCAAGAGTACGCGGGATTCATCACCGGCACCGCCGGATGCGTGATCGGCGGTACCGCATGGGATTTCGCCAACTCGGCCCGCGTTCCGCCAGGCAGTCTTGATCTGCTGGTGATCGACGAGGCCGGCCAATTCTGTTTGGCCAACACCATCGCCGTGGCATCGGCTGCGGCGAACCTGCTGTTGCTGGGTGACCCGCAACAGCTGCCTCAGGTCAGCCAAGGCACACATCCGGAGCCGGTTGACGGATCCGCGCTGGGCTGGCTGGTCGAAGATCACCGCACGTTGCCTGCCGAGCGTGGCTACTTCCTGGACCGCACGCACCGCATGCATCCGGCGGTTTGCACGCTTGTGTCGGCGCTGGCCTACGAAGGCCGATTGCGGTCGCACGCCGAGCTCACCGCCGCGCGTCACCTCGACGGATATCCCCCCGGAGTGCACGTCATTCGTGTCCGCCACGAGGGCAACTCAACCGAGAGCGCTGAGGAATCCGAGGCCATCGTGGCACAGATCATGCTGCTGGTCGGCTCGGCATGGACCGATGAGCGCGGCACCCGGTCTTTGGGGCCGGCCGACGTGCTTGTGTTGGCGCCCTATAACGCGCAGGTGGGGCTGCTGCGGCAGCGGCTGGCGGCCGCCCAGCTCGGCGATGTCCGAGTCGGCACCGTCGACAAGTTCCAGGGCGCGCAAGCGCCGGTGGTGTTCATTTCGATGACGGCCTCCTCTGTCGAGGACATTCCACGGGGAATTCCGTTCCTACTCAATCGAAACCGGTTGAACGTGGCGATCAGCCGCGCACAGTATGCTGCGGTGATCGTGCGTGCCGAGGCGCTGACCGACTACCTGCCCACTGCACCCGCAGGTTTGGTGGAGCTGGGTGCATTCTTGGCCTTGACGGCCGCTGACACTGCGGTTGGCGTCGCTGCGCCAACCGGCTATTAATCCCGGAACGAATGTCGTCCGTAGTCCGCTGTGTCGTCTGGATCCGAGCGGTAGTGCCTGTTGTGTGGCACATCCCTTTCGCTTGAGCCGTCGCGCCGCTCATGCCGCGACGGCAGACGATAACCGCTGCGGTGCTCCCCCCGCGGAGCGGCGGGGCCGGAATGCGGTTCGCGGTAACCAGTTTCGCCATAGCTGTCGGTGTCGCCGAAGGACTTCCTGTCACGTTCGCCGGGCATGCCCGACTTGTGCTGCCGTGCCCAGAATTCCTCGATCGGCCTGAAATGCTGCTCGTCGTCGACATGGAAACCATTGTGGGCGAATCCGATTGGCTCAGTTTCCGATGCCGGCGCGGGATCATCGAGAAGACTGCGCCACGATTCGACCGGCGCGCTATGCCAACTCTCGGCCGGTGCTGGTCGTGGATGCTCGGTGTGTAGGGGCAACAGTTCGGTCTTGTCGTCATCGGCATGCGGCCGAGTCGGCCCGACGGCGCGCGGCCGCTCGGGTGAGACAGTGCGCGCGGGCGACAACGTGTATTCGACGTAGTCGTCGTCATCGTCGAAGCCTTCCCGAAAGCCGTCGTCATGACCGACCAGATAACCAGCCCGCTGGTCATCTGAAATGTCTTGTGAAACGCTGGGCCGCACCCGAATCCGCCGAGTCCGCGACCCGCCACCATCCTGGTGACCGGCCCCGCCATCGCGTGCACCGGCGCGCGGCCGCTGGTCTTCGGCAGGTGCCGAGCGGACGAAACCGATCATGAACAGCGCCGCCGCTATCCCGAACAGCGCGATGAACGCCGGCAGCAGCATCGACTGGGACATCGCCGCGGAGAATGGCTCGCGCAGGAACTCTGGCAGCTGCAACGCGACGCCCTTGCCGCCGTGCGGGCCGAGCGCCTCGCCGTCGAACATCGGCGGCATTTGGGACCTGATCCTCGACGTCATGAACGAAGCCATGCCGGCGCTGCCCAACACGGCACCGACCTGACGGGTCGCGTTGTAGACGCCGGAACCGGCCCCGGCCAGGCGCGGCGGCAGGTTGCGGATCCCGGTGGCGGCCAGCGGCGCCCAGATGAACGCACTGCCCACACCCAGCGCAATAAATGGCAAGACCAACTGCCAGATCGGTGCGGACGGCGTCATCGCGATTGAGAGCCACGTGAGTCCGATCGCCAATGCCGAAAACCCGAAACCGACCACCGATCGGGGGTGGGCTCGGTCGACGATCCTGCCGACGATCGGAGCGAGCAGACCACCGGTGATCGCCATCGGCGCGGTCAGCAGGGCCGACCGGGTCGGCGACAATCCGCACACCGCCTGCGCGTAGAACATCAGCGGCAGCACCATCGCGGTCGCCGCAAACCCGATGACCACGCCGGCCAGGTTGGACAGGCTGAAGTCGCGGTCACCGAAGATGTCCAGCGGGATCAGCGGCTCGTCGGTGCTGACCGACTGCCAGTAGACGAACGCGGTCATGAACCCGACGCCGGCCACGAGCACCGCCCAGATCCACGGCGCCCAGCCGCCGGGCTGGCCCTCCTGCAGGGCGAAGACGATGAGGAACATCGCCACTCCGGACAGCCCCACGCCAACCAGGTCGAATCGGTGTTTGTGCGTGGGCAGGACCGGGATCAGCCAGACGGCCAGCCCCAGACCAATGATGCCGATCGGGACGTTGACGAAGAAGATCCATGCCCAGCCCAGCGCGTCCACCAGCACACCGCCGGCCAACGGTCCGACCAGCGTGGCGACGCCGGCGGTTGCACCCCACACGCTCATCGCCATCCCACGACGTTCCGGCGGGAAAATGCGGGTGATCACCGACAGCGTCTGGGGGGTCAGCACGCCCGCGCCGATGCCCTGCACCACCCTGGCGGCGATCAGCATCCCGATGGTCCCTGACAGGCCGCACCACAGTGAGGCGGCGGTGAATACCGCGAGGCCGAGCAGGTAGAGGTTTTTCGGACCGAACCGGTCACCGAGTCGACCGGCGACCAGCAACGGAACCGCGTAAGCAAGCAGGTAGGCACTGGTCACCCAGATCACCGTGTCGTAACCGGTGCCGAGCTTGGCCATGATGCTCGGGTTGGCGACCGCGACGATGGTCGAGTCGAGCAGGATCATGAAGAAGCCGACCATCATCGCCCAGAGCGCGCCCCAGGGACTTGCAGCGTTCGTTCGCTTGGTCGCCGCCGCGCCGCCAGGGCCTCGGGCGCCGCCGTCCGTTCGTCCGCGAGCTGGTCGCCCGCGAGCAGTCGCCGTGGTCATATCCCTACCTCGTCTTGGCTCCGCATCCCGCGGTCGGACGCGGCCCGCCGCCACTCCAGCTGGCCGGACCGCAGCGAGCTGGCGAACTCACGCAGCCACGAGAGCTCGGTCTGCATCGTTGCCAGCAAGTAGTCCAATGCCACCAGATACCCACCCGGAGTGACACCGGCGTCGCGAAGCGCCATGATTTCGGCCGCCCGAGCCTCCAGCGCCCCGACGCGGTCATCGACCGCGTTCGCCGCGGCATCGCTACCCAGGGTATCGACCTCGGCAAGTGCGACGACGAACTGCGGGAACTCATGAACCGGTGTTGCGATCAGTTGGCACACCCGCTCAGCAAGCGCCTCGGCGCCTGCGTCGGTGATCTCGTAGATGGCACGCTCGGGCCGCGTCCCATCCCTGGCCATCGCCGCCCGCCGGATCAGTTTCTCCTCGGTCAACCGGTCGACGACGTGATACAGCGACCCCGGCCGGACCTTCACGATCCGGTCCGCGTGACGTTCGACGAGGGTCTGGAACATCTCGTAGCCGTGCATCGGGCGCTCCCGTAGCAGCGCCAACACCGAGATACCCAACGACGTCAGTTGGTAGGCCATCGACCATCCCCCAGCTTGGCGGGCTGCACCAGCTCTTCGTCGGGCTCGGCACTTCCACGCATCGTCAGCGAGCTCATCCACATTGCCCGGCTCCTCCTCCGGCCGTTGACACGACCCACATCGTCGCCAGGCGTCCACATCGCCCGGCTCCCCCACTCTCCGTTGACACGGCCCGCGTCATCGCCAGGCGTTCGCAGCGGATTATTCCTGGTGGAGTAATCGCAATGACGCCCGCCCCACGTTTCGTGGCACCGGCGCTAGCCTGAAGGCAGGCCGCGGCTTCAGGAAGGAGCCGGGCACATCCACTTCGGAGGCACTTATGAGCGCCCGACGGACGCACTCAGCGGACGACTCGCTGCCCGCCGCCACCAACGGCAAGCCCAAGGCATCCGCGCGCGCACTGGCGCAGATCATCGAACGCAGCTCGCGGATTCAGGGGCCGGCGGCCACGGCTTATGTGGAACGGCTGCGCCGTGCGAGCCCGGAGGCCGCCCCCGCCGTTATCACCGCCAAGCTGGAGAAGCGGTTTCTGAGCGCCGTCACGGCCAGCGGCGCGGCAGTGGGTTCGGCCGCTTTGCTGCCGGGGATCGGCACACTGGCCGCGCTGTCCGCGGCCGCCGGGGAGACGGCCGTGTTCCTGGAGGCCACCGCGTTCTTTGCGCTGGCGATCGCGGCGGTGCACGGTGTTCCGGCCGAAAATCGGGAACTCCGCCGCGCCCTGGTGCTGGCCGTACTGGTTGGCGATGACAGCAAGAACGCCGTCGGCGAACTGCTCGGTCCTGGCCGCACGAGCGGTGCGTGGTTGTCGGAGGGGGCGGCATCGCTGCCGATGCCCGCGTTGGCACAGTTGAATTCGCGGTTGCTCAAGCGCGCAGTCAGGCGGTTCACGCTGCGTCGCAGTGCGCTGCTATTCGGCAAGATGCTGCCGATCGGTATCGGCGCCGTCATCGGCGCCATCGGCAACCGGTTGGTGGGTAAGAAGATCGTGCGCAACACGCGCAAGGCGTTCGGCACTCCCCCGGTTCGGTGGCCGGTCACGCTGCACCTGCTGCCCCCGGTTCACGACGCCACCTAGCGGGCGTGCAGCCTGCCCCTGTCGCAGCGCGGACCAGGCTGGTCAGGACGCGTGGCGGATTGTCGGCAAAGGGTTAGCCTTTATGGGGCGGAAACTGTCGGGGCCGCCACAGGTGAGATGCGCCGACACCGTGTGCAGGAAGTGGCAAGCGTCACGTAGCGCGCTTGCCGGACAGAGGAATCGAGGCGAGCCGCCGCCGTGAGCAGTACGAGTTCACCATTCGGCCAGAACGAATGGCTGGTCGAGGAGATGTACCGCAAGTTCCGCGAAGACCCCTCGTCGGTCGACCCGAGCTGGCATGAGTTTCTGGTCGACTACAACCCCGAGCCGACGGGCGACGGTTCGACGACAGCTGACGGGCCGCCCGCCCCGGCCGCCGGGGCCGTGCCCGCCCCAGCAGCCCCGCCGTCACCTCCGCCGGTTACCACCGCCACCGTCGGCAACGGCGTGACCAGCGCACCGCCGGCCCCGGCCAAACCAGCCGGCCCGGCGCCGGCCGACGGTGATGAAGTCCATGTGCTGCGGGGTGCGGCCGCCGCCGTCGTGAAGAACATGTCGCTGTCGCTGGATCTGCCGACCGCGACCAGCGTTCGGGCCATCCCGGCCAAGCTGATGATCGACAACCGCACTGTCATCAACAACCAGCTCAAGCGCACCCGCGGCGGCAAGATCTCCTTCACCCATCTGCTGGGCTACGCGTTGGTGCAGGCGCTCAAAGCGTTCCCGAACATGAACCGGCACTACGCCGAGGTCGACGGCAAGCCCACCTCGGTCACGCCGGCTCACGTCAATCTCGGCTTGGCGATTGACTTGCAGGGCAAGGACGGCAAGCGCTCGTTGGTGGTTGCGGGCATCAAACGTTGCGAGATCATCCGATTCGCGCAGTTCGTCACCGCCTATGAAGACATCGTCCGCCGTGCCCGTGATGGCAAATTGGCCGCCGAAGACTTTGCCGGCGTGACGATTTCGTTGACCAACCCTGGGACCATCGGCACCGTGCACTCGGTGCCCCGGCTGATGGCGGGCCAGGGCGCGATTCTCGGCGTGGGAGCGATGGAGTACCCGGCCGAATTCCAGGGCGCCAGTGCCGAGCGCATCGCCGACCTCGGTATCGGCAAGCTGATCACCCTGACATCGACGTACGACCATCGCATCATCCAAGGCGCGGAATCGGGTGACTTCCTGCGCACCATCCACGAAATGCTGCTCTCCGACGACTTCTGGGACGAGATCTTCCGCGAGCTGAGCATCCCGTACCTGCCGATACGGTGGAGCACCGACAACCCCGACTCGATCGTCGACAAGAACGCCCGCGTCATCGAGTTGATCGCGGCCTACCGCAACCGCGGCCATCTGATGGCCGACATCGATCCGCTGCGCCTGGACAAAACCAGGTTCCGCAGCCACCCCGATCTCGAAGTGCTGACCCACGGCCTCACACTGTGGGACCTGGACCGGGTATTCAAAGTCAACGGCTTCGCCGGCTCCGAGTACAAGAAGCTGCGCGACATTCTGGGCCTGCTGCGTGACGCCTACTGCCGGCACATCGGCGTGGAGTATACCCACATCCTCGACCCCGAACAGCAGAAGTGGCTGGAACACCGCGTCGAGACCAAACACGTCAAACCGACTGTGGCCCAACAGAAGTACATCCTGAGCAAGCTCAACGCAGCCGAGGCGTTCGAGACGTTCTTGCAGACGAAGTACGTCGGGCAGAAGCGGTTCTCGCTGGAGGGCGCCGAAAGCACCATCCCGCTGATGGATGCCGCGATCGACCAGTGCGCCGAGCACGGGCTCGACGAGGTGGTCATCGGTATGCCCCACCGGGGTCGCCTCAACATATTGGCCAACATCGTCGGAAAACCGTACTCGCAGATCTTCTCGGAGTTCGAGGGCAATCTGAACCCCGCGCAGGCGCACGGCTCGGGCGACGTCAAGTACCACCTCGGCGCCACCGGCGTGTATCTACAGATGTTCGGCGACAACGACATTCAAGTGTCGCTGACCGCAAACCCGTCGCACCTGGAGGCAGTCGACCCGGTGCTGGAGGGTCTGGTTCGGGCTAAGCAGGACCTGCTCGACAAGGGTGATCGCGAAGACGGCTTCTCGGTGATGCCGCTGATGCTGCACGGCGACGCCGCCTTCGCGGGCCAGGGCGTGGTCGCCGAGACGCTGAACCTGGCGACGCTGCCGGGCTACCGGGTCGGCGGCACCATCCACATCATCGTCAACAACCAGATCGGGTTCACCACCTCGCCGGAATACTCCAAGTCCAGCGAGTACTGCACCGACGTCGCGAAGATGATCGGAGCGCCGATCTTCCATGTCAACGGCGACGACCCCGAGGCGTGCGTGTGGGTGGCGCGCCTGGCCGTGGACTTCCGGCAGAAGTTCAAGAAAGACGTCATCATCGACATGCTGTGCTACCGGCGGCGCGGGCACAACGAGGGCGACGACCCGTCGATGACCAACCCCGCCATGTACGACGTCGTTGACACCAAGCGAGGGGTCCGCAAGACCTACACCGAAGCGCTGATCGGTCGTGGCGACATCTCGATGAAAGAGGCCGAGGACGCGCTGCGCGACTATCAGGGTCAACTCGAGCGGGTCTTCAACGATGTCCGCGAACTGGAGAAGCACGGAGTACAGCCGAGCGCATCGGTGGAGTCCAATCAGATGCTCGCGGCAGGGCTTGACACCGCGGTGGATAAGGCATTGCTGGCCCGCATCGGCGACGCATTCCTCGCCCTCCCCGACGGCTTCAGCGCGCACCCACGAGTCACGCCCGTTCTGGAGAAGCGCCGGGAGATGGCCTACGAGGGCAAGATCGACTGGGCGTTCGGCGAGTTGCTAGCGTTGGGTTCGCTGGTGGCCGAAGGCAAGTTGGTGCGGCTATCCGGGCAGGACACTCGGCGCGGCACGTTCTCCCAACGGCATTCGGTGCTCATCGACCGCCACACCGGCGAAGAGTTCACGCCGCTGCGGCTCCTGATGACCGATCGGGACTGCAACCCGACCGGCGGCAAGTTCATGGTCTATGACTCGCCGCTGTCGGAGTATGCCGCCGTCGGCTTCGAATACGGCTACACCGTGGGCAATCCCGACGCACTTGTCTTGTGGGAGGGCCAGTTCGGCGATTTCGTCAACGGTGCCCAGTCGATCATCGACGAGTTCATCAGCTCCGGCGAGGCCAAATGGGGCCAACTGTCCAGTGTCGTGCTACTGCTGCCGCATGGACACGAAGGCCAGGGCCCTGACCACACCTCCGGCCGTATCGAACGTTTCCTGCAGCTGTGGGCGGAAGGTTCGATGACGATCGCGGTGCCCTCGACCCCGGCTAACTACTTCCACTTGTTGCGCCGGCATGCCCTCGACGGTATCCAACGCCCGCTGATCGTGTTCACGCCGAAATCCATGCTGCGCAATAAGGCCGCGGTCAGCGACATCCGAGACTTCACCGAGGCCAAGTTCCATTCCGTGCTCGAAGAACCCACCTATGCGGACGGCGTCGGTGACCGTGCCAAGGTGACCCGAATGCTGCTGACCAGCGGCAAGCTCTACTACGAGTTGGCGGCCCGCAAGGCCAAGGACAACCGAGACGACGTCGCGATTGTGCGCATCGAACAGCTCGCCCCGCTGCCGCGCCGGCGACTCAGCGAAACGCTGGACCGCTACCCAAACGCCAGCGAATACTTCTGGGTGCAAGAGGAGCCGGCCAACCAGGGCGCGTGGCCACGGTTCGGCCTGGAGCTACCCGAGCTGTGCCCGGGCACACTGACCGGTATCAAACGCATTTCGCGGCGCGCCATGTCGGCACCGTCGTCGGGCTCGTCGAAGGTGCACGCCGTCGAACAGCAGGAGATCATCGACGAGGCATTCAACTGAGCGAACAACATGCGATGACGGCCCGAGTGCAGACGTTCGCCCCGAACGGCAGGTCCGGGTGCGTAACCGGCGCTCACCTGAGGTTCAACCCGCGCGAAAAAGCGTCACAGTTAACGCCCAGTTTCCACCGGACATCGTTTCGTCGATATGTGTACCGCGGACGGCAAAAAAGCATACGATTTGTCAGCCATCACGGGTGGCAGTTGCTTTTGGGGAGGTCAATCCAACGCCGGGTCTAAGGTAGCGTCCAACTTAGAGTCGACGGGGTCGTTGTAGGAGGTCGGAAGGTGTCGTTCGTAACTACGAATCCCGAGGTGTTGTCGGGGGCTGCGAGCAGTCTGTCTGGTATCGGTGACGCGATGGTGGCCCGCAACGCGGCCGCGGCGGCGCCGACGACGGGGCTGGCCCCGGCCGCGTCCGACCTGGTGTCGGCGACGACGGCGGCGCAGTTCGGCCAGCACGGCGTGGCCTATCAGCAGATCGCCGCTCAAGCCGCCGAAGTGCACGAGCAGTTGGTCGCCGCGCTGCGCTCGGGCTCGGGTGCCTATGCGCTGGCCGAGGCGGCGAACATGGCGGCGGCGGGGTAGCCAGGTCTCGCGTCGATGAGCTTTTCGCTAATTCCCCCGGAAATTAATTCCGCCCTGATGTTTTCCGGGGCGGGGTCGGGTCCGTTGTTGGAGGCATCGGCGGCCTGGAATTCGTTGGCCGCCGATCTGGAGAGCACCGCGACCCAGTATCAAACGCTGGTCACCAATCTGGTCACCGGATCGTGGCTGGGGCCCTCGTCGGCGCAGATGGCCTCGGCGACCGCCCCCTACATCGCCTGGCTGCAGGGCACGGCGGCCACCGCCGCCCAGACCGGCGCCCAGGCTCAGGCGGCCGCCGCGGCCTATCAGAGCGCCTATGCCTCGATGGTGCCGCTGCCGGCGATCGAGGCCAACCGCACGGAACTGGCCACGTTGGTCGCCAACAACTTCTTGGGCCAAAACACCGGGGCCATCGCCACCAACGAGGCTGAGTACCTGGACATGTGGATCCAGGACGCGCTGACCATGGACACCTATCAGGTGAACTCTCAGGCGGCTTCGGCCCTGCCCGCACAGAGCGCGGCCCCGCAGGTGGCCAGTGGCGCGGTGGCCAATGCGGCCGCTGCGGCGGCCACACCGGCCGACTCGAGCACGGTGATCACGGGGCTGCTCGGCGACTTTGCCGAGCTCTTCGGCGTGGCGGGGAACGCGGGTCCGGCGACTTTGGGGTCCACCGATATCGTGTCCTGGCTGGGGACGGTGGCTACGTCGGTCGCCGCCGATCCCACCGCCGCGCTGCTTCCGGTGCAGGTCACCTACTACATGGGCATGTTGAGCAGCATGCCCGCGCGTATGTTCATGAGCTCGGGCAGTTCGGCCAGCAGTGCCGCGGGATCGACCCTGGCCAGTACCAGTGACACGCTGATGGCCAACGTCGGGAAATTCGTCGACGGCAAGCTGACCAACGTGATGGGCGGTGTGGGCAACCAGCTGCGGACGTGGGGGTCGGCGATCTCCGCGTCGCTGGCCTCAGGTCACCACGTGGGCGGGCTGTCGGTGCCCAACGCCTGGCATGGGCTGGCCCCGGAGATGAGTCGCGCGGCCCCGGTGTTGCCTGCAACCAGCGTCGCCGCCCCGCAGATGACCCACGGGCTGCCCAGCAGCCCGTTCTCCCAAGGGTTGATGGGCGCGCTGGCCGGACGCGGTATGAGCAGCATGGGCTCCAAGGTCGTCGCAAAGGTGATGCCCCGCTCGCCGGCCGGCGGCTAAGGGCAGGGGATGCCTTGCCGCACAACGCCTTAACACTGAAATGACACCGAGGTAAGGGAGACAGGGATATGCCTACGCGTTTTATGACTGACCCGCATGAGATGCGGTCGATGGCGGGCCGTTTCGATATGCACGCCCAGACGGTGGAGGACGAGGCCCGCAAGATGTGGGCATCGAGCCAAAACATCGCCGGCGCCGGCTGGAGCGGTACCGCCCAGATGACGTCCTACGACACCATGGGCCAGATGAACCAGGCCTTCCGCAAC
>NZ_JBKQTQ010000077.1:0-20592 GCF_052143115.1 Mycobacterium sp.
ATCGGCATCGTGATTGCGGTATTCAGCTGGTGGAAACTCTCGTCGAAATAGTGCTTCATGTCTGCGCCACGGTGAAGTCCACCGTGTGCCAGCCGGTGGCGCCGTCGGGGACGGTACCAACGTGA
Source organism: Mycobacterium sp. (assembly GCF_052143115.1). Lineage (GTDB taxonomy): Bacteria > Actinomycetota > Actinomycetes > Mycobacteriales > Mycobacteriaceae > Mycobacterium. The sequence continues at coordinate 126 of NZ_JBKQTQ010000077.1, forward strand.
TCTGCGGTTTGGGTAGCCCCGGTGTTGTCGGTGGCGCGCACGGTAATCGTGTGTTTCCCAGGGCTTTTCGCCTGCCAGGGCAAGCTCCACAACCGCCACGTCTCGTTGGAATAGCTCGCGCCCAGTTCAGCGGGCTGCCACACGCCATCGTCGATGCGGACCTCCACGAGCCGCACGCCACGATTCTGTGCCCACGCGACACCGCCAAACACCGCGTGCACCCATCAAGACCGAGTCGCGCATCGACGTGCCGAAAGGTGGTCAGAAGGTCCCGATGGGGCCCGTGGTGTTTGGCGGTGTCGCGTGGGCACAGAATCGTGGCGTGCGGCTCGTGGAGGTCCGCATCGACGATGGCGCGTGGCAGCCCGCTGAACTGGGCGCGAGCTATTCCAACGAGACGTGGCGGTTGTGGAGCTTCCCCTGGCAGGCGAAAAGCCCTGGGAAACACACCATCACCGTGCGCGCCACCGACAACACCGGAGCTGCCCAAACTGGAGATCAGGTAGGTACCGTCCCCGACGGCGCCACCGGCTGGCACACGGTGGACTTCACCGTGGCGGAGACATGAAGCACTATTTCGACGAGAGTTTCCGCCAACTGAATACCGCAATCACGATGCCGATCAGCACCGTGATCGGACCAATGATGGACCAGGTCGTGGTGTTGCTCATCGGGCTACCACCAAGCACTCCGAATCCCTGCAGCGCCCAGATCAAACCGAACAATGCGACGACCAACCCGACCGCGAACGTAACGACGAAAGCCCTTCTCATATGGGGATCTTAGGCGTCGGAGAGGGGGATGTCCTGCCTTGACCCGGCAGACCGCGCAGGCCATGGCTGATTCCAAGGATTGCGCAGGATCTCGCCATCGACTCATCCCACCCGACGGTTGCTTTTGCCGGCGCGTGGGGCGTTTGCCGCACCAGGGATCGAGAGCGGCCAAGAGCCGTGCGGTGGTGGGTAGGCGGAGCCGTTGGCCGCCGTGGTGCTGGTCTTGGTGTTGGAGCAGAGTCGGGGTCACCCGAACTGGGCATACGGACCCTCCGCGCCAGCCGGCAGACCCGGGCCTCGTTCGTGGACTGTCCGTTCACTGCCAGGGCTGGTTCCGTAAAAGCGCGGCCGGCGGGTCCGCCTCGGGCGTTTAATTGGACGGATGAGGTAGGAGAAACGTCGATGAAGTCGCACCGTTACGCCAACGGCCTCAAGACCGTGTTGCTGCTCGGATTTATGTCGGCGCTGATCGTGTTCATCGGGTCGCTGTTCCACAATAGGTCGATCTTGGTGCTGTCGATCGTGCTCGCGGTCGGCATGAACGTCTGGACCTATTTCAAGAGCGACACCCTGGCGCTGCGGGCCATGCACGCGCAGCCGGTCAGCGAATCGCAGCAGCCCACGATGTATCGCATCGTGCGCGAGCTGGCGACCACGGCGCATCAGCCAATGCCGCGGCTCTACGTCAGCGAAACCGCATCCCCGAACGCTTTTGCCACTGGACGCAGTCCCCGGCACGCCGCGGTGTGCTGCACCGCCGGAATCCTGCAGATCCTCGACGAGCGTGAGTTGCGCGCGGTGCTGGGCCATGAGCTTTCGCACGTCTACAACCGCGACATCCTGATTTCCTGCGTTGCCGGAGCGATGGCAGCGGTGATCTCCGGCATGGCGAACATGGCTTTCCTGGCGGGTCGAGTCGGCGGTAGCGGTGGTGGGGGTCGTGCCAATCCGCTTGCGCTGCTGCTGGTCTCGCTGCTCGGTCCGATCGCGGCGACGGTGGTGCGGCTTGCGGTATCGCGGTCGCGGGAATACCAGGCTGACGAGTCCGGAGCTGAGCTGTGCGGCGACCCGCTGGCGTTGGCGTCGGCCCTGCGCAAGATCGCCGGTGGTGTCGAGGCGGCTCCGCTGCCGCCGGTGCCGCAGCTGGCCAGTCAGTCACATCTGATGATCGCCAACCCTTTCCGGGCGGGCGATATGATGGGGAAGTTGTTCTCGACGCACCCGCCGATGACCGAGCGAATCGCCCGCCTGGAGGAGATGGCCCGCCCCTAGCAGCCATCCCGATTTGATAAGGGGCGCATCATGACCGACGAGCAACGCACCCGGGGTAACGCTACCTCTTTCTGCCGCGCTCGTGCCAGTGCGTAAATCCGCCCCGTTCAGCCGATTCCTCATCAATGAACCAGACCTCAGCAATGGTCTGCGCATACGACGGACTTTCCGGGGTGTGGTAGAGCATCGAATCCTCGTTACCCTTCACCGTCCACCCCGACGGCCCACTACCATCAGCGGCGGCCCTCGCCGAACCCACGCCGTAGGGCCCGGATTCACCAACCTCGGCGAACTCGGTCGCTCGACCACGCGGCGATCGGCCCTTGCGCCAGTGCGAAAACCCGGCCCGCTCAGCCGATTCCTCATCAATGAACCAGACCTCAGCAATGGTCTGCGCATACGACGGACTTTCCGGGGTGTGGTAGAGCATCGAATCCTCGTTACCCTTCACCGTCCACCCCGACGGCCCACTACCACCAGCGGCGGCCCTCGCCGAACCCACGCCGTAGGGACCGGATTCACCAACCTCGGCGAACTCGGTCGCCGAGGTTGGACCGCGTTCCCGGCCGGCGAACTTCGCCCCTGCCGCTCCACCCGCGGCCGCAGCGCCCGCGGCTGCCGCACCTTCGGCGCGCAGACCTGGCCCCCGACCGGCGAACGCCGCGGTCTCCGGCACCTCACGCTTGACCCGTCGAATCGTGAAGGCAAACGTCAGCAACAGCCCAAGCACAAAGCTCAACGCCATCAGCCACCAATTCACGTCACGCATCACCGCGCTCCTATCTCCCGCGACCCCGGGAGATCCGCGAGGGCTTCTTCCTTACTCGTGCGTCTGATCGAGACAACCGTGATCAGCCACGCGACCACCGAGCCCACCACGAAGGCGAGCAGACACCATAACCATTGGATAACGAAATCCATGTCGAATTCTCCTTAGCTGACTGTGATTACGACGCGGCGATTCGCAGCTCGCCCGTCCGGTGTGTCGTTGCTGGCGATCGGATCGGCCGACGCGAGGCCCTTCGAGGTGATGTGTTCACTGGCCACGCCCTGCGACACCAGGTAATCGGCAACGGTCTTGGCCCGGTTGGCGCTCAGCGGAATGTTGATGGCGTCATTGCCGACATTGTCGGTGTAACCGGTGACCGTCACGTTCGAGGTCGGGCAGGACTTCAGCCTGTCGGCGACCCGAGACAACATTTGCTGCTCAGGCGCCGCCAGCGTGAACACATTGGTGTCGTAGTTTATCGGCCTCGTCAGCAGGCCGGTGACGTCGGCCTGGAGATTGGCGCAACCAGCGCCGGGAACGGGTGCGGGTGCTGGGTTGACCTGAATCTGGTTGGAGATCGTCATGTTTGGCCACGCGGCCTTGGCCGCCGCCTCGACCGCGGCCCGTTCGTCGTCGGATACCGCGGTGCCGGTCAGGGTGATAGTGTCTCCGTTCAGCTTGAAATTGAAATCGGGGATCGGCGCGGCCGCCTTGAGCACCGAGCCCAGTCCGGAGAAGTCCGGGGTGTTAACGCCAGGCTTGATGTTGAGGTGGTCGACCAAGTTGACGCCTGGCCCCAACGCCCCCTTTACTCCGTCGAGCAATGACGCCTTGGCGGCCCCGTCGGGGAGATCGCCGCTGAGGGTGATGTCGTTGCCGTTGCGGGTAATCGACAGCGGCGCAAAGGATACCCCCGGAACGGTGGCGTTCGGGGTGGTCACGGACGGCACACTCAGCGTCGGCGAAGCGTTCACACTCGGCGGGTTGGTTTCCCTCTTCGATTTGTCGACGTTGGCGTAACCGATCGTTCCCAACAGCAGGGGAACCAGCAGCAACGCCAACAACCAGCCAAGCCCCGGAGCTCGTCGATAAAATTTGGAGGCTGTTCGCCACCCGGTCGTAGTGCGAGTTTGATCGGAACCCGTCATTGGGTCCTCCTCTGTCGATAGACAGGATTTGTCCTCATCGAGGAACACTTCAAGGGTATGACTCCAAAAATCCAGCCGCATGCGGTCCGCAGAATTCGTAGAAACGAGCAGTCGTAACTTTCGAAGCGAAGGTTTCAGCGATCCGGTTGCATGACGCTCGGCACACCTGCGGGACGTTGATGCATATGCAAGGTGTGCCGATCATGGTGATTTCGCAGTGGCTTGGGCACGCGGACCCCGCCTTACGATGCGCACCTACGTCCTACAAGGCGATTGAAGCCCAGTTCGGCTGGGTTCGCACTTATTCGTGCATGCCCGCCACCTGCGAATACGCATTCGTGACAGTGCGCCGTTGTTCGCCCTGATCCGCGGGGGTTGACGGCAAAGTGAGGGCAAATTAGTGGTGCTGTCGTACTAGATTCCGTGGTTCTGGTTCGGACCCATCGACGCTTACAACGTGGATGTTCCATGTTCACCACGATGTACTTTGCCTCGAACGATCGAGCGGACGCGGCACTTGTATCCCCTGGAGTTCGCCCACCCCTGTCTCAGCTGGCCTTTCGTGTGGATCAGTCCCGCCTGGGAGCCTTGTACGACGGCGTTGCGGTGGTCACCCCACGAATCCTCCCAGGTCGCCCACACTCACCAACGTGACAGTGCCCGTCATGTTGGGGTGTTCCCAGGTGTGGTTGCCCACCTCCATGCCCGCATCGACGATGCGCTTGGCGCCGGCGGGGTTCACCGCGACTTTGTTGCCGATCTCAAAAAACGTTGCCCTGGCGTTGTAGTGGTTCAGTATGCCCAGCAGGCGGTCGGTGTAGGGGCTGGGTCCGTCGTCAAACGTCAGCGCTATCAACTTGGACTGGCCAGGTTCCTCAACGATGTTGCGCAGGCCATACCCGAGACCAATAAGGCCGCCGCCCGCGCCGAGCATGCCCAGCGCCGCGCGCCGCGTTACTGTCGCCATAATTTCATTCCTTTCGACCGTCACACTGTGCGTATGCGAGTACCCGCCCCTCTAGCCTGAGCCGGCCGCCACATGGTCTCTGACAGTTCACAACGTCGAGTACCCAAAGGTGGTCAGGGTGGCCGTGAAAGAACCCGATAATCGACGACGAGAATCTCCCCGGGCTGATGGGCGGTCCGGGGATCAGCACGACGAACGACCAGAGCGCAACCCAACAAGCCCTGCCGCAGCGCCGTTTTCGATGTCATTGTTGGGGCTTGAAGTCAGGCGGTGCGCAGCAGTGCCATAAATCCGTAGTCCATGTGCAGTTGTTGGTGGCAGTGAAACAGCGACAGGCCGGGTTGGTCGGCGACGAAGTCGATGTCGATGGTTTGGTAGCCGCCGAGCATCGCGACGTCTTTGTGCAGCCCGGCGGTGGGTGTGCCGGCGACGTGGGTGATTTCGAAGGTGTGCCGGTGGAGGTGGATCGGGTGGATGTCGTCGGTGGCGTTGCGTAACCGGATCCTGTAGCGCTTGCCCTGTTGGATGTCGTATACGGGTTGGTTGGTGTCCATGGCGAACGGTTTGCCGTTGAGGGTCCATACGTTGAAGCCGTTGTCGGCGGCGTTGCGTTTCTCGATCAGCATCTCCATGGTGTGATCGGGTGCTGCCGGGAGGGCACCAGGTGTGACGAATTGGCGGTAGTCCCATTTGACCGGCGGCGGCGGCGCCCATTGCGGATCACCGCCACGGCCGCCGTATTCGACCACGATGCCCATGCCGTTGTGGCGGTCGTCGTCGGAGAGATCACCCAGGATCCACACCCCGGGATTGGTCATCTGCACGACCGCCGAGATACGTTCGGCGGCCCCCAGCCACAGCACCGGCACCTGCGCAGGGTTGGGCACCGGGTTGCCATCGAGCGCGATCACGCTGAATGTGTGTCCGGGCAACGCAAGGCTGCGGTTCTCACCGGCGCTGCCGTTGAGCACGTGCAGCAGCACCCGCTGACCGGTCTGCACGCGGATCGGCTCGCCGTGGCCGAGCATGTGTCCGTTGATCGCGAACGCGTCGTAGCTCACCTCGTAGCCGTGTGGCATGCCGCGGGCGAGTGAGGCGGCCATCGCCTGCTCGCCGTTGTTCTTCAGTTCGGGGTCCTTGTCGCCCGCCAAAAAATCGGCGGCCATGTCGCCCGCGCGGCTAAAGCTGGGCTCAAATTCCTTTAGCGTGAGGAAGATTTCCTGGTCGTAGGCCCCGGGGTTCTGCTTGGGTTCGATGTAGACGGGGCCGACCTGGCCGCTGTATTGGCCACGGGACAAGTCAGCGCGCGGGGTCAGGTGGGTGTGATAGAAGCGGAACCCCGCCGGGCTCGGCACGAACGAGATGCGGCGCATGCCGTGGGCGGGGATGTAGGGGGTGCCTTCCTCGGCGGCTCCGTCGACGTCGACTGGCACCTGTTGGCCGTGCCAGTGCAGTTGTTCGGGGGTGTCGGTGTCGTTGTAGATATCGACCCAGGTGGTTTGACCCTGTTTGAACCGCAGCAGCGGGCCAGGAAACTGCCCGTTGTAGGTGGTAGTCGAGACCACCCGATCCGGCGCCAACTCGACGGTGCCGGTGCCGATGTGCACCGTGTAGTCGGGTTTGCCGCCCGGCGGCGCGGGCCGCGAGGGCCCAGAACAGGCCGTGGCGGCGCTGCCGACACCAGCGGCGGCCGCTACCACCGCCAGGCCACTGCATGTGAGGAATTCACGCCGGTCGAACGGCATCAAGGACCCCTCTGCGGCTTATCGGTTGGCGGGTTGGAACAATTCGATGAGGTTACCTGCGGGGTCGTGCAATAGAATCTGCTGTCCGACCGGGCCGCTGATGATGTTGTTGGGGAAACTCAGGCCCGCCACACGGGCCCGCGCCACCTCGGCGGTGATGTTGTCGACGATGAGGTGGATGCGGTTCCAGCCGCCCGGCACCGGCGTGGACGCGTCAGGGATGGGGCGTGCCCCTGAGTTGGTGGGCCCGGACAGCGGCAGCCGCAGCGGGCCGGCACAACCTCGGCGAAAGCGGGTGCGGCGTGGTGGCCGAGGGTGAATCCGAGATTGCGTCGATGCGATCGCCATGATCATCCCTCCTGAGCATGGGCATGGTGTGCCAGAACGGGCAGCACAAATCCGATGCGGGTGTTCAGTTCGGTTGCCACCCGGCGGAATTGCCGATAGCTGGCCCGGTTGCTGTCGGCGGCGGCCGACGGGTCGGGCAGGCTCCAGTGCATCGCGGTAGCGCTGTGATCGTCGCGCGGGAACTCGCGCACTTTGTCGCACAACGTGATCACGTAATCGAAGCGCCGTCGCGCGATCGCGGTCAGGGGCTTGGGCCGCCGGTGGCTGAGGTCGATGCCATAGTCCTCGCTCATGACGCGCACGGCGTTGGGGTGCAGGCGCGGTTTGGGATGGCTACCCGCGCTTGCGACACGGACGCGGCCGCGGCCGCGGTGTCGCAGCAGCGCCTCGGCCATCGGCGAGCGCGCGCTATTGCCGGTGCACAAGAACAACACCGAGCTGCCCGGCGTGCGCCCGGCCATGGCTGTGGGTGCCAGTGCTGGATGCAGAGCGGTCGCGGCGTCGCCGAAGGCCGCCGCGCACTGCACCAGGTCGAGGTGGTAGTAGCTGTCGCGACCGTCAAAGCTGCTGCGGCGGGCGGCGACCAGCCCGGCCGCGCGCAGCAGCCCCAGGTGATAGGAGACCAGATTTTGCGGCGCATCAACGGCCACCCCCAGCTCCCGGACCCGGCGGTCACTGCAGGCCAGCTCGGTCAAAAGCGCCCAACGCAACGGATGGGATGCCATCCGCATCAGCAGCGGAACCGGCACTCGATCGGTCGTCGCCACCCCAGTACGATACATCAAACCTGTTTGATCGGTTTTGTGCTTTCGGCGTATCAACTGAAACGCGTCCAGCCACCTGATCACAAGAGTTGTGGGCTGCCCCGCCGACCAGATACCACCCCTACTCGCCCACTGCGCAACCGATCCGCGCCCTAACCGCCGATCCGGCCGCGTTACCCGAGCACGCATCGGTTGTGCGCCGCGCAGATCATTAAACGGCCGCTGAACAGCCGCCGCCCAGGCTCCAGATCATCTTTGAGGGGGCCAGTATCCACAAGGAATATCGACGGCTGAAGTCAACAAAAGCAGAAGCAGGGTGGGGATTTCGATTCGGCGCGGGGTTAAGCGAGGAGACGACGCGATGGCGAGTGGGCTGTGGCAGTGGGTGCGCGGACCGAGCCACGCCGACACGAATGGACGGCTAACCCGTGCCGGCCTTGCCGACCGTACACCTGTCCAACACCGGCAACGCAACCTTTCGGGCAGAGATCGACTATCTGGTGCTGCGGGTGCACACCACCGGCGGACCGGCACTGATGGTGGTCGGTAACGCCCAGCGGGCAACGGTGACGATCTGCCTGGCACTTCTGGCCGGATTCATCGGCGTCCACCTTTCGGTGGCACGGCCGAGGAGCGGTATGGGATGATCGCGTCTTCTCGGCTTTGCTGGTCAGGGTCGCGGCGGCCCGGAGTCGGCCGCGGCGAGGGCGGCTTTCTGCGTGAGGAAAGCGTCCAGGGAGTAGGCGCCGGCGCCGACAAGAAGCAGAAACAGGCTGCCGCACAGCTGGGCCAGGTCGACACGGGATTCGTGGATGAAGTCCCACCAGCCGTGTTCTGTGCGAAACAGTGGGGCGTGACCCCAAAAGATGGGCAGTTTGGTGATCAGCAGCGCACCAAGCATGTCGATGATCATCGGCACGGCGGCCAGCCGGGTCAGCAGCCCGATCAAAATGAGCACTCCGCAGCCGATTTCCAAGACCCCATCCAGGGTGCTGAAGAACGCGGGCGCAGGGATGCCGGCCTTGTCGAACCGGCCGGTGCCCAGTGAGTCGGGCCGCAGAAACTTCAACACCCCCTCACACGCGAACACCAGCCCCACATACAGGCGGATCAGCACCACCGCGGCCGGTGCGCGTGTCGCGATCAGCGGAGTAAACCCGCCCGGGTGGTGGCTCATGAAGGGTTCTTCTGTTCTACCGTAGCGCCTTTGACGTCAGGACTCACCCACCCAGCCTATGCCTGCTGCGTCGACCCCGGCCCTAGGCATATCAAACAGGTTTGATGTATTCTCTCGCGGGTGTGCAGACACGCCAGATCGTGTTCGACCACCCGTCCAGCAATCCGATCGAGCTGCTCACCTCTGCCGCGGTCCGATGAGTGACCCCGATCCGTACGCGCGGGTCGCGCGGCGGCCGAACCTGGCCGTGCTCGCGCTGGAATGGGGACGCATCGGCTGCATCGGCTTCGGCGGGCCGCCCACCCACATCAAGCTGCTGCGCGAGCTGTGCGTCGAGCGCAAGCGCTGGTTGACACCGGTCGAGTTCGAAGACGCCGTCGTCGCCTGCAACCTGCTGCCCGGGCCCGCCTCCACCCAGCTGGCGATCTTCTGCGCCTGGCGGGTCCGTGGCCGCCGCGGCGCGCTGCTGGGCGGGGCCGCGTTCATCGTGCCCGGCCTGATCCTCATCCTCGCCCTGGCCGCGCTGTTTTTGGCCGGCGCACCGCCACGCGCGGTCCTGGCCGCAGGCGCCGGCGCCGGATCGGCGGTCGCCGCGGTCGCCGTGCATGCCGCGGCCGGCCTGCTGCCGGCCAGCTGGCACCGTGCCCGCGACGGCGGGCGCGCGAGCCGACTGCGATGGGCCGGCTACGTGGCGGGCGGGCTGCTCGCGGCGGCCACCATCGGGCCCTGGCTGGTGCTGGTGTTGCTGGCCTGCGGCGCCATCGAGATCACCAGCCGCCTGCGCCGCGACACCACCGGGCCGACCGCGATCGCGCCGATGCCCGTGCTGGCCATCGGCACACTCACCTTCGGCACGCTCGCCTCCTTGACCTGGGTGGCCTTCAAGGTCGGCGCGCTGTCATACGGCGGTGGGTTCGTGATCGTCCCGCTGATGCAAAACGACGCCGTCAACCATTACCACTGGATGACCGGCAGCCAGTTCCTCAACGCCGTCGCCCTGGGCCAAATCACCCCCGGCCCCGTCGTACAGACCGTCGCCGTGGTCGGCTACGCCGCCGCCGGGCTCCTCGGCGGTGTCCTGGCCGCCATCGTCGCCTTCAGCCCCTCCTTCACGTTCGTGCTGCTCGGCGCCCGCCACTTCGACCAGCTGCGCACCAACACCACCGCCCGCGCGTTTCTCGACGGCGCCGGACCGGCCGCGATCGGCGCCATCCTCGGCTCGGCGATCACCCTGGCCCGCGCCCTGACCCAACCGTGGCAGTACGCCGTCCTTGCCGCCGCCACAGTCGTACTGCTCGTCCTGCGCCGCGGCGTGGTACTCACCCTGCTCACCGCCGCGACGGCCGGGATCATCCTCGTCAGCGCCGGTCTCGCTCTGCCGCACTAAAACCTCAGCGCTCGTCGATCGCCATCTGGCCACCGGACATTTCAGCCTGCGCGACATCGCGCGCCAACTCGGACTGCATGAACGAACCCTTCAGCGACGGCTAAGCGAACAAAATCTGGTCTTCGAGGACATCGTCGATCAGTTGCGGCGCGAGTGGGCCAGTGAATACGTGCAGTCCTCCGCCATTCCGCTGACACAGGTCGCCACATTCCTGGGCTACAGCAATCAGGCGGCCTTCACCCTTGCGCCTGCCGCCGCTGGTTTGGCGACAGTCCCCAAAGGTTGCGGTGGAACCAATCACGCAAGGGCGGCTGAACTTCCGGTCGTCGCCGACCAAAACAATCCCGAGTAATGGCGCTGACCGTAGTACCACCGGAAGGTTCGCCAAGGCGCAGCATGGAACAAGTCCGACAACGAGACCTGCTTAGCGGGCGAAGCACGCTCCTCCCCCGCCGCAGGCCGATACACAACGACCGCGGAATCCACGTCAACACGAACCTCGACCGACACTGCCTGCTCCGCGCAGCGCATGCGCTGCGACCTCAAGAGTGACACCGCGTACGCACCTGCGCACAAACCCATTCAACGCGCTACCACGAGGCGGGACTTACGCCATATCGCGGCTGGCATGTGGTTACGATTGGTGCCCAGGGGTGCCGACCCGATGGTGTCCTGGCATCGGAGACCGACAGCCCTGCCGCGAGGAGCGCTGTCGTGACAACGGTCAAGACGTTTAAAATCTCCGCCGCCGCGCACAAAGTGGCCGTCCTCCTCATGGTGCTGGTCTGCACTTACGGGTGCACCCAGAGACACGATGCCGGTCACCCGTTTGCGAATCCTGTGATGCTCGCCAGCCGCGATGGCAAGGTTGATGTTGATCTTGTTGCCGCTCCTGCCACCTATACGATTGATCGGCACCAGTTTCAGGGCATGCTTTACAAGGGACAATACATGCCGCCGATATGGCGTGTGCGCGCTGGCGACATCTTAACTGTCACCTTGCATAATCAACTACCCGAGGAGACAAACCTGCATTTTCATGGTCTGGATGTTTCCCCGTTGAACAATGGCGACAATGTGTTCCTACACATTGCTCCCGGCCACACGTTCACGTATCAAATCAAAATCCCTGAGCGTCACGTCGGCCTGTTCTGGTATCACCCTCACATGCATGGACATGTCGACGAGCAAATAATCGGAGGCATGTCCGGAGGAATTCTTGTTGACGGCAGCGACCGCGTCTATCCTTTCTTAAAAGGTCTGACCGAAAGGGTCCTTCTCCTCAAGCATCATCCCATCGGCCGCGCCGACTACGAGGAGCTGGTAACTGTGAATGGCAGCGTGGCGCCCGTCATCCCCATTCAACCCGGTGAGGCGCAACTCTGGCAGATCGGCAATATTGGAGCCGACCGTTTTCTGCGTCTCAGGATTGACGGAATGCCGATTTACGTCATCGGAAGAGACGGGGTCGCGCCCGCCGCCGGTGCCGGATCTTTGGTTTTGAGACCTTCTGACCCGCTGGAGGCCCGCCTGCAGGCACAAGTATTCAGCTAGAGAAAAGCCTCGCCAACCGATTGACGTAGGTGGTGACCTCCGGCGTGAAGTATTTGTACGTGTGAATGCCACACGGTTTCGCGTCGTAGATGTGCTGTACACCAGCGAATCTCAACGCGACATGCAGGTCGAGGGTCGTTTGGCCGACGCCTAATTCGAGAACGCCCTCGCCAGGGTTTGTGACGAGCGTTTGGGCGTCGTCGGCGTCACAGGGGGAGCCGTTTCCCGCGGTGAGATATATGTCCATGCCGCGCAGTTGGGATGCATTAGCAACCGGGTTGGCTGCACGCCATCGACCGGCATCCAGTACGGGGTCGCCGAACATTCCGAACGGGTCATACTGGCCAGCTGCTAGGCCGTCGGCGCACTCGCGCTGCTCCACGCTCGCTCCGATGATAACGGCAGCCTCATCGGAAGCCTGGTTGTTATCGCCGCCTGACAACGTTCCGATGGCACCGAACAGGCCCGGATACTTCACGCCGTAATGTGCGGCGCCAAAGCCGCCCATCGAGACGCCGGCCACCGCTCGGTGTCCTTTATCAGCGAGTGTGCGAAACTGCGCATCGATCGCTGGGATGACCCGGTTGATGATCTCCGTTTCGTAGTGGTGGCTGCCGTCTTTCCAGTCGACATAGAAGCCGGTCAGACCGCCGGACGGCGTAACGACGATGAACTGTTGGTTGTCGGGGAACGCGCTTGTCACCGTAATGAGATTGGTGCGGGTCAGAAACGAGTCCACGTCTGACTCCGCCCCGTACAGGAGGTAGAGCACGGGATATTTTCGCATCGAGGTGCCATACTGCGGCGGAAGCAGGACCGAAACAGGATTTCCGTCGACAGTGATGTGCTGGATACGTGGGCCACTCGCGGTTGTCGTGTCGGGGTTAACGGTCGAGCAAACGATCTTGGGAATTTGGATTGTGGCCTTTGCGGCAGGCACTTCGACGACCGTGCTTGTGCAGAGCAAGAAAGCATAGGCTGTTGCCGCCAGCCGCTTTTTCATTGGCGTACGGTAGCCGTCTCGTCGTAACAGCGAAGAAACGGCGGGAACACTGTTTGCTCACAATCGAATCTGGCACTTTTGCACCGTTCGATCGAATGGTTGTCTCCGACGCGTGGCGAACCATGGCAACGATGTCCGGTCCATCGACCTTGTTCGGCGGTGCTGCCGCCAATGCCGCAGATCGGATTTCAGGTCGGCGGTGTCCAGGCGATCGGCAGCGTCTTGATGCCGTGGATGAACGGCGACAGCAACGTGCGGGCTCCTCCGTCGCGACAATGTCGGGTACCTGGCGGTGCAATTCCTCGAACATGACGCTGATCTCACGACGAGCCAGATTGGCGCCCAAGCGCATCAGGTCGTTTGTAGCGCACGGGCCGCTCACAGGGCGGGCACTGTTGCCGCTATGTTCGGCGTCCGCGCCACGCCTTCGCGAAAGCTGCTACCGGCAACGCCGTCATTCGCCGATGGGACGAAGATTGCGGCGCGGATCCGAGCCGTCGGCGACCTGATAGAGACGCGCGCGCGTTCAAAGGCAGATGAAAGGGCGCTAGCCGTTTAGTCTCGCGGCATGGACCGTGTCTGGCAGTGGGCGTGGGATCGCCATGGACCGAGGTACTCGTGGGTGTTCTGCGCGATCGGTTTCCCTATAGCGCTCCCGGTCTACCTAGTCTTGTCGTTCATCATCGTGGCTTTCGAGAAGTCCAGTCGCTACATCGAGTCGGCCGGTGTCACCGTTGTCGCGGTGCTGGTGCTGATGTACGCGCTGGTTCTTCCCGGCCTGGGCGCGTGGCGGCTTGTCGATCGATGGGCTGCGGGCCAGGAGATCGATCGGATGAGCGCTCTGGAGGCCACGTATGTCTGGTCTCGCAAGGGGACCGCTCGAGCATTAGGGGTCACCGCAGTCGTGGCCGGCGTGTTGGCGGTCATTGTCGGTGTCATTGCCGGCGCGACCGGATCGCGGCTTGGCCAGTATGCGATCGTGGGCGCCATTTTCGGGCCGGCCTGCCACCTGATCGGGGTGCACAGCTTGGCGGAGGCCCCGCTGCGGCCGGTAAGGGTCGCACTGGCTGGTGGCAAGGGAATCGGGGACTCCCTGCCGCGGTCTCGCCCTACGTTCGCCACCTGGACGAACCTGTCCATGCTCGGGGTCGCGTTTGCATTCGCCGTCTCGGGCGCGATGCTCACGGCTGTGTTCGACCGGGCGAATCAGATTCCCGCGCTTTGGGTGGTGATCGGATTCGGGTTGACCCTGGGATTCGGTGTGCCGATAACGGTCTTCGCCTCCTTCTCGCCGGCCCTGAAACCGATTGGGGATCTTGCCGAAGGAACGAAACGTGTTGCGGCTGGCGACTACAGCCAACGCCTGCCGGTGGTTCAAGACGATGATCTCGGCGTGCTCGCAGCGTCGTTCAACCGTATGCAGGCCGGATTGGCTGAGCGGCAACGACTTCAGGGGGCGTTCGGCACCTACGTCGATCCGGCCCTTGCGGCGCGGCTGCTCGAGCAGGGCGACGATGTGTTCGCCGGTGAACGCCGGCAGGTGACGGTAATGTTCGTCGACATCCGCGACTTCACCCCGTTCGCCGAGGCAAACACTGCCGAGGACACGGTATCCCGACTCAACGCCTTGTTCGAGATCGTCGTGCCTGCCGTCGTCGACGCCGGAGGGCACGTCAACAAGTTCCTCGGCGACGGGGCGCTGGCCGTCTTCGGCGCCCCGAACGACCTCGCGGAGCATGCCGACGCCGCTGTGAGCGCCGCGGTGTTGATTCAGCGCCGTGTCGCCGAGCGATTCGGCGGAGAGCTTCGCATCGGCATCGGGATCAACACCGGTGTGGTGATCGCCGGAACCATCGGCGGCGGCGGCAAGCTCGAATTCACCCTCATCGGTGACACCGTCAACGTGGCAGCCCGCGTCGAGCAACTCACCAAAACCACCGGCGACGCTATCCTTCTCACCGAGCAGTGCTTCGATGCCTTGGCGTCTCGACCGCCCGGACTCATCGACCGGGGATTCCATGTCCTGAAAGGAAAGTCAGCCTCCGTACAGGTCTTCGGCCTCGACCAAGAGACCAACGCGCGGGTTGACCTCACTAGCTAAGGGGAGGTGAACCAAACCTCTGCCGCGATCACCGTCGCGACCCCGATACTTTCGCTGCGGCTTTCGAGAAACCCACAACATTAGTTCTGAGACGTGGGGCGTCAGTTCCAAGGTTGGCAGGAACGCCAAGGTCATCGACGCCCACTGTTTTCCGTGCTTACCCTCCTGTCGGGCAACTGTATTGGCTCGGAAAGCGTATGCATAGTGGCGGTAGTGGCTGGTTAGGGCCGTAGCCGTCGGCGCTGTCGGGATCGAACGTCGGCACAGTGAGGACCCACTGGCCGCCGACACACGTATAGTAGCCATCGGCTCCGCCTCCATCGGGTTTGATGGCGCCGTCGTTGCACGTTGGCACCGACGTCGGGGACGGCGGAGGCGCGGCTGGCGGCGGCGCAGGTTCATTCGCACTCGCCGGATCGGCCACAGTGACACCGGACGGCACATCGCCGATCCGGGTCGCTACAAAGGGCACCCGGTATGCCTCTCCCTGCGAGCCACACACATCGGTTTGGACGGTGGCGGTCTGAACGCCCTGGAACGTGCCGTCAGACTGTGGCGCCCATGACGAATGACCCACCATGGTTACCGGGACTTTTCCGACTCCGGGACATGCCAGATCTCCCGGATAAGGTGTAGGAGCGTTTTGCCAGTGGCCGTCGAGGAAGCGGAAAACGTCTGTGCTGCCGGGTATGTTCGGGGCTTGGTTCAGATTGGCATCCAGCTTGGTCGCGGTGGCAACGCATCCGGTGGGTGTGCACGTTGAACGAAAAGCCCACCAACCGGTGGCGTTGGGCTGGGGGTTGGGGGAGCCGTTGAGCATCTGGTGTTGAAAGTCGAGGTCCACGCGGTAAGTGCCGTCGAGTACCGGACCCACAACGGCTGGATCTTGAGTGCTGGACTGGGCTGCTGGACCTAGGGTGCTGGGTGCGCGGGCAGTGGTTGCGTCGTTTTGCGACTGGCCCCCGTAGACGATGGCCGCAATGGCGGCGCACGCAACCAGCGCTGCCGCCGACCCGACAAGGATCCGGGGCCACCTGTGCCGCTTCTCCTTCGCCGCGGTCGGTGCCGGCTCGGTGCCCGATGGTGGGCTTTCCTTAGGCTGCGGTGGCGATTTCGTGGCCGTCGACTGTGGTATCGGGCTGTGTCCTTCTGATTGCGCGGATTTGCCGCGTGGTCTGCCGACCGCAGTTGGAGCCTTAGACCCCGCGGCATGCGCGGCGACCGTGGGACCAGCTTCAGTGCCACGATCACTTTCCGCATCGACAGCGGCCCGCTCACTGAGCTTGGTGGCGAAGTCGCGGCATCGGTCGAACCGGTGGGTAGGGTCTTTGGCCAATGCCTTTGACAACACCTGATCCAGGTGCGCCAACTCCGGGCGCCGGCTGCTGAGCTTCGGCGATGCTGCATTGAGGTGTTGGCTGATGACGGCGACCGGGTTGGAATGCTGATACGGCGGCGCACCGGTGAGAAGGTGAAACGCGGTGGCGGCCAGCGCGTATTGGTCGGCGCGCCCGTCGATGTCTGCACCCATCAGCTGTTCAGGCGCGGCGTAAGCAACGGTGCCGACCGTCATATTGGTCGCAGTGAGCCCGCTGATATCGGCCAGTTGTCGCGCTATCCCGAAGTCCGCCAGCATGATCCGTCGTTCCCCGTCTTCTGGCTCGGTGAGCAAGATGTTGGCCGGCTTGACGTCGCGATGCAGCAGCCCTCGCTGGTTTGCGTAGTCGAGCGCCGCGGCTACCGCGGTAACGATGGCAGACACGTGGTATTCCGGCATCCCCTCCGGATACTGGGCTTTCATGAACTGCCCTGCGTCGGTGCCCTCGACGTAGTCCATCGCGATCCACAGTTGACCGTCGAAGTCGCCTCGGTCATGCACTCCGACGATGTGCGGGTGGAAGAGCGCGGCGGCCAGGTCGGCTTCGCGGTTGAACCGACTCCGAAATTCGGGGTCCGCCGAAACGTCTGCAGGCAACACCTTCAACGCATCGTGGCGAGGCAGCCTCGGGTGCTCGGCTACGTAGACCTCGCCCATACCCCCGGAGCCGAGTAGCCGAACAATGGTGTACCCGGCGAACACCTGACCGCGACCCAACGACATGGGCGATTAAATCCCCCTTGAACCTCTACGGCGCCAACACTTGTGCCACGCCGCCGTGCCCGTGGCACGTACCAGTCGCCGACCGCGTTAAGCAAGACCTTGGGCGCGCAAGACGACGACTTAGCATGGGGGGTGTGAGCACGTCTGTTGCCGGTCTTCGTCCCTTTCGGCGGCTTGGATCAGCTTTGGGGTCGACTCCGGATCGATGTGGTAGATCATGTTGTTGCCGTCTGAGTAGAGGATGATTCCGACGAGCACGTCATTGAGCTTGTTCGTACGGACTGTGACCAGGCCCCGGTACTCGTTGCCGGTCACGTTGATGAGCATGATGTCGTCGGCGACGTGAAGCCCGTACTGCTTCATGCCATCGGAGGTGTCGAACTGGTTCTGCAAGCCGCTGGTGACATGCTTGCCGAGGTCGCCGAGGTCGATCTTGGGCTTGTCGGACCACCAGTGTCCAGCCACCACCACAGATATGGCGAACGCTAGCCCGACGGCGATTAACGTCGCCTGAACGATGCGAATAACGTTGCTAGTAGTCATCTTTCGTGGTGCTCCCTTCCCCTGCAGTCGGTGGCGAACTTACCGGTCTGCTTTCTTCTCTTGCCATGGCGGTTGTCTTCGCCGACACTTTGCCAAGCTGGTTATTGTGCTAATTAGTTGGGGTACTTCCTATTCGCCGACGACGAAGGGAAAAGCGTTCCCGCCGAAGGGAGAACACCCGACGAAGTGGGAACTCCGGACGAAGGGAGAACTTGCGAGGAGCACTTGGTCAGTATGCGCGATGCCTCATCATGCTCGGCCTGGATCACCCACAGTCCGTACTTCGCCTTGACCTTGACCACCCGAGTGACGTAATCGCACCCGAAATCTTTATTGCTCGGTAACCACGTCGCCACATCGCCGGCCTTCTTCTTCCTGTTGGCCTTGCCGCTGACAGCAAGAAGGTCTAGGGGGTCATTGGCGAACTGAACACGCTTGGCTTGGTCCCAGTTTTGGGCACCCGTCTCCCAGGCATCCAGCAGCGTTACGACGTGATCGACCTGCACCAGGACGTCAGTGCCTTCTTCTCGATTAAATGGGATGTCTTTTCCGGTGTACGGGTCATGCAATACCCCTGACAGAACTGTGCAGCCGCTCCTGGGGACGACGTCCGACAAATCCCGCCGCAGGATGTCGTCGCGGGTGTCGCAGCCGTTATGTCCACCTTCGACATCCACATCGTCAGTCCAAGGTGGTCCGAAGCTGTCGCGAGAGTAGCCAGTCTTCGGCGCCCATCCCTTGACTGGAATCGTTTCAAGCAGTGTCAGCGCGGCTTTCTGC
The DNA here is from genome assembly GCF_052143115.1 of Mycobacterium sp. GTDB lineage: Bacteria > Actinomycetota > Actinomycetes > Mycobacteriales > Mycobacteriaceae > Mycobacterium. Next base: position 18,558 of record NZ_JBKQTQ010000077.1, read on the forward strand.
GCGGTCGGGTTGTCGCTCTTGCCGACCTTCTGCTTGTTGTGGATGGCTACCACGAACGCGATGAGCAAAAGTACGGCGCATACAACGACCACCCACAGAACGATTTCGTTCATCCTGCGTTTTCGATTCGCTGCCGACGCCTGCGTTGGTTCTTCCGACGGCGCCGCTGAGGGCGCCGGTTCTTCCGGCTTCCCCGAGTTCGCGGGTCTAGTTTCGGGCGCGTTCAGAAGCCGAAACCGCCGCGCGTGATCCACATGCAGATGGCCGGGTTGCGCGCGCAGGCCGCGTTCAAGTCCTGCGGCGCCGCCGAGCAGGGCATCCCGTTGTCCTGCACGCAGCCCGGTGGGGGCGGCGGGCACGGGTTGCCTTCCGGCGTGACACACGACGGCCACACAGGGGCGGCGTGTACCGGCGCGGCGAACGCGACAGCGAGAACTGCGGCGGCGGTGATGATGGCGAGTTTCATGGCACACTCCTCACGGGCAGCAGGCGTTGATGGCCGCGGTGGCGGTGATGAGGGCGTCCATGGCCGTGCTTCAGTTCTGCTCGGCCGCGGTGAGCATTTTCACGTCAGCATGTTGCGCGTCCCGTTTGGCCCGTGGCAACGCATCAGGGCGAACTCACAGGCAGACGTCTAGTAATTACCTTTGTACCAACCGTCCGCGTTGTTGTTGGCGTTAGCGACAGTCCGTGCAGCCACGTTCGCCACACCGGAATCGGCCCGGCCCGGCCGGCAGAGAGCGACCATCCGGGCCCGGGGGCCGACAACAATGTCAGCTCGATGTGGTGCAGTCGATAGCGCACGATGTTCGGGTGGCAGAACAAGTTCGGGCATCATAATCCGATGAGTAATGCCGTGCCAGTTCAGTATTTCCAGTCGATCATCGCGGCTCAGCTCGCCGTCGCCGGTGCCTTGCTGTTTCAGGTTCGGTTTTTTGACACCTCGAACGCCAAGAACGGGGCGCAGGTCGATCCGCGCCTGCGGCTCGTTTTAGTGGTCGTGATCGCGGCGACGCTTTTCATTTCGCTAGAGGCGATGCGAGAAGGCTGGGGTTCCGCCGCCGCCGCGCTGGTAGCCGGGGGGCTGGCGCTGTCGGTGCTTCCCATCCTGCTTCGGGTCCTGCCGCCGCTGACGCGCGATATCGAAACGCACAAGCGCGACCCACACTTATGGGTAACGGTCCTAGCAGTGATCCTCTATTTCGCCATCGTGACGATCGTCGTGTTGATCAGGTAACCGTAATCGAGCCGCCGACCGGCGAACTGGCCCGCGAGGTGGCCGCCGCCACCGCGGCCGACGTCGCCGACATCGCCGGCGATCAGCGGGACGAATTTTGAGCGGGTATAAATCAGCAGATAGCCAAAGGTTGACGATAACGACGAGCCCGTCGCGCTCGTGGATCGGCCAGAAGTCCGAAATCTCTTGGAGCAGAACGAGGCCGTCGCGCTGGATGTACGACGGGCAGATCGATGTTCACGGTCTCGGGTTCTCCTGCGATGGCCAGTACCTCAATGTCATTGATGTGACCACCAATGCCGTGCACGTCATCGATACCGCGCCCGCACGAAGGTTCTTCTCCGCCGACGGAAGCCAACTGTGGGTGGCGGAACGAGGTCAGGATACTGTCGCGTCATCGACTGGCGAAACAATCGGGTCGTGGACCGTATCGTGTGGGAGGACGGCCCACTGACAGGGAGTGACCGTCACATGATCACTACTCGTGGCGCGACCGCGTTGTGTCCCATGTCGCGATGGCCCAGATGACGAGGGCGTTAAGTGCGATCAGCACAACAGACCACACCGGGTAGTAGGGAAGCCAAAGGAACATGACTACGATTCCGAGGCACGCAATGATAATCCCCATTACCCGCGCCCACGTTGTGCCCCAGAAAAGCCCAAAGGCGACAACAATCAACAGAATTCCCAGCGCGATGTGCACCCATCCCCAACCAGTTGTGTTGAATTTGTACGCGTAATCTGGCCCGACGACGAGCAGCTGGTTGTTGACCACCGCAGACACACCCGTGAGAAGAG